>MPMT01000065.1 GCA_002238645.1 Alphaproteobacteria bacterium bin52 | reverse complement strand
GCCGGCGTGACAGGCTGATGCGCAAGCGGGCCATCATCGCCGTGGCACGCAAGCTGCTTGTCGCGCTATGGCGGTACGCCACGACCGGTCTGGTGCCGACAGGCGCGGTACTCGGTCCATCGTGACGCTCGTCACGATGGCCGGGAACAGAGGCTGAGGCAAAAGGAGGGTTTTTCCTGTCCAACGCGGCTCGACGGGGTCGCGGAGGAACCGGAGGATGCGTGATCGCTCGAACGCAGGGTTGGCCGTCTTGACGGCACCGTTTCGTAAGATGGATCCCGTCCACCGGAACGTCGAACCACAGGATGTGGAATCAGGGTCACGGGGCCGGCACAGGCTGGCCAACAGAACCGAATAGGAGTTGAGTGCCGCCGTTGAGCACACTGCTGCAAAGACGTTCCATCCGGACCACCTTCGCTGCGCCTGGCAGCAGTCGAAAAGGACTACTTGGAAAAGAAGAACTGCTGCCTTTGTCCGTGCGTGGACAGGCGACATCACCGGCTCGACAGAGGGTAACACGATGAGGGAGGAACAGGAGTCGACGGAGTCAAATCGCGCTTGACAGTGGGGAAAGCTCATAGGAGGTCCCTTTGGCCCGGATCGCCTGTTCTTCGACCCGGGGGCACATGCACCTGGCCCCGTGGGAAACCTGAGGCTGGCGCCGGTCCGTCGAGGCGCGCCGTCGTGTCTCCCCGGGGTACCGGAAGGAACCGGTTCAGGCCGATGCCGATGGCACCTCGTTCCTGATCCAGTCGACAAAGGCCCGTGCCGCCGGTGTCTCCTCATGTCGGGCAGGCGTCATCAGGAAGTAGCCTTCGGCCATTTCCACCCAGTGGTCGTGCGGGCGAACGAGCCGGTTTTCGGCAATCAGCCCGCTTGCCAGCGTGTCATGGGCCATGGAGAGGCCGGCACCATGCAGTGCGGCGGTCATCGCGACGACATAGGTCGAGGCCAGGTTGACAACCCTGTCTGAGGGGAGCTGTTCGCCCTGGCTCGTGAGCCATTCATGCCAGGTCGTCGCGACGCCCGTGCAGTCATGCAGCGGCGCCGTCTTCCAGTCGCGGAACATCGGTTCGGCGTTGCGGGCGCAGACCGGGTAGGCCCGTTCGTGCGCAAGACGCCGCGCATCGTCCGGCATCAGGCCCGGGCGACCGAATCGGATTTCGACCGCTGACAGCCCTGCCGCATGTTCGGGGTCCCAGATCGGTATCGTCAGGGTGAGCGACAGCCACGGGTGAGCCGAAAGCAGTGCGCCCAACCGCGGCGCCAGCCAGAAGGTCGCGAACGCCAGGTTGCACCGGACCCGCAACTGTCTGCCGCGGTCTCCGGTCAGTGAACGGGTACCGGCCGAGAGCACGGCAAACGCATTCTGAACGACGGGAAGGTAGGTCGCACCACCCTCCGTCAACTGGAGCGCCCGGGTCTTGCGCACGAACAGCGCCATTCCGAGCGCCGACTCGAGGTTGCGCACATGCTGGGACACGGCGGACTGGGTCAGGTGGAGTTCGGCGGCAGCCTGGGTAAAGGAGAGATGGCGCGCCGCGGCCTCGAAGGCCCGCAGCCAGGCAAGTGGCGGCAGGTTGGCCATGACCACCGATATCCACGCTCAGACTACGCATTAGTCAAAGTAATGACGTGACCCCGACTCAATCGCTTGTCAAGCAGTCGTCGGCTGCGCACGGTCCTGCACGCGGCGGTACCGCCGCGCCCCGAAACGACAATGCCCGTCGGATGGAGGACCACCGGATGCCCGACCACTGGCAGTCCCGGGTTGATCTGGCCGCGGCGTTTCGGTGGACGGCACGCCTCGGCATGGACGAGGCGGTGGCAAATCACTTCAGCCTGGCCGTGAACGCGGCAGGCACGCGGTTCCTGATCAATCCGAACCAGGTCCATTTCGCCCGCATCTGCGCATCCGACCTTCTGGAACTCGATGCGCACGACAGCGGCGTTCTCCAGGCTCCCGGTGCCCCCGATCCCACGGCTTGGGGGCTGCACAGCGCTCTCCATCGCCGGTGTGCCCTCGCGCGGTGTGTCATGCACCTCCACCCGGTCTTCGCGACCGTGCTGGCGAGCCTTGCCGACAGCACCCTGCCGCCGATCGACCAGAACACCGCGACGTTCTTCAACCGGGTGGCAGTCGACGACGCGTTCGGCGGCCTCGCTTTCGAGGCGGAGGGCGAGCGGTGCGCCGCGCTGCTGACAGATCCCGCATTCAGGATCCTGCTCCTGGGCAACCACGGCGTCGTGGCGATCGGCGACAGTGTCGCCGATACCTTCAACCGGCTGTACCACTTCGAGCGCGCAGCCGGAACCTATATCCGCGCCCTTCAGACCGGTCAGCCGCTCCGGGTCATGGATGCCCGGACGGCGGAACAGACAGCGGTCGAGATCGAGAACTACCCCGAACAGGCCGAACGTCACCTCGCCGAGATCAAGGCCATCCTCGACTCGGAGGGATCCGACCATGCGCGATGAACACAATCCGGTCTCCGACCAACCGACCAACGCGGCATCCAGCGATGTGATCCTCGACAGGAAGACCCTCAAGTCCCTCGCACGCCGGTCCGACCGTCCGGGTCTCGCGTATGTGGGTGGTTGGCTCGCGGGCCTCGGCGCCACGGGATCGCTGGTGGCGCTCTCCCTGGGCAGCCCCTGGCTGGTACCGGCCCTGTTCGTGCACGGCGTCCTGCTGACCGTGCCCGCCTATGCCGTCAGCCACGAGACGGCGCACGGGACCGCCTTTCGCAGCCGCCGGCTCAACGAGTTCGTGTTCTGGATGACATCGCTGATCTACATGGAAGAGCCGATACACCGGCGCTACACCCACACCAGCCACCACGCCCACACCTGGCACGTCGGCAGGGACGGCCAGATGCCGTTTGACACGCCGATGTCGCTTGGCGGCTGGCTGGCGGAGGTCAGCGGTCTCGCACTGCTGCGATTTCACGTGGCCGTGCTGGCGCGCCTCGTCCTGCGGCGCTACTCGCGCATGATGACGTTGACCGTACCGGAAGGCGAACGGGCGAGGATGACGCGGAATGCGTGGATCTTCCTCGCGTTCTACGCGATCCTCGGTGCCTTGCTCGCGACCGGTTTCCTGTGGCCTTTGTGGTTTCTGGTGCTGCCGCGGCTGATCGGTGCGCCGGTGATGCTCCTGTTTACGTTGATCCAGCATGTCGAGATGGCCGCGAACAGGGCATCGATCCTGGAAAGCACGCGATCGTTCCGTACCGCCTGGCCGGGCCGCTTCATTTACATGAACATGAACAACCACGTGGAACACCACCTGTTCCCGCAGGTTCCGTTCTTTGCCCTGCCGGCGCTCCGTGATGCCCTGGCGACGCAATTGCCGGCGCCGGATCCCGGGTTCATCCGCACCAATGCGGAGGTGTTCTCGGTTGTCGTGCGCCGCAGCCTGGGTCTGCAGACCAGGGCATCGTCCATCCGCCAGGCGCCGCACATGGTCAGCGAGGGCGGAGCAGCGGCGCCCATCGCGCAGCGGTCCATGTGATGCGCCGGATTCATGGCTACGGTGGTCGACCGGCCACACGGAACCTGACAGTGGTTGCCCCACGGGCCGGCATCACGATGACGCAGGCCTCCTCCGGTCTCGTCGGCGAGGCGGCGGGCATCGGCCAGATCGCCATCGCCGTTCTCGACATCGCCGAGGTGCGGCCAGCCGCGCCCGTCACCCCCGCCACCGGCGGCCGCACCATGGCGCAACACGTGACCGGCAACGGGTTTCCCGGCACGGCGATCCGGTGCGCGGAGCGGGGAGCCGACGCGGTCTGGACGCCCCCCGGCCAGCCCACCTCCGGGCGGTTGGCCGTCGAAGGTCCGTGTGTCCGGGGCCACCCCGGCTCGCTTCCCCGGTCGTCGACACGCATCGGCATGCCGTGGGTCACGGGGAACACCGCCGCCGACGCAGTGCGTTCGCGGGCGGTCGTTTGTCCACTCGGGGACGCGGGAGCTTCCGCCGCCGAGCTCGAGTGCATCGAAGCTGAAGCCCTTGGGGAAACCGGCAGGCGGAGCGGCCTCGCCACCCGCTCGATCGGTGCAGGCTCGGGTGGCAACATCACCCTCTCGTTCATGCAAGACATCTGTGGTGACGTCGGAAACCCGCCGCACCGCGCCCGGGCCGAGGAATCTCCCGGGGCAGTGACGGGCTTTTCCGACGCGGCGAGGTCCGGCTCCCGTCTGCACGAACCTCGGCGAGTCCCCGTGATCGCTGAAGAGCACGAACCGTTCTCCTGGCGTTTTGACCGTTGCCAGCCGGCAGACCGATGAACGACGCGGCCGACTACGCCAGGGCCTTCGCGGCCCGGCCCCGGGCCCTGACGCTGGAGCAGGCGGCGCGGATCACGCCACCCGTCCAGGCCACGGACACCGAGGGCATGATCGACGTTCCGCGCATGCGCGCCTGGCGCCAGGGTCGTCTTCGCGAGCAGATCATGGCGCACGGGCTCGACGGTCTTGTCCTGACCGAGCCGCTGTCGATCCGCTACGCCACCGGCGTGCGCAACTGCACGTTGTTCCAGATGCACATCCAGGCAGGCTACCTGTTCATGCCGGGCGACGGACCGGTGACATTCTTCGACAGCCAGCCGGGACGCGAGACCGGCCGCCAGCTCGAGACCATCGACGTCGTGCGTGACGACGTCGTGCCCCTGTCCTACATGTTCTGCGGCTACCGTCAGCAGGAAATGGCGCGCCGGTGGGCTGCCCAGATCGGCGACCTGGTCAGGACACACTGTGGCGGGCGGGCCCGCATCGGCATCGATCGCGCGGGCTTTCAGGCCGAACAGGCGCTGGTGGAGGAAGGATGTTGCGTCGTTGACGCCGCGCCGGCCCTGGCGCAGGCGCGCAAGATCAAGAGCCCGGAAGAAGTCCTGGCCATGAACCTGGCGCTGGCGACGGCCGAGGACGGCATGACGCGCATGCGTCAGGCCCTGCGGAACGGGATCTCGGAGCAGGAACTCTGGGCCCTGATGTGGCAGGCCCTGATCGAAAAGGGAGGCGAGTGGCTCGATTACCGCCTGCTGGCCTCTGGCGAGCGGACCAATCCGTGGCAGCAGGAGGCGTCGAGCCGGACCATCCGGGCGGGCGACCTTGTGGTGTTCGACTGCGGTCTCGTCGGCCCCTTCAGCTACGGAGCCGATGTCAGCCGGGCATTCCACTGCGGCCCGGGTTCGCCGAGCGGGTATCAGAAGTCGCTGTATGCCCGCGCCTGGAACGAGGTCATGCACAACACGGACCTGTTGCGGCCCGGGTGTTCCTTCCGTGACTTCATCGCCCGGCGCTATCTTCAGGAGCCTGGATTCGGGGACCAGCCCTACCCCTGTGCGGCCCATGGCCTGGGAATGGCCGACGAATGGCCGGTGATCCTCCAGTCGACGGACCATGAAGACCACTACGACGGCGAGTTCGAGGCCGGAATGGTGATCTGCGTCGAAAGCTACGTCGGCGAGGTCGGCGGCAGCGAGGGTGTCAAGCTCGAGGACCAGGTGCTGGTCACCGGGAAGGGACCGGTCGTGCTGTCCCGCTACCCCTACGAGGAGTCGCTCCTCTCTCGCACCATCTGAACCGGACCCCTGCGCATGAACGACTGGATCGAGGTCGGCGGAACCGACGACATTGACGAAGACGACCTGCTGCGATGGGACCACGACGGCCGGACCTTCGTGATCTGCAACACGCAACGGGGATTCTTCGCGCTCGACGGGCTCTGCACCCACGAGGAGCAGCACCTCGAGGACGGACTCGTCATCGGCAGTGTCGTCGAATGCCCGCTGCACCAGGGCCGGTTCGACATTTCTACGGGCAGGGCTCTCGGCCCGCCGGTCTGTGTCGACCTGAAGACCTATCCTGTCAGGGTCGAGGGCGGCCGGATCTTCATCAGGATCTGAAACCGGCGCAACCGGCGCCGACGCCTGCCGCGCCGGGCAGCGCGAAGTCGGGCCCCGTCCGCGCGGAGGATGCCGTCCGGCGCGTGGACATGTCCGGCAGGAGTGCAGTCACGGATCCCCACGCCAGGCCGGCTCTCGCCGGACCTTTCCCCGCCCGTACGGCCCGTGGTCCGCGCGGCGGGATGAGGATCCGGCCGCATACACCCCGGCAACGCCTTGCCCGGAGACTGTCGACCGTCATACTGCTGTGCCGCCGGTGCACGCGGGTTCCGGATCGGCATGCCAGGCCAGACCTGCGGGCCCGCATCGGGCCTGTTCGCTTGACAAGGAGGCAGGTTTCGTCGCCTTCGGTCCGGAAACCGCAGTCAACCGGTGCGCCGGGCTTCGGGCCGCGCCGGGGAGAGGTGGAGGATGAGGATACGAAGACGGACGGACGGCTTCCTTGCCGCCCACGGGGACGAGTTCATCCGCTACTCGGTCGAAGGTGGCAAGCTGCGGGCGACCGGGTCGGCGCGGGCAGGACTCGACATCCAGTATGCGTGGCCTCACCCGACCCGGGCGCTCGCCTACCTCGCGATCAGCAACGGCGGGCCGGGCGAGCGCGGCAGCGACCATGCGCTCGCGGTCTGCCACCTCGGGATTGACGGCCCCGCCTTCGAGCCCGAACCGGTCCGGCTTGCCGCACGCCCGCTCCACCTCTCCCTCGACCGGGACGCCCGGCACCTGCTGGTTGCGTACAACGATCCGAGCGGGATCACCGTGCACCGCCTCGCACCCGACGGCCGCATCGGCGAGGAGATGGCGCAACCCGACGACATCGCCTGGGGCACCTTCGGCCACCAGGTACTCGTCACTCCGGCCGGCGGGGCGGTGCTGTTTCCGTGCCGCGGACACGATGCGCGCGACGGACACCCCGAACAGCCCGGCGTCCTGCAGGTGTTCGGCTATGACGACGGCCGGCTCGCGCCCCGGGCCCGCATCGCGCCCGGCGGCGGGTACGGCTTCGGGCCGCGGCACCTCGACTTTCACCCGGTTCTGCCCTGGATGTTCCTCGGACTCGAGCGGCAGAACGAGATCCTGGTCTTCCGGACCGCGGGCGACACGGTCGAACCGGAGCCGGTGTTCCGCATCAGCACGGTCGCGGACGCCGGCGAGGGCCGCCAGGCACTCGCCGCACTCCACGTCCATCCCGACGGCCGACGGCTTTCGGTGTCGAATCGGTGCTACGGGAGCGCTGCCAGTCCCGCCGGACCGGTCATGGCAGCGGGTGAGAACTCGATCGCGACCTTTGCGATCGACCCTGACACCGGGCACCTCGAGGCGGTCTCGCGCGCGCCGACGGGCGGCTATCTGCCGCGAACCTTCTCCATCGACCCGGACGGAGACTTGCTGATCGCGGCCAATTCCGAGGCGGCGCGCGCACGGACCCCGGGCGGAGATGCGATCGATGTCGCACCCGGGCTCGTGATGTTCCGTGCCGAACCCGACGGCACGCTGCGCGAGATCGACCGGAGCACGGTCGGAGCGAGCGGCAAACGGCTGTTCTGGGCCGGGTTCCTGTGAGCGCACGGATTTCATCGCACTGTCGATAGCCGTGCCAGGCACTGGCGCAACCGCCATGCCGGAGAGTAGAACACGCTGGCAAACACTGGGAGACGCATCCTTCATGAGTATCAACGGAAAGGCGTACGTCGCCGGGGTGTACGAACACCCCACGCGCAAGGCGGTGGACAAGTCGCTGGCGCAACTGCACGCGGAATCGGCGCTCGGAGCACTTGCCGACGCCGGTCTCGGCAAGAACGACATCGACGGGTACTTCTGCGCCGGCGACGCCCCCGGGCTCGGCGCGCTGTCGATGGCGGATTATCTCGGGCTGAAGCTGCGCCACATCGATACCACCGAGTGCGGCGGATCGTCCTACATCCTGCACGTCGGCCATGCGGCCGAGGCGATCGCGCTTGGCAAGTGCTCGGTCGCGCTCATCACGCTCGCCGGCCGGCCACGCGCCGAGGGAATGGCGACCGGGACGGCGCCGCGCAACTACGGCAGTACCTCGCCCGACGTGGCGTTCGAGTTTCCTTTCGGACCCACCGTGGTCAACATGTACGCGATGTGCGCAAACCGGCACATGTACGAGTACGGAACCACCAGCGAGCAGCTCGCCTGGATCAAGGTGGCGGCGTCGCACCACGCCCAGCACAATCCCGACGCCATGCTGAAGAAGGTGGTCACCGTCGAGGAGGTGGTGAACTCGCCGATGATCTCGGATCCGCTGCACCGGCTCGACTGCTGCGTGATCAGTGACGGCGGGGGCGCGATCATCGTCACCTCGCCCGAGGTCGCCCGCTCGCTGGAACGGCCGCTTGTCAGGGTGCGCGGGGCCGGCGAGGCGCCGAAACACCAGATGGGCGGCGCGGTCGACCTGACCTATTCCGGCGCCCGTTGGTCGGGAGCGATGGCCTTCGAGGAAGCCGGGGTGAAGCCCGCCGACATGAAGTACGTGTCGATCTACGACAGTTTCACCATCACGGTGCTGATGCAGCTCGAGGATCTCGGCTTCTGCGAAAAGGGCCAGGGCGGCAGGCTGGTCAGCGACGGCAACCTGATCTCCGGTGTCGGGTCGCTGCCGTTCAATACCGACGGCGGCGGACTGTGCAACAACCATCCGGCGAACCGCGGCGGACTGACCAAGGTGGTCGAGGCGGTCCGCCAGCTTCGTGGCGAGGCCCACCCGGCGGTCCAGGTCGCGAACTGCGACCTCGCGCTCGCGCACGGGACTGGCGGATCGCTCGGCACCCGGCACGGCGCGGCAACCGTGATTCTGGAACGGGAGTGAGACCCATGGCCAGCAGATCCTTCCCCTCCCCCGTCCCCGATCCCGATACCGAGGCCTTCTGGCAGGCGGCGAAGGACGGCACGTTCATGATCGGGTCCTGCCGGAACTGCGGAGAGAAGCACTACTATCCGCGCTCGGTCTGCCCGCACTGCGGCAGTGACGACGTCACCCTTGTCGCATCGTCGGGAACCGGCGAGATCTACTCGTGGAGCGTGCTCCGCCGTGCCGATCCGCCCTACGCCATCGCCTACGTCACGCTCGACGACGGTCCGACCATGATGACCAACATCGTCGACTGCGACCTCGACGCACTTGCGATCGGACAGCGGGTGGAACTCGTCTTCAGTCCGACCGAGGACGAGGACGGCCCTCCGGTTCCGACCTTCCGCCCGACCGCGCCCTGAGCTCCGCACCCGTACCGGCGTAGTGGTGCCAGAGGATCCGGGCGGCAACGCTGCGCCACGGCCTCCACCGCTCGCCGATCCTCGCGAGTTCCGCCGCACCGGGGCGTTCGGGAAGGCCAAGCAGCGAGGCCGCGGCCACCTGCAGTGCGAGGTCGCCCGCCGGCCACACGTCCGGGCGCATCAGACAGGTGAGCAGGTAGACATCGGCCGTCCACGGGCCGATGCCGCGGATCCGCGTGAGCCGGCGCCGAACCTCGTCGTCGTCGCACCCTGCGAGCGCATCCGGGTCAAGTGAGCCGTCGAGAATGCTGTTCGCAAGCTCGCGAATGCAGCTGGTCTTCTGCCGGGTGACACCTGCGGCGCGAAACTCCTCCTGCGACAGGCCGTACACCCGCGCCGGCGTGATCCTCCCGGCTACCGCGGCCAGGCGGCGACAGGTCGTGCGGGCCGATGCAAGCGAGACCTGTTGCTCGAGGACGAGCAGGACCAGGCTGGCAAACCCGCCCGGGCGCTCGCGCCTTGGCGGCGGCCCGAGACGCTCGATCACGTCGCGCAGGCGCGCATCTCGCTCGCCGAGTTCGCAGACAGCCCGGGCGATGGCAGCGGCGGTCAGGGCGCGGTCAGGCATCGCTTCCACCCGCAACCCGATCAGCGGATCCCGGGCGGGAGCGGGATGTCTCCGCTCTCCCGGTGCAGCCGGTGCCAGGCGGCCTCCGCCGCCTGCTGGGCCTCCCCGATGGCCGCCTGCTCGTCGAGGGTCAGGATCCGTCCGTCGCGCATGACGAACCGGCCATCCACCATCACCGAGTTCACCGCGCCGGGGTGGCCGTAGTGCACGAGGCTCGAGGCCAGGCTGATGATCGGGCGCAGGTGGGCGCGGTCAAGGTCGATGATCGCCAGGTCCGCCCTCCTTCCCGGCTCGATCGTTCCGAGTTCCGCCTCCTCCCCGAGGGCGCGGGCGGCGTTGCGCGTGACCGCATCCAGCAACGCGGCCGGCTGCGGGTCCACCTCATTGATCGGCCCGCCGCCGCGCCGGCGCCGGTGAATGATCGATCCGATCTTGAGCGCGTGGAACATGTCCTCGGTCATGTTGTCGGTCCCGAGCACGACGTTGATGCCCGCATCGAGGATCCGGCCGATCCGGACCCGGTGCGGGCCGAGGCGCGAACTGTTGGCGGGGCAGTGCACCATGTGCACACCGTGACGGGCGCACAGCTCGATGTCGCTGTCCGTGCACCAGGTCCAGTGAGCGGCGACGACGTCGGGGCCGAGCCAGTCGTGGTCGCGCAGGTACTCTGCCGGGGTGGAGCCGCGCAGCGCGCGCACCTGGCGCACCTCGCCCGGGCTCTGCGCCAGGTGAACGGTGCGCCGCAGCCCGTGACGGCCGGCGATGTCGTTGAGTTCCCGCAGCATCCAGGGCGAACACACATCCGGCGCGTGGGCGGCGACCTGGCAGCGGATCCGTCCGTCACCGCGGCCGTGGAACCGCTCGATCAGGCTGGCGGTGCGGTCGAGAAACTCCCGGCCGAACGACCGGTCATGCTCGTAGACGCCGTACCTGATCTTGCGGATCAGGGCATCGGCGGCATTCTCGGCCAGCCACAGGCGCAGCCCCGACTCGATGAGCGCATCGGCATATCCGTCAAGGAACCGGAACACCTCGACCAGGGTCGTGGTCCCGCAGCGGATCGCCTCGACACAGGCGAGCCGGGCCAGTGCCGCGCGCTCGTCCGGTGTCATGGCAAAGCTGATCGGGGTCATGTAGCCGAAGATGGCGTCGCCGCCCATGTCCTCGACGGTACCGCGCAGCACCAGCAACACGGCGTGGGTATGGGAGTTGATGAAACCCGGAATCACCGCCTTGCCGGACGCCGGGATCACGCGGGCACGCGGATGGTCGCGAACGAGCCCCGATGTCGGTCCCACCGCGAGAATGCGCGTTCCCGCGACCGCCACTGCACCGTCCGCGATCTCGGTGTGTGCCCGGTCACAGGTGAGCACCCGCGCCCCGGTTATCAGCGTGACCCGGTCTTGCGCATCGCGGTCCATCACCCGTGCCCGTTCGTCGTTTCACCGCCGCGGCCACGATACAGGTTCGCGCCGGACACCACCAAGACACGGTCACATGGCGCGGGGCGGCGCTCGGTCTTACAGTGCGATGACGAATGAACGCGGGAGAATGAGATGACCTTCTCGCTGGCGGGTCGCTGCGGCCGGACCGGGATGCTCGGCGCGGCGGCTGCCACCTCGAGCATCTGCGTCGGCGCCCGGTGCCCCCATGCCCGGGCCGGAACCGGCGCGGTGCTGTCCCAGTTCCGCACCGACCCGCGCCTCGGGGCCCGGGGGCTGGAGTTGCTGCAGGCCGGGATGTTGGCGCCGGATGCACGCGACGCGCTGGTCTCGGGCGACCCGGCCATCGCCTGGCGGCAACTCGCCATCGTGGACCGTACCGGCGGCACGGCGGTGTTTACCGGTGAAAAGGTCGCGGAGCTGCACGCGGCGGTCGAGGGCAGGCAGTGTGCCGCTGCCGGCAACATTCTTGTACGGACCGGTGTTGCGGCCGCGATGGTGGCCGGCTTCGAGGCGCATCCCGCCGATCACCTTGCCGACCGGCTGCTGCATGCTCTCGAAGCCGGCGAGGCGGCAGGCGGCGAACGCAGACAGGTCAAGTCCGCGGCGCTCCTCGTCGTCGCCGATCACGCCTTCCCGCTGGTTGACCTCAGGGTCGACCTCGACCCCTCCCCGCTGGCGCGGCTGAGGTTCCTGTGGGAACTCTACGAGCCGCAGATGGATCGCATGGTGACCCAGGCGGTCGAGCCGGCGAACCTGGACTGACCCTGCGGCCGTCCGCCCCGCCGGGCCGGCGTTGACACCGTGTAGGCGGCCAGCCAGAGTCCCCTCACCACGACCGCGACGTGCGCTCGGCGACCATCGCGGTCACGTTTCACAGGGAGACTCTCATGCGGCCACTTCAGATCGTGCGCGGCACCGTCGTCGCGCTCGCGGCGCTCGCTCTCGCCTTTACCGCCCAGGCGGCCGACAAGACCATCAAGATCGGCGTGATCTATGACTACACCGGCCCGCTCGCCGGGGGTGGATCGGATCTGCAGGCACGCGGCGCCAAGATCATCATCGATCACATCAACACCCAGGGCGGCGTCGAGGGCTACATGATCGAGCCGATCTACGCCGACGCCCAGTCGAAGCCCGACGTGGCCATCAACGAGGCGGTCCGGCTGATCGAGCAGGAAAACGTCGACATGCTGCTGGGGTTCTACAGCTCGGCCCAGTGCGTGCCGGTGGCCGCACGCGTCGACCAGCTGCAGAAGTTCATGTGGATCACTACCTGCATCTCGCCGGCCGTGCTCAAGGACCGCAATCTGAAGTACGTGTTCCGGCCCCAGGTTCACGGCGGCATGTTCGGCACCTCCTCGACCGACTTCCTTGCCGCCTACAGCCAGGAGAAGCTCGGTATCGCGCCTGACAAGCTGCGGGTGGCGATCATTCACGAGGACGGGCCCTACGGTTCCGGCGTTGCGGCCGGCAACGAGGCCGGCGCCGGGGCGCAGGGCTTCACCGTGGTGCTTAAGGAAGGCTACGCCGCCACCGCGCCCGATCTGTCCTCACTGGTCACCAAGCTGAAGCGCGCCCGGCCGGATGTGCTGCTGCATACCGGATACAACCCGGACATCTCGCTGTTCCTGCGCCAGGCCCAGGAGCAGGGACTGAAGTTCCGCGCCCTGATCGGGCACGGTGCCGGGTATGGGGTTCCCGACAAGCTGTATGAATCGCTGGGGTCCGCCGCCGATTACATCTTCAACGTCGATCCGGTCGCCATCTGGCTGCTTGACCCGACAACCCTGGCCGAAGGACTGGGTGACGTGACCACGATGGTCGGCGAGGAATACGCGAAGTCGGTGGACACGCCGGACATGGACCTGAAGCGCATCTCCGCCCATGTCGGGATGGCGGCTTCGAATGCCTACGTCTTCTTCACCAATGTCCTGCCCCGGGCGATCCGCGATCACGGAGGCATCTCTGCCGACGCGCTGCGGGCGGCGGCACTGGAGACCGATATCCCGGTCGGCGGCACCATGCTCGGGTTCGGGGTGAAGTTCCCGCAACCCGGAAGCGCCATGGATGGCCAGAACACGGAGGCGTTCCCGGTGGTCATGCAGTACGTCGACCGTGCGATCAAGATCGCGTGGCCGAAGGAACTTCAGACTATCGACCCGGTCCTGCCCCTGCCGTCGTCGTCGCCGTTTGCCCGCTAGGACAACCGGTCTTCGGAGTGTGACGGCGTGTTGACGGTCGGCAACCTCGTGAAGCGCTTCGGCGGCTTCACGGCGGTCAACGACGTGTCGTTCGAGGTCGATCAGGGCGAGATCGTCGGCCTGATCGGCCCGAACGGCTCGGGCAAGAGCACGATCTTCAACATGCTGGCCGGCACCTTTCCACCGACGAGCGGCTCGATCAGGTTCGAGGGCCGCGAACTCGCCGGGATGATGCCGCACCGCATCATCCACCTCGGCATCGGCCGCACCTTCCAGATTCCGCGGCCGTTCCGCCGGCTCTCGATCCTCGAGAACACGGCGGTGGCCGGGTTCTACGGGCAGAGTCACGCCGACCGGGCCGGCGCCTGGTCGGCGGCCCGCGACGCACTCGAACTGGTCGGTCTTCCGACCGATCCGGACTCCCGGGTCGACATGCTGGGCGCGGCCGGGCTGAAAAAGCTGGAGCTCGCCAAGGCGCTGGCCACCCGGCCCCGGCTGCTGCTGGCCGACGAAAGCCTCGGCGGCCTGGACGATGCGGAAATGGACCAGGCGGCCGTCATGCTCAGGCGGATCCGCGAGGAGATGGGCATCACCATCATCTGGGTCGAGCACATCATGGGGGTTCTGATGCGGGTGGTCGACCGGGTGATGGTCCTGGATCACGGCGAACTGATCGCAGAGGGCGCGCCCTCCAGCGTGGCCAGGGATCCGAAGGTAATCGAGGTCTACCTGGGCCGGGGAGCCGACGACGCCAGCGAGGCCGCCCGACGCAGCGCAGGCCAGCCGGCCTGACGCGGTCAGCGTAACCGTACGGGTCAGGACAGGTGCAGCCCATGCTTGCTCTTTCCGGAGTCGATGCCGGATACGGGACCTTTCAGGCCCTGTTCGGCTGCACGCTCGAGGTCAGGACCGGCGAGGCGGTGGCGGTGATCGGCCCCAACGGCGCCGGCAAGACCACGCTGATGCGGGTGATTTCCGGGCTCATTCCCGCCCGGTCGGGCACCATGACCATGCAGGATCTCGACCTGGTCGCCACGCCGCCGCACAACATCATCAGGCTGGGCATAGCCCACGTGCCGGAAAACCGCCGGCTGTTCCCGCGCATGACGGTGGAGGACAACCTGCGCATGGGGGCCTACATCCCGATGGCGCGGGCCCGCTTCGGCGAGCGGCTGGAGTTCGTCTACGACCTGTTCCCGCGCATGAGGGAACGACGCAACCAGCTTGCCGGCACGCTCTCCGGCGGCGAGCAGCAGATGTGCGCGATCGGCCGCGCGCTGATGAGCGGCCCGAAACTCCTGCTGCTCGACGAACCTTCGGCCGGTCTCGCCCCGGTGGTGGTCGAACGCATCTTCGAGCTGATCAGGGTGATCCGGGAGCGCGATCTCACCGTGCTGATCGTCGAGCAGAACGTGCAGCAGGTGCTCCAGGTCGTCGACCGTGCCTACGTGCTCGAGGCCGGCTCGATCCGCATGAGCGGCAGTGCACAGGAACTGTCGGACAACGAGGAAGTCCGGCGGCTCTACATGGGTCTGTAGACCGGCGAGGAACGGAGGAACCGGATGGGTCGACTCGACACCGGGAGGATCCTGGTCACCCTGGCGGTGATCATGTTCGCCTGCCTGGCCTACGTCCCGACGATTCTCAGGGAAGGCGACATCGTCTTCGCGCTGACGGACGTCTACCTCTACGAAACCATGATCAACGGGCTGTTGCTCGGCGGCGTTCTCGCGCTGCTCTCGCTCGGCCTCAACCTGATATTCGGCGTCATCGACGTGGTGTGGATCTGTTACGCCGAGGTGGTGATGCTGGGCATGTACGCCATCTTCTACTGCCACACCGTGTTCGGGCTCCCGCTCATCCCGTCGATGATGATCGGCATCGCGCTCACCGCGGTGCTGGGCTACGCCATCCACTACCTGGTGATCCGCCACCTGGTGAACGCCCAGCCGATCAACCAGCTCCTGGCCACCGGCGGACTGCTGTTCTTCTTCCAGAGCGCCGCGACACTCGCGTTCGGCATCGAGTTCCGCAACCTCGGCGTCAGCCTCGGGTCGTTCGCGCTTATCCAGGACATCTACGTTTCCTGGGCGCGGCTGGCCGCCTTCGCCACCGCGGCCGTCTGCGTGTTCGCGCTCTACCTGTTCCTGACCCGCAGCTACATGGGAACCGCGATCAGGGCCATCAGCCAGGACCGCGAAATCATGACGCTCATGGGCGTGCAGCAGGGCCGGATGTACCTGATGACCAGCGCCATCGGCGGCGGTCTGGCCGGTCTCGCCGCCTGCCTGCTGGTGCTGCAGTACGACGTGCACCCGTTCGTCGGCCTGAGTTTCGGACCGATCGCCTTCATGATCTGCGTGCTCGGCGGGCTGGGCAACATGGTCGGGGGGTTCATCGCCGCCTTCATCTTCTCGGAACTGATCGCGCTCGGCGGCTACCACTTCGACATCGAGTGGGGGTACGTGTTCGCCTTCGTCTTCTTCATCGTCATGATGTTCGTCCGGCCCGAGGGCCTGCTGGGGAAACGGTCTTGAGCGAGTTCCGCGTGGCGCTGGTGATCGCCGGCGTACTGGTGGTGGCTTCTGTCGTCGGACTGCCACCCTATCCCCTGCACATCATGATCGTCATCCTGTTCTGGGCGTTCACCTATACCGGCTGGTCGCTCATGGGCCGGTTCGGCCTGGTTTCGCTCGGACACGGCGCCTTCATGGGTATCGGCGCCTATGTGACCGCGCTGCTGTGGAACTACGCCGGCATGACACCCTGGCTCGGCATTCCGATCGCGCTCGCCTGCGCAATGCTGCTTGCGGTGGTGGTCGGCTACCCGTGCTTCCGGTTCCGCATCACCGGTCACTACTTCGCCCTCGTGACCCTGGCGCTGAGCGAGGTGGTGCGCCAGACCATCATCGCGACCCGGGACCATACCGGCGGGTCGCTGGGATTCACGCCGACACCGAAGGGCAACGACGGCACGCCGTCGATCATTGCGCTGCAGTTCGACGAGAAGGAAACCTGGTTCGTGATTGCGGTCGTCGTCTGGCTGGTCGGGCTCGCGATCTGGCGCCTGGTGGACCGCTCGATGATCCGCTATGCGCTCGACGCCATCAGCGAGGACGAGGACAGCGCGGCCGCTGCCGGGATCAATGTTACTCGCGAAAAACTCAAGATCACCATGATTTCCGCGGTGATGACGGCGCTCGGCGGCGCGCTGTACATGCAGTACCAGCTGTTCATCTCGCCCGATACCGTCAGCGGCATCGCCATCTCCCTGCAGATCGTCTTCGCGGTCGTCACCGGGGGCATCTTCGTGCAGCTCGGCCCAACCTTCGGCGCGGTGATCACCCTGCTGCTGGCCGAGATACTTCGGGTGCAGATCGGCACCGATGCGGTCGGGCTCGACAACGCGATCTACGGTATCGCGCTGGTCCTGTTCATCATCTTCCTGCCAAAGGGCATCCTCGGCTCGCTGATCGGCCGGTTCGCGGCACGGCGTAGCTGACGCGCCGCGAGACCGTGGTCAGGACAGCCCGGGCATCGGCGCAACCTTGTCCCAGTCCCTCTCCTTGACTACGATATGTCGTGGAGGCAGACGAGATGACAACTACATCGGCGGGCATTCGTACCACCGGTCTGGGAGATGCGCTCGCCGAGCGGTACCTCGCCTACGCGCTCTCGACCATCATGTCACGGTCGCTTCCCGACGTGCGCGACGGGCTGAAACCGGTGCACCGCCGCCTGCTCTACGCCATGCGGCAACTCCGCCTCGATCCCGACCAGGGCTACAAGAAGTCTGCCCGGGTTGTCGGCGATGTCATGGGCAAGTTCCACCCGCACGGCGACGCCGCAATCTACGAGGCCATGGTACGCCTCGCCCAGGACTTCTCCCAGCGTTATCCGCTCGTGGACGGACAGGGCAACTTCGGCAACGTGGACGGAGATAACGCTGCGGCGATGCGCTACACTGAGGCGCGGCTGACCGAAGTCGCCGGGCTGCTGCTCGAGGGCATCGACGAGGACGCGGTCGACTTCACCGATACCTACGACGGCGAGAGCCGGGAACCGGTGATCCTGCCCGCGGCCTTCCCGAACCTGCTGGCAAACGGGGCACAGGGCATCGCGGTGGGAATGGCGACGTCAATTCCGCCGCACAATGTCGCCGAACTGTGCGATGCGCTGCTGCGCATGATCGACAAGCCCGATCTCGGCATCGACGAGCTTCTGACCCTGGTTCGCGGGCCCGACTTTCCGACCGGCGGCGTGCTGGTCGAGAAACCGGGAAACATCCGCGACGCCTACCTGACCGGCAAGGGCAGTTTCCGGGTGCGCGCGTGCTGGAACGTGGAGAAACTGCAGAACGGCACCTGGCAGGTGGTGGTCACCGAAATCCCGTACCAGGTCCAGAAGGCGCGACTGGTGGAACGGCTCGCCGAACTCATCGAGGGGCGCAAGATCGCGATGCTCGCCGATATCCGCGACGAATCGGCAGAAGACATCCGCCTGGTACTCGAGCCGCGCAGCCGCAGGGTCGACCCCGAACTGATGATGGAGAGCCTGTTTGCGACCACACCGCTCGAGTCGCGGATACAGCTCAACCTGAACGTGCTCGACGCCTCGCGCACGCCCCGGGTCATGTCGCTGTCCCAGGCGCTGCAGGGGTTCCTCCACCATCGCCACGAAGTTCTGATCCGGCGCAAGACCCACCGCCTGACCAGGATCGAGGAACGCCTCGAGGTTCTCCAGGGCTACCTCGTTGCCTATCTCAACATCGACGAGGTGATCCGGATCATCCGCGAGGAGGATGATCCCAAGACAGTCATGCGCGCACGCTGGGAGCTCACGGACCGCCAGGCCGAAGCCGTCCTCAACATGCGGCTGCGCGCACTGAGGAAGCTCGAGGAAATCGAGATCCGCAAGGAATTCGACGGGCTGTCGGACGAGAAGGCGGAAATCGAGGCCCTGCTGAAGAACCCGGACTTGCTGTGGCAGGCCGTCGCGGGCGAACTGTCGCGCCTGCGCGAGTCCTTCGGACCGGACACCGAACTCGGTCGGCGGCGGACCGCGATCGGCGGGCCGCCGCCCGACATCGAGATCCCGCCGGACGCGCTGACCGAACGCGAACCGGTCACCGTGGTCTGTTCCGAGAAGGGCTGGATCCGGGTGATCAAGGGTCACGGCGCGGACGAGACCGGGTTCCGGTTCAAGGAAGGCGACAGCCTCCGGTTCCTGCTGCGGGCCCACACCACCGACCTGCTCACCCTGGTCGCGAGCAACGGGCGCTCCTACAGCGTGCAGGCGGACAGGCTTCCGCGCGGCCGCGGCCATGGTGAACCCCTGCGCCTGATGATCGACATGGCGGAGGACCACGACCTCGTGGCCCTGCTGGTGCACCGAGAGCACGCCCGCTACCTGATCGCCAGCGGAGACGGCCGCGGCTTCCTGGTTCCGGGCAGCAGGTTCGGCGCCCGGACCCGGACCGGGCGCCAGGTCATGTCGCCGGCCGACGGCGCCCGGGTCGTGCTGTGCCGGCAGGCCGGGGGCGATCACGTGGCTGTGGTCGGCAGCAACCGCAGGATGCTGGTGTTCCCGATCGACGAACTCCCGGAACGCTCTGGCGGCAAGGGCGTCATCCTGCAGCGGTACGCCCGGGGCAGCTTTGCCGACGCGACGGTACTGAGCGCCGAAGACGGCCTGACCTGGCCGATGCCGGGAGGACGCCAGCGTCGGATCCGCGAACTCGGCCAGTGGATGGGCCGGCGTGGACAGGCCGGTGTCGCGGTTCCGAACGGCTTCCCGCGCCCGCCGCGATTTCCCGAGGGCGGGGCCTGACCAGGCTGTGTTCCGTGGCCCGATCCGCAAGACCCGAAACGGGCGTTCACGACAATGACTTGAACATGTAGTCCAATCTTGGCACAATTTGGACACGCCAAGACCATCAACGACATCGGCTACACATCGGCCAGGTCACAACAAGGAAAATAATAATTTTGCAATTTTCAGAACTAGGCCTCAGCGATGAGGTCGTTGGAGCGGCCGCCGATTCCGGATACACCACGCCGACGCCGATCCAGGAACAGGCGATCCCGATCGTCCTGCAGGGTCGCGATGTTCTCGGCTGTGCCCAGACGGGAACCGGCAAGACCGCCTCCTTCACCCTGCCGATGATCGATATCCTCTCCTCCGGACAGGCCAAGGCACGCATGCCGCGTTCGCTGATCCTGTGCCCGACGAGGGAGCTTGCCGCCCAGGTTGCGGACAGTTTCGAGCGTTACGGCAAGAACTGTTCACTCACCAAGGCATTGCTGATCGGCGGCGTCGCCTTCGGCGAGCAGAACCTGCAGCTCGACCGCGGTGTCGACGTGCTGATCGCCACTCCCGGCCGCCTGCTCGATCACATCGAACGCGGCCGGATACTCCTGAACGACGTCAAGATCCTGGTCATCGACGAGGCCGACAGGATGCTGGACATGGGGTTCATCCCGGATGTCGAGCGGATCGTCTCGCTGCTGCCCCGTATCCGCCAGACCCTGTTCTTTTCCGCGACGCTGGACCGGGGCATACGCGAGCTCGCGGACGGTTTCCTGATCAATCCGAAGTCGATCACGGTTGCGCCGCCGTCCAGCACGGCAGAAACGGTGGAACAGTTCCTCCTGTTGACCGAGGCATGGAAGAAGCGGGCGGTGCTGCGTACCCTGATCGACCGGGAGGAGGTCGGCAACGCGCTGATCTTTTGCAACCGCAAGCGTGACGTGGGCATCGTCCACCGCTCACTGGTCCGCCACGGCTACGACGCGGTGGTCCTGCACGGAGACATGCCGCAGCCGGCGCGGACTGAGACCCTGACACGGTTCAAGGCCGGGGATGCCCGCCTCCTGGTTGCGAGCGATGTCGCAGCGCGCGGCCTCGACATTGCCGAACTCAGCCACGTGTTCAACTTCGACGTTCCAACCCACGCCGAGGACTACATACACCGCATCGGCCGGACCGGCCGCGCCGGTCGTTCCGGACGTGCATTCACCATCTCGACCGACGAGGATTCCCGGTACCTGCAGGCAATTCGCAGCCTGATCAAGAGATCGATCGAGACCATCGACCTCGACATCAAGGACCAGCTGGTCCGGGGACGGACCGGCAACGCCAGGAAGGGTGCGCGCATGGTGCAGGAGCAGGAGCAGGCGACGGGAATGCCAACCGGCACGCCGCGGCGCCGGGAACGGGTTCCTCCGTCGGTGCCCAAGAATGCGCCCACCACAGGACTTGGCGACCATACACCGGCGTTCCTGCTGCGTCCGGCACGCCCGGGTGTCGCCTGAACCACGCCGGCGGGCATGATCACGGGGACGGAAGGCGAGTCCGTGCAGACGATCTTTGTGCAGGTCAAGTGCGAACCGGGAACGGCCTACACGGTCGCGGACGCCGTGGCGCAGGGGGTCGAGGAGGTGTCCGAGACCTACTCGACCTCGGGTCACTACGACGTCCTGCTGAAATGCTACCTGCCGGACAGCACGGATATCGGCCATTTCGTAACGGAGCGCATCCAGCGTCTTGAAGGAGTGCGTGACACCTTTACCATCATCACTTTCAAGGCCTTTGGCTGACGCGTCGTCGCGCGGCCGGTCGAAACCATCGGGGAGGAACCGCGGAACCAACCGGACCGGATCGGAAGGTTGACGTGGCTCGATTCAAGACCGACTACAGCCTGAACGACCTGTGGCAGGACGCGCTCGGCGGCACCACGGCGATGTTCGTCGCCCTGCCGCTCGCAGTTGCCTACGGCGTTGTTTCCGGCCTGGGAGCCGCGGCCGGGCTCTACGGTGCGGTCGCGGTCGGGTTGTTCACCGCCGTCTTCGGCGGCACGTCGACCCAGATATCGGGACCGACGGCGCCGATGGCCATCATCATGGCGGTGATCGTCACCGACTACTCAAACACCCTGTCCGAAGCCCTCATGATCGTGATGCTTGCCGGGGTGTTGCAGATCGTGATCGGGCTGTTGAAGTTCGGCCGGTTCGTTGCCTACACCCCGTACGTGGTGGTGGCCAGCTTCATGACGGCCATCGGCATCCTGGTAATGGCAATCCAGGTCCTGCCAATGCTCGGCTCGGCACCGGCGCCGGGAGGGATTATCGGCATGCTGTCGGGGTTGCCCGACGCGCTGCGTGCCATCAACTACAGCGCACTCGCCATTGGATGCGCCACCCTCGGCGTGGCCATATCCTGGCCGAAACGGCTTCACCGCTACCTGCCACGCACCCTTGCCGGACTGGCGGCGGGAACGGCACTGGGGGTGCTGTGGCTGGGCGATGCGCCGGTCCTCGGGCCGGTTCCGATCATCCTCATGGTTCCAGACCTGACCCTGCCGTCGATCGACTTCCTGCTTGACGCGCTGCAGCCCGCGCTCCTCCTGGCGTCGATCGGCTCGATCGTCAGCCTGCTCACCGCGCTCGCCGCCGATTCCCTGACCCGGACGAGCCATGACCCGGAGCGAGAGCTGGTCAGCCAGGGTCTTGGCAACCTGGCCGCCGGGTTGATCGGGGGCCTGCCGGGCGCCGGGACCCCGGTCTACACGGTCGCCAATATCCGTGCCGGAGGGCACACGAGGGTATCAGGCCTGATCTGCGCCCTGCTGCTGCTGGCGCTGTTGCTCGGTCTTGCGCCCTATGCCGACCCGATCCCGCTGGCGGCCCTGGCCGGAGTGCTCTTCAAGGTCGGGTGGGATCTGGTCGACTGGTCACTGCTGGCGCGCCTGCACAGGCTTCGCGGCGAGTACGCCGTCACCATCGTGGTCACGACGCTGATTGCCGTGTTCATCGGTCCGATCATGGCGGTGGTACTGGGGATGATCATTTCTTTCCTCGCCGGCGCCCTTCGGGTCGGGCAACTGGAACTCGACAGCGTGATTTCGGTCCCTATGCTGGACTCGGTATTTCTCTACGACGATGACGAACCGGAGGATGCGGATCCGTTTTCCGCGCGGGTCGGAATGCTTGTTCTCAAGGGAAGCCTCACGGTGGCGTCGTCGAAGAAGCTGGTCCGTATCATCAGTATCGACCTGCTCGAGCACGAGGTCGTGATCTTCGACTTTGCCGGCGCAACCTACATGGACGACAGCGCCGCGACCGTGGTGAGGCAGCTGATCGACCTCGCTGCCAACGAGGGAACGCCAACCATCGTCACCGGGAGTTCCGGGGAGATCGCCGATACACTCGAGGCCTTCGATGTCCTGCACTCGGTCCCGGGCGAGCGGATTGTCGAGGACCAGGACCAGGCCCGGGGCATCGCCCGGCAGATCCTGGGACTTGATCCGGCATAACCCGGAGCATTAGAAGCGGTTCCCCCGCCCGACCCGGAAGAGTCCCCGACACTTCGTCCCGGCGGCCACCCCGTGCCAGCCTGCCTGCCGGTGCCTGCCACGCCGGCACCCGCCACGCCGGCTTGGTCAATCCGGCCCTGCCGGTCAGGAACATCCGGTCGAATGCGGATACCCCGGCCGAGTAAACGACAGTCTTGCGGCTTCCTGTCCCCCGTCAGTCCCGGGCACGCGCGGCGAGGAACAGCGCGCTGGGAGCATGCGGGTGGCAAAGGTTGTGCATTCGCTTGTGTTCCAGCCCGAAGGCGAGGATACCGTCCAGTGCCGCATCCGGTGCACCCGCCGCCTTGTCGCCAGGCGCGGTCACTTTCGGAACGCTCTTGTCCCGAGCAGAAGTCAGCTTTGCGAATTTCCTGGGACGCCACCGGCCCGTCCGGTTGCCAGCTGGCGTAGTATGGACCTGGGGACGCGCCAGGACGGGAACGGCATGGCTGCGGACGCCTATTTTCCCTTCTGGAGCGGGTTGACCGACCGGTTCGACGACAGGCAGTGCCTGGTGCGGGCGATCGGGAACAGGCTTGACGTGGAGCCCCCGGTCGGCGTGTTCCACTCCCTGTCCGGAATAATCGGGCTTCAGCAGGCCATCGGCAACATGGTCCGCTTGCGCGCAATCATCGTCTTCGACTTTCCCGCGGTTCCGCCCGGAAAGACCCGCAAGGACCTTGAGGAAGTGGGAGCGTATCTGGTCCGGATCGCCAGGCAACGTCGCAGCCGCTATCCGACACACGAGAGTTTCACGCGAGTGCTGGCCCGGGTACCGGTATTCAACCGGCTGCAGCCGAGGGACTTCGATCTGATCGCACGAACGACCCTGACTGACGATGTGTCAGGACGGAAGCGTCGAACTCCTATGCCCGCCGGAATACGAAGCGCAGATGTTCGAGGAATACTACTCCTGGTCGAGCATAACGCAGGCGAGAGACACCCCCTGCCAGGCAAAGGCGATCTCCTCCGCGGACCCGACGATTGTCGGCACCTACCTCCCGGGAGAGGGGATGGAGGAATTGATGCGTGCGGGCTACGACTTCGTCCCGGAGACCTCCCATCTGCACCAGATCGAAGCGCCGGAGCAGTGCCGCCAGGTGAAGCTGGAGTTTTTCGACGAAATCGGCTTTCGGGACCAGGCATGAGCGGTTGGGGGGCGAAACGGCTTCGTCGTTGATGCCGGGGCGTTCCTGCAGGCGTTCCCGCAACCCCGGCCGGTCCGTCACGCCTCGTCCTGGCGGCGCTTCCAGTACTGCCCTCGCTCTCCTGAACATGAAGGCGTCGACATCGTGAACTTCGGGGCTCAATGTTCGTGGCTTTTCTGCCCATTGTATGCACGCTTCGCGGCGCGCATCGCCACGCGGCACACAACACTCGTTCCCGGTTGGCGGACTGCGCACTTACCGGACGGAGGTCGAACCCGTTGGCCTGCGAAAACAGGTTTCCGCTACTTGATGCATCTCCCTTGCCGGAGCTTGGCCTGGTGCGACAAGAAGCTCGATGGTCTAACCCGAAGTTCCCTCTGATTCCAGCGGCCGGATCGCTCTAAACATATGATTTTGGCCGCAAAATGGCATGATGTCATCACATAAACGTTCCCATGTAATAATACATTTTTCTGTTGACAGAGCTTGCGTCATGCCCTATGCATGTTGCCATGTACATAGACATCGTCCCCAACCGGAACTCCCCGCCGGCCATCCTCCTGCGCGAGGGATGGCGCGAGAACGGAAAGATCAGGAAGCGGACCATCGCCAACCTCTCGTCCTGGCCCATGGAAAAGGTCCAGACCCTGCGGCGTCTGCTCAAGAACGAACCCCTCGTCGG
>MPMT01000002.1 GCA_002238645.1 Alphaproteobacteria bacterium bin52 | reverse complement strand
AACCGAATCCGTCGACAGATCGACGAACGGGTGTATCCCTGTCTACTCGCCGCGTCCGCAAACCTGCCGAGCCATGTTGCAAGCGGACCAACCGGTGCCTGCGACAGAACCACCTGGTGATTGATGACATGTCTCATGATGGACTCCTCCCCCCCCTCTCGGAGCTGATGGATGGAGTCCGAACTATGTCGCCATCACTGCGCTCACTTGCCGGCAAAACCAGAATCAGCCGGGACTACAAGACATAGTCATGCAGTCGAGATAGTGGCGGCTATCTCTTGCACGACATAGGCGGCACACGGAAGCGAGCCACGCCGTGATGGCGGGCGAAAACCTCCCCTGGTGGTCAAGCTGCTCGGCCACCGGAGGCACCGGACGACCGCCAGCCACGCCCACCTCGACCATGCGCACTTTGTCGATGCGGCGGAAACGGTCGGTGCCGCAAGGCACGGAACGGGCCACCGCCGGCATCGCCGATGCGACCAGTTTCGGTGACGATGACGCTCCCCAGGCCATCATCGACTGGAAAAGCGATGTCGATCCACGCCCGAGACCGTCGAGCACTATCGGGCACAGGTTCAAAGCTACCTAAGGATGACAGGATTGACGAAGGATTTGATCGTTTTCGTGAGGCACGGCACCGTGGTCTAAGTGTCATAGTTTTGGCGCCGAGAATCAGGTGATCGAGACAACGATCATGCTTCTTCACCGATGTCGTTGCCGACGATGTGCGCGTATCCGGTCCCGTTGGACGCCGGATGGACAAGTGGGCGCTTTATGTGGAGGACCGTCCTTCCGAAGGGCTGCACGCCGGTTCCAGAACCGACTTTGGGGCCTTGAACCACAAGCTATATTCGGGCAACCCGCCCATAGGCCGAGCGTGGCCGTCATCGCCTGGCTCGGGCCGAACCCAATGGCGGACAGGCCAGCAATGCCAGCACCGGCCAAGAAGTGCAGGAGGAAGAAAAGGTGCGCAAACGTCGACGGCACAAGCGGGAGGTTAAGCCGGGCATGTAGATGCGATACGTAGGCGCTCCCTTACGAGCTGCCCGCTGCGGGAGTCGTGCTCGTTACATAACCCAATTCTTGCTCGACACGAAAACCTAATTTTGATACAACCTAATAACCTAAACAGAGCGCAGCGTCAAAGCCTAGAATCCACGCAGCATCAAAACCCAAAGGCAACACGGCACCTATGGCTACCCCCTCTGAAAAGCTGGCCCAGTCACTTGAGGTCCTGAAGCGCCTTCAGGAGCTGGGCGCCGTCGCTATACGGACGGGCGATCTGACCCGTGTCCATCGCGAGCGCTTGCTCAAGAACGGCCTTTTGCTGGAGGTCATGAAGGGCTGGTATATCCCTTCGCGCCCCGACGAAGCCGCCGGCGAGAGCACGGCCTGGTACGCCTCTTTCTGGGATTTCTGCGCCGCCTATCTTCAGGAACGGTTCGACGAAGCATGGTGCCTGTCTCCCGAACAATCCCTGCTGCTCCACGTTGGCAACCGGACGGTTCCGCCCCAGCTTCTCGTTCGGACCCCCAGAGGCGGCAACAAGCCCATCTCCCTGCCGCACAACACGTCCATCCTCGACGTACGGGCGAGCCTGCCTGAGAAGAAGAATATCGTAGTGCTGGAGGGCTTGCGGCTGTTTCCACTTCCGGCCGCGCTCGTGGCCTGTTTCGCCAGCTTCTTTGCCTGCAATCCCACAGATGCGCGGGCCGCTCTATCGATAGTACGCGATGCTTCCGATGTGCTGGCGCGGCTGCTGGAGGGCGGCCACAGCACCGTAGCCGGCCGGCTCGCCGGGGCGTTTCGCAACATCGGCCGCACGCGAATCGCCGATGACATCCTCAAGACGATGCGGGCCGCCGATTACACGGTGCGGGAGACCGATCCGTTCAAAACCAAACCAGCCTTTGCGCTGCCCGCCCGCGGTGTTTCCCCGCACGTCAATCGCGTCCGGCTTCTCTGGCACAGCATGCGAGAGCCGATCCTCGCACGCTTTCCCGAAGCGCCCGGCAGACCGAATGACATCGATGCCTATCTCAAGCAGCTCGAGGACATTTGCGTTACCGACGCCTATCACTCCCTTTCGATCGAAGGTTACCGCGTTAGTCCCGCCTTGATCGAACGCGTACGCAGCGGCAACTGGAGTCCCGACGGCAATGACGAAGACAGGGAACACCGGGACGCGCTTGCCGCCAGAGGCTACTGGCAGGCCTATCAGGCCGTTTGGGAAAGCGTACGCAGGGTGCTGGCGAACACGAACCCCGGGACGGTCGCCGACGAGGATCACGGCACATGGTACCGGGAAATGTTCGCACCCAGCGTAACCGCCGGCCTGTTGCGGCCCGCCGAGCTTGCCGGCTACCGCAGCGGACAGGTCTATATTCGCCGCTCCATGCATGTGCCGCCCGAATGGAGTGCGGTGCGCGAGCTGATGCCCGCGTTTTTCGAATTGCTGAGCGAAGAGCGCGAGCCCGCCGTGCGTGTCGTGCTCGCGCAATTCATCTTCGTCTACATTCACCCCTACATGGACGGCAACGGCCGCATCGGTCGGTTCCTCATGAATGTCATGCTTGCCGCCGGCGGCTATCCCTGGACCGTAATCCCGCTCGAAAGACGCGATGAGTATATGGCCGCGCTTGAGCAGGCCAGCGCCGGTCAGGATATCGCCGTGTTCGCGGACTTTCTGTCCGGTCTTGTCGAAGGCGGGCTCAAGGGCAAACCGGTTGCGAAAATGCCCAATGGGAATGAGGCCCGCGCGCAGAGTGCTCCGGCATCTGGCGGCGCGGCCCGGCAGGATCGGGGAGATCGATGAGCGGGCAGGCCGACCATCTCACCGTCGAGGCCGCCCGTTATGTCGTGGAGACACGGCAACTGAGCGATATCGGTTCCTCGACCGAGAAAACGTTCTATCCGGCGATACGTGACCTGATCGCCGCGATCCTGCGCGCACAGAACCTGCCCTTCGAGGTCCGCACCGGCACGTCGGAATCCAAGCAGGCCGGGACAGAACGCCCGGACTTCATCCTCGCCGATTCCGGCCTGTTCGCCGGCGTGTTCGGCGAGGTCAAGAACCCGATGAAACGCTCGAAGACATCGCGGCTTCGACTGAGCGAAACGACCAGACCGGCCGCAATCTCAACCGGACCGGCGCGCTGACCTCCGCCGCCATCGACGCCCGCGACTTCGTCCGGGCGCGGAAGGACCACGAGACCCAAGCGCAGCTGCCGAACGGCACCCTGGTCGCCATCGCCGGCGGCAAGACTGTCGCCGACGCGGGCGCCGTCATCCGCAGCCTCGACAGGGCCCGCGCCAAGTATGCCGACCTCGTGCTTGTGCACGGTGCCGGCCCCGGCATCGAGAAGATCGCCGCGCAGTGGACCGAGCGCAACGGCGTCCACCAGGTGGTATGCAAGCCGACTGGTAGCGCCACGACCGCGCCGCCCCGTTCCGGCGCAACGACGACCTGCTCGACCTGCTGCCGAAGGGCGTCATCGCCTTCCCCGGCGGCCGCGTCGTTCATCTGGCGCGGCCTCTCTCATTTTGCTCGGACCCTGACGACGGCACCAACACCGGCGTCCGCCTTCGCGTCGCGCGGGCGCCTGCGGCGCCGCGCTCCGCGGCGACTTTGCCGCTCTTGCCCTGCACCATCGAATGCAGCAACCGAAGTCCTAGCGCCGATGCTCGCCGTTCGCACCGATGATGACGACAACGTCGACCGTGCTGATTGCAACGACCATGGTGACGGACTTTGCGACGGTGGCGATGATGAACGCGCTGTCGGCGACGGCGATCGGGATGGAGACACCATTTGCGGCGGCGACGGTGCAGGTCCTCGACGGTCGGGACGACCCCGGTGCAGGAAGCTCGGGCGCGTCGATTCGCGACCGGGCTCTCCGCTGCGCTCACCGCCGCCGTTCCTCGTCACAGCGATACGCGCCGCATGGTGGTTTCGCCGCTGACGTTCGTCCGCGCCGTTCGTGCCGGTTGCACGACCGTGACGATGCTCGCCGCGCGCGTTGCCGTTGCTGGCTTTGCCGCGCACCGGTCCGCGCACTTGCCGGGGATGCCGTGACGACGCCAGTGACGGTTCTTGCCGCCGCCGGCGATGCTGACGGCGCCGATGCTGAACGGTAACGTGTGCACGGCCCGACGCTGCGCTGCGGGAACATGTGCGGCGGCCGCTGCGGCGCGGCGGAAACCCGCGAGCCCCCACTGCCGCCGACAGTGCGGGCCGGGCAAGTGATGCTGTCGGTGCGCGCGCCCGCATGCATTGATCCGTTACCTCGTGCTTCCTGTAGTGCCGCCCGGAAGCCGCGCGGCGGTTCGGGGATTGTCTCCGCAAGTGCGCGGCGGGCGCTGCCGCTCAAGCGCCGCTCGGGCCATATGCCGGTTGCAAAACGGCTTTCATCACCCGACAGCTTGAGCGGTCAGGAAGCGGGATCAGGACGCCGGTCGCGTCTGGTTGTCACACGGGAAGCGGCGGCCAACCCCGGCGGGGCAGCTGTCCACGAACCGGGCGCATAGCCTTCACATCCGGGAACCACCAGGACGGGTTCCGGCAGGCATGCGGCGCTCCTGCGGGCGCGGCGTTGTGCGGCGGACACGCGCCCGGGTGCGCACCATGGCGTTCCTCCGCCCGTCCTGCCGGGATCCGGGGGACCGCGCCTTGCCGCAGCCTGCTCCCGGGCCGTTGTTCCGACGCCTCCGCGGGCGCCAGTCGGCGCCGGAGCGCGCGCTCCGATGCCGATTGCCTCAGCCAGCGCACCTGATGAACCGGTGGGCAGGGACGCGACAGGATCCGCTTGCGTCACTCCCGGGGCGTGCCACTCTCGTGCGGCGCCATGGCAGCCTGTACCACCCGGTGAGTGGGCGCCGGCATGCCGCAGGCCTGTCCCAGCCGTACCACCGCACCGTTGAGCGCGGAGACTTCCAGGCGCTCGCCACGCTCGAGCGCGGCGAGCATTGACGCCTTCATCTCCGCCGGCAGGGTGTCGAGCAGGGCGAGCGAACGTTCCGCCTGGTCCTGAGGCAGGTCGACTCCGTGGCCGCGGGCGACCGCGATGGTCTCGGTGACGAGATCCTCCATCAGCGCCCGGGTGGCGGGCGTACTCCGACACGGCCCGAGCGCCAGCCGGGTGAGACAGTTCGCCCCGGCAAGGGTGCAGATCATCACCATCTTCTGCCACAGCTCGCGTTCGATGCTGCCCGGAACCGGGCTGTCGAAACCGGCGTCGGTGCATGCGGCCCGGAACGTGGCAACCCGCTCGCTCTGTCGGTCATCCATTTCGCCGACACGCAGGATGTGCAGCCGGTCGAAATGGCGGATCACGCCGGGCCGTTCGATCAATGCGCTGATGTTGGCGACACCGCCCAGGACGTGTCCGGCCCCCAGTTGTTGCTGCAGCAGGGTGATGTGCTCGATGCCGTTCAGCAGCGGAACGACCCCGGTGTCGGGGCCGAGCACCGGGGCGATGGCATCCGCGGCCTGCGCACAGTCGTGGGCCTTCACGGTAAACAGCACGAAGTCCGCAACCCCGAAGGCTCCCGGCTGGTCGCTTGCCTCCGCGGCATCAAGGTGAATGTCGCCATGCTGGCTCAGCACCCGGAGCCCGGAGCGCCGGATTGCGTCGAGATGCCGACCGCGCGCGACAAACCCGACCTCGTGCCCGGCGGCAGCAAGCCGGGCACCGAAGTAGCCTCCGACACCGCCCGCACCCATGACCACGATCTTCATGTCACGTCCTTTCTGTCCGGCACGCGCAGCAGCAGTATCGCCGGTACGAGTGCGACCCCGCCCATGACCAGGAAGGCGGCGCTGTAGCTGCCGGATGCCGCGATGATCGCCGAAAACACCATTGGACCGGTCGCCACGCCGAGAAAGGTAAAGGCGGACACCCCGCCGGTGGCGCGACCGACCAGTTCGGCCGGCATGATTCGGGCGATTTCACTGATATAGACCCCGTTCCACCCGGCAGCAACCAGTCCCGCAAGCAGCGACAGCAGCCAGACCAGTGACTGCGGCCAGCTGGCGTCCAGCGCCACGAGCGCGATCGAGAGCGCGAAGATGCCGAAACCGGTAAACGCCAGCAACGGGCGTGCCGGCAGGATGCGATCACTCACCCAGCCGAGTACCGGGCGGCCGAACATCCCGCCTGCGTGCATGACCGAAAACGTGGCCCCTGCCGTGACCGGGTCGAGCCCGGCCCGTTCCACGAGCACCACGACGTAGAACGAGAACAGTGACAGCTGCATCCAGGCGTAGACAAAAGAGGCGAACGCAAGCGGCCTCAGACCGGGATCGGACAGCACCAGGCGGATGGCGATGGCAGTCTCGCCGGCTCCGATCCTGTGTCCGGACCGCCGGTCGGTGTCGTGGACTACCCGGAGCGGCTGGATCACGATGATGGCAAGGACGAAGACGACGATGAGCGATGCGACCGCCCAGTCCCAGTCGAACCGGGCAGCGATCACCGGGATCGTGAGCCCGAGAAGCAGCCCGCCGGCCGGCACACCGGTCTGCTTGACCGAAAACGCCAGCCCCCGGTGCCGCGCAGGTGTCCGGCGTGCGAGCAAGTGGCTTGCCGCCGGTGTCGCGACCCCGTAGCCCATCCCGGCCGCGAAACCACCGATGACGACCGCGGGCAGCCACCCGGTGACGGTCAGCGCCATTCCGCCGCCGCACAGCAGCAGGGCGATCTGGGTGGTCCGGACAGAGCCGTATCGCGCGACCACCGGTCCCGCGATGGAGGTGAGTGCAATGGCGCCGGCGAACACGATGGCGGAATACAGTCCGATGCGGCTTGTCTCGACATCGAGATGAACGGCAATCTGCGGCGCGAGCACCGGCACCGTCATGACGGCCATGGCCACTGCCACCTGGGCGAGCACCATGGCCGCGAGGACGGTAAACGGGTGTGCGCGAACCGACGCGGCGCTCACCGGTACGGGGGCCGGTCAGACGACCGGGCTGCGTCCACCGTCCACGTTGATCGCGACGCCGGTGGTGTAGCTCGCCCGGTCGGACGCCAGGAAACAGGCGATGTCGGCAAATTCCTCCGCGCGGCCCACGCGGCCGAGCGGGATGCGGTTGGTCGCGGCCATGTCTTCGAGAAACGCCTCGTAACTTTCGCTGCCACCGCCCGCCGCGTGCCGGACCCGGTGCTGGTTGCTGTCGATCAGCCCGACCATCAGGGCATTGACCAGCACGTTGTCACCGGCGACCTCGTTCGCGAGCACCTTGGTCAGCGCCAGGCCGGCGGCCCGGCTCACCGCCGTTGGCGCGCCCTCTGCGGGCGGGGCCTTGGCGCCCGTGTTGAGCACATTGATGATCCGCCCCCATCGCCGTTCCCGCATGCCCGGCAGGACCAGGCGCGCGAGGCGGATTGCCGCGAACAGCTTGAGGTCGAAGTCGTGCTGCCACAGCTCGTCGCCGATTTCGAGAAACGGGCCACGCTGCGATGTTCCGGCGTTGTTGACCAGGATGTCGACCGGGCCGAGTTCCTCGGCAACACGGGAATGCACGGCGGCACAGGCCGCGGCATCACTCACGTCAGCGGGCACCGCGGTGACCCGGTTGCCGGCGCCGGCGGCGCTGATCTCGGCGCGCGCCGCCTCCAGCGGCCCGGGCTGACGTGCGGTGATGCCGACCGAGGCACCTGCCTCGGCGAAACGCCGGGCCATGGCAAGGCCCAGCCCGAGGCTGCCCCCGGTTATGAGAGCAACCTTTCCGTCGAGGCGAACCTCCATGTCGTCTTTCTCCCCAGATGGTGTCCGGCGACAGGATCAGGCCAAAACCGACGCGGCGCAAGCGACGGGTCGGCCGGGCATGGAGTGATGGCAGGGACGGCGGGTCAGATGTCCAGCGTCTCGACGAACCGGGCCTTCTCCTGGATGAAGGCGAACCGGCTGTCCGCCTTGCGTCCCATCAGGGTCTCGACCGTGGTCTCGAGCGCCTGGCGTTCCATGGAACAGCCGGCTTCGTTGACGCGCGGCGGGACCTCGATCCGGAGCAGGGTGCGTCGTTCCGGGTCCATGGTGGTTTCCCTGAGCTGGGCAGACGGCATCTCGCCCAGCCCCTTGAACCGGCTGGTCTCGACCTTGCCGCGTCCGCTGAACCGCTCGGTCAGCAGTTCCTCGCGGTGCGCGTCATCGCGGGCATAGAGCGTGAGACCGCCCTGGCTCAGCCGGTAGAGTGGCGGCAGGGCAAGGTAGAGGTGTCCGTTCTCGACCAGCTGGGGGATTTCGCGAAAGAAGAACGTCATCAGCAGTGACGCGATGTGGGCGCCGTCGACATCGGCGTCGGTCATGATGATGACCCGTTCGTAGCGCAGTTCCGGTTCGCTGTACTGGCCGCCGCGGCCGCAGCCAAGGGCCTGGACGAGGTCATTGAGCTCCTGGTTTCCGCGCAGCTTGTCCGACGAGGCGCTGGCGACGTTGAGAATCTTGCCGCGCAACGGGAGGATGGCCTGGGTGGCGCGGTCGCGCGCCTGCTTGGCCGATCCGCCCGCCGAATCACCCTCGACCAGGAAGATCTCGGTGCCTTTGGCCTCGGTGCGGGTGCAGTCGGTCAGCTTGCCCGGCAACCGCACCCTGCGGGTGGCGGACTTGCGGCTGACCTCCTTCTGCCGGCGCCGTCGCAGCCGCTCCTCCATGCGTTCGGCGATTGAATCAATGAGCATCCCGGCGACTGCGGGCTTGGCCGACAGCCAGTGGTCCAGGTTGTCCCGAACAGCCTGTTCGACCTGCCGGGTTGCCTCCCTGCTGGTCAGCCGGTCCTTGATCTGGCCCTGGAACTGCGGGTCGCGCATGAAGACCGACAGCATGGCGCAGGCCCCTCCGAGCACGTCGTCGGCGGTCAGGGCGGCAAGTTTCTTCCCGCTTCCCGTCAGCTCCGCGTAGGCGCGCACGCTGCGGGTCAGCGCCTGGCGCAGCCCGAGTTCGTGGGTGCCGCCATTCGGAGTGGGAATCGTGTTGCAGTAGCTGCGTACGAATCCGTCGTCCGGGCCGTCGAGCCAGGTCACGGCCCATTCGACCCTCTCGCCCCCGGCCGAGGCGATCTCGCCCGAGAACAGGTCGGCGCCGATGCGCGGGCGATCCCCCAGCGTGACGTCCAGGAAGTCGGACAGGCCGCCGGGGTACTGCAGCGTGTCGGTCTCGGGAATCTCCGGGCTTCCCGACAGCAGTTCGGCCGCACACGACCAGCGAATCCGCACGCCGCGGAACAGGTAGGCCTTGGACCGGGCCATCCGGTAGAGCCGGGCCGGGCTGAACCGCGCACCCTGATCGAAGATGGTGTCGTCGGGCCGGAACCGGATCACGGTGCCGCGCCGGTTGTTGACGCGGCCCGCGGCCGCAAGCCCGCCCTCGGGCACGCCCTGGTGGAAGCGCTGGGTATACAGGGTGCGGTCGCGGGCGACCTCGACCTCGAGCACGGCGCTGAGCGCGTTGACCACGGAGATCCCGACCCCGTGCAATCCGCCGGAGGTGCGGTACGCCGTGTCGGAGAATTTTCCGCCCGAGTGCAGCGTGGTGAGGATCACCTCGAGCGCCGACTTGTCGGGAAACCTCGGATGCGGGTCGACCGGAATGCCGCGACCGTTGTCGCGCACCGTGACGGTCATGTCCGCGTCCAGTTCCAGGTCGATCTGGGTGGCGTGGCCGGCCACGGCCTCGTCCATGGCGTTGTCGAGGGCTTCGGTCGCGAGGTGGTGCAACGCCGTCTCGTCGGTCCCGCCGATGTACATGCCCGGCCGGCGCCGCACCGGTTCCAGCCCTTCCAGGACCTCGATGTCCTTTGCTGTATATTCGTCGGGCGGCCGCAACGCGGCCTGGAACAGGTCGGCCATGGCTCCATCAAACGCTGTGGTCGGATGCCGGTACACTACTACATCATGGGGCCCCGATCCAATCGGGACGCATGCGACGCGGCCGGCCGGGTGCGGCCGCTCAGAAACCGGATCGCGAGGGACGACGGGATGACGCGGCAGGCACCATGGCTGGCGGATGACGCGAGCGGGCGGAGATATCCGATCGGGGAACCCAGGTGGCGATCCGACGACGGCGCGCCGCTCGAGGTCCACGACAACCTCGGCCTGGCGCGGTCCGACATCGTTGCGTCCGACCGCTCGATCTGGCGCTACCGCGGCGCGCTCCCGCTCGCGATCGATCGGCCGGTCTCGCTCGGCGAGGGACTGACACCGCTCGTCGGGGCCGATTTCCACGGGTTCCGCGCACTGTTCAAGCTCGAGTGGATGATGCCGACCGGATCCTTCAAGGACCGAGGCGCCTCGGTCATGATCTCAGTCCTGCGCCAGCAGGGGGTGAGCGAGATCGTCGAGGACAGTTCCGGCAACGGCGGTGCCGCCATCGCGGCCTACGGCGCGGCCGCAGGCATGACGGTTCACATCATCGCGCCCGCATCCACCCAGCCCGCCAAGCTGGCGCAGATTGCGGCCAGCGGCGCGCGGCTGCGCCTGGTGCCGGGACCGCGGTCTGCCTCGGAGGAGGCAGCGCACGAGTGCGCGCGAACCGTTTTCTACGCCAGTCACAACTGGCACCCGTTCTTCATCCAGGGCACCAAGCTGCTTGCCTACGAACTGTGGGAGGATCTCGGGTGGAGCGCACCTGACGCGGTGGTGATCCCGACCGGGGCCGGCAGCAACGTGCTCGGCTGCGATGCGGGGTTCGGGGAACTGCGGCGGGCGGGCCACATCCCCCGCCGGCCTCGGCTGTACGCGGTCCAGCCCGCGAACTGCGCGCCCGTCGACGCCGCGTTTCGCTCAGGCGCCGGAGATCATGTTCCCTGCGAGGTCTCGGCCACGATCGCGGAAGGGACCGCGATCAGCCGCCCGGTCCGCATGCCCCGGCTCCTGGCCGCGCTGCGCCGTTCACAGGGCGGAACCGTGGCCGTCGCCGAGGACGACATCGCACGTGCGGCGGGAGAGCTCGCGCGCATGGGCCTGTATGCCGAACCGACCGCGGCGATGGCGGCCGGCGGACTGGCGCAGCTTCGGGCGGCAGGCGAGATCCGCGACGGGGAAACGGTGGTGGTCCTGCTCACGGGAGGAGGACTGAAGGCGGGTGCCTGGTACGAACGGGCCACCGGGGTCGCAACCGCCGGTGGCCCGGGTCGCACGGACCGGGAAACCCCCGGTCAGGACGAGTAGTACATCGAGAACTCGATCGGGTGCGGGGTCTGCTCGAAGGCGATGACCTCCTCCATCTTGAGCTCGATATAGGCGTCGATCTGGTCGTTGTCGAACACGTCTCCGGCGGTCAGGAACGCCCGGCCCTTGTCGAGTTCGTCCAGTGCCTGACGCAGCGACGCGCTCACCGTGGGGATATCGCTCAGTTCCTCCGGTGGCAGGTCGTACAGGTCCTTGTCCATCGGATCGCCCGGGTGGATCCGGTTCTGGATACCGTCAAGGCCCGCCATCAGCATGGCGGAGAACGCCAGGTACGGATTGGAGGTCGCATCCGGGAACCGGACCTCGACCCGCTTGCCGCTGGCACTGTCGACGTGCGGGATGCGGCATGAGGCCGACCGATTGCGCGACGAATAGGCGAGCAGCACCGGCGCCTCGAATCCCGGGACCAGCCGCTTGTAGCTGTTGGTCGTCGGGTTGGTGAAGGCGTTGAGCGCACGGGCGTGCTTCATGATGCCGCCGATGTAGTAGAGCGCAATGTCCGACAGATCGGCGTAGCCGGCTCCGGCAAACATCGGCTGCCCGTCCTTCCAGATCGACTGATGCACGTGCATGCCCGACCCGTTGTCCTGGGCAATCGGCTTCGGCATGAATGTCGCCGTCTTGCCGTAGGAGGCGGCAACCTGGTGCACGACGTACTTGTAGATCTGCATGGTGTCGGCGGTCTTGATCAGGGTGCCGAACTTCACGCCGAGCTCGTGCTGGGACGGTGCGACCTCATGGTGATGCTTCTCGACCTCGACACCCATCTCCTCCATGACCGCCAGCATCTCGCTGCGCAGGTCCTGTTCGGAGTCGACCGGCGGAACCGGGAAGTAGCCGCCTTTCACGCCTGGGCGGTGACCGAGATTGCCTTCCTCGTACTGGCGCCCGGAATTGTACGGTCCCTCGGCGCTGTCGACCTGGTAGAAGGCGCGTTCCATGGTCACGTCGAATCGGACATCGTCGAACACGAAGAACTCGGCCTCCGGACCGAAGAAGGCGGTGTCTCCGATGCCGAGCATGCCCATGTAGTTGATCGCGGCCTTCGCCGTCGAGCGCGGGTCACGGTTGTACGGCTGCCCGGTGAGCGGATCGACCACGTCGCAGACCAGGGTCAGGGTCGGCTGGGCGAAGAACGGGTCGATGACCGCAGTGGCCAGGTCGGGTATCAGGCACATGTCCGATTCGTTGATGGCCTTCCACCCGGCGATGGACGAACCGTCGAACATGAATCCCTCGGCGAGCGAGTCCTCGTCGACGGTGCTGACGGCCTGGGTCAGGTGTTGCCACTTGCCGCGCGGGTCTGTGAAGCGCAGATCGACGAACTTGATGTCGTGCTCGTGCACCATCTGCTGGATTGTACTTGCGTCTGACATCGCTTCCTTCCTGCTGGATTGAATGACGGCTGATGGGTCGCGGACCGCCGTCTTCGACGGCTGGGTCCCGAAGACGTCACAGTGCGGCGGCGCCGGTCTCCCCCGTGCGGATCCGGACCACCTCATCCACGGTCGAGATGAAGATCTTCCCGTCACCGATGCGGCCGGTATGCGCAGCCTGCTGGATTGCTTCGACGGCACGTTCGACGAGATGGTCTTCCATCACCACCTCGATCTTTACCTTCGGCAGAAAGTCGACCACGTATTCCGCACCGCGGTAGAGTTCGGTGTGGCCCTTCTGCCGCCCGAAGCCCTTGGCCTCGGTGACCGTGATTCCTTGGATTCCGACGTCGTGGAGGCCTTCCTTCACTTCGTCGAGCTTGAACGGCTTGATGATCGCCTCGATCTTTTTCATGGTCCTGCCGATTTTGCAAGGTTCACACCGGACTCGTCCGGAGCCACGCAAGAAATGTGCCAGAGTGCTCCTGCCGGGACTGTCGCGGTGCGACGGGCAGCCGACACCCTCAAGTCCCCGGTCGAGCGCCCTGGATCAGTGCACTTGCCTGTTGTTTCAGCATACCGTTGCCGAACAATCAGGCAAGACAGCTCCTGACACGATCCAGCGCCTCGCGGATGGACGGCAGCGAGCTGGCATAGGAGAACCGGAGGTAGCCTTCCCCGAACGCGCCGAAGCTGGTTCCGGAGATCACCGCGACGCCTGCTTCCTCCAGCAGTCTTGCCTGCACCGTGTCCGACGACATGCCGGTTCCGGTGATGTTCGGAAAGGCATAGAAGGCGCCGCCCGGTTCGACGCAGCTGACGCCGGGGATGTTGTTGAGCCCGTCGACAATGACGCGGCGGCGCTCGCCAAAGGCGGCGAGCATGTCACCGACACTGTCCTGCGGTCCCTCGAGTGCGGCGATACCCGCATACTGTGCCGAAGCGTTGACGCAGGAGTGGCAGTTGACCGCCAGTTTCTCCGCGTGCGCGATCGCGCTTTCCGGCCACACGCTGTACCCCAGCCGCCATCCGGTCATGGCATAGGTCTTGGACCAGCCGTCGAGCAGGATCAGCCGGTCCTCGAGTTCCGGGTAGGACAGCAGGCTCACGTGGTGGTGGTTGTCGTAGAGCAGCTGGCCGTAGATCTCGTCGCTCATCACCACGACGTCCGGCCAGTCGGCCAGCCCGGCGACCAGCCGGTCGAACTCGTCCCGTGACACCGCCCCGCCGGTCGGATTGGCCGGGCTGTTCAGAACGATCAGCCTGGTCCGTTCGGTGATGCGCCCGAGCACGTCCTCGGCCGAGAACGCAAAACCGTTCTCCTCGCGCAGCGGGATCGGGACCGCGGTCGCCCCGGAAAACCGGATCGCGGATTCGTAGATCGGAAACCCGGGGTTGGGATAGAGGATCTCGCCGCCGGCTTCGCCGTAGATCAGCATGGCAAAGAACATGGTGACCTTGCCGCCCGGCACGATCAGCACCCGGGCCGGGTCGACCTCAACCCCGAGGCGCCGTTCCAGGTCGGCTGTGACCGCCTCGCGCAACTCGGGGATTCCGTTGGCCGCGGTGTAGCCGTGGTGGCCATCGTGCAGCGCCTTGACCGCGGCCTCGACCACGTGGTCCGGCGTCTTGAAGTCCGGCTGGCCGATACCGAGGTTGATGATGTCACGGCCCTGCGCAGCAAGCCTGTTGGCGCGCGCAAGCACCTCGAAGGCGGTTTCTGTCCCGAGGTGATCGAGGCGTTCGGCAAGTCTGGGCATCCGGTTTCCCCACATGGTGAAAGTCGTTGCACAGTAAGGCAAACCGGCGGTAATCGGAAGTACGCACACCGTCGAAAGCCGCCTGGAATCCCCGATGAACGACACCTCCGCGCCACTCCATGGCCTCAGGGTCCTTGACCTGTCCAGGATCGTGGCCGGCCCCCTGTGTGCCCAGCAGCTGGCGGACATGGGGGCCGACGTGATCAAGGTCGAGAACCCGGTGACCGGCGACGAGGCGCGGAACCATCCCGCACCCCGGGTCGGTTCCGATTCGCACTTTTTTCTCGCGTTCAACCGCAACAAGCGCAGTATCGGTCTCGACTTCCGCGAAGGAGAGGGCCGCCGGATCCTGCTGCGGCTGCTGGAGCGGGCCGACGTGCTGGTCGAGAACTTCCGACCGGGCGTGCTGGCCCGGTTCGGGCTTGACCATGCATCGGTCCGGGACCGGTTCCCGCGGCTCGTCTACCTGTCGATCTCGGCCTACGGCGAGCAGGGCTCGCTTGCCGACCGGCCGGGATTTGATCCGGTCATGCAGGCCGAGTCGGGAATCATGGCGCTGACCGGCGAGCCGGACGGTCCGCCGCTTCGAAGTCCGCTGCCGCTGTCCGACATGCTCACTGCCCTGCATGCCACCGGCGCGGTGATGGCCGCGCTGTGGGCCCGGCAGACCACCGGTCGCGGCCAGCATGTCGAACTCTCGCTGCGCGATGTCGCCGCCGCCGCGCTCGGCAACGCCGCCCAGTACTACCTGCTGTCGGGCCGGATGCCTCCGCGTTCGGGCAACAGCCACCCCGTCTCGGCGCCGGTCAACCTGTTCGAGACCGCGGACGGTCCGCTGTACCTGGCGACCGGATCGGACCGGCTGTTCCGGCGCCTGTGCGTTGACATCCTCGAGCAGCCGGAACTTCCCGATGATCCCCGGTTCCGGACCGCCACCGACAGGTCGGCGCACCGCGAGGAGTTGTTCGCGATCATCGGCGCGGTGCTGAGGCGGCGGACCAGGGCAGAGTGGATGGTGCGCCTGCGCCACCTTCCCGCCGGGCCCGTCCAGAGCTTCGAGGAGGCGTTCGGCTCCGGGATCGTGCACGAGCGGGGCATGCTCCGCGAGGTCGAACACCCGTCTGGCGACACCATCACGATGCTGGCCTCGCCGATCAGGTTTTCCGATACGCCGGTGTGCGACATCACGGCGCCCCCGATGCTGGGACAGCACAGCCGCGAGATCCTGGACGAGCTCGGCTACGACGCGGATACGGTCGCCATGCTGGCGCGCACCGGTGTCGTCACCATTTCCGTACCCTCGCCGGCTTGAGCGGTCCCGCCAATTCCCGTATGGAGCCCGGGCAGCACAGGGAGGTGATGTCGTGAAACCTGCCAACAGCGTCCTCGGTTCCTACGGCACCACCGTCTTCGAGGTCATGTCGCGCCTTGCCATCGAGTGCGGGTCGATCAACCTCGGCCAGGGGTTCCCGGACGACTTCGGCCCGGAACCGGTGCTCGAGCGCGCGGCCGAATTCCTCAGTGACCGGCCCAACCAGTACCCGCCGATGCTCGGGGTGCCGGAACTGCGCAAGGCGGTCGCTGCGCACAACGCGCGCTTCTACGACCTCGAGGTCGACTGGCAGACGGAGACCATGGTCTCGACCGGCGCGACCGAAGGACTGGCGGCCTGCTTCTTCGGACTGATCGAGCCCGGTGACGAGGTGGTTCTGATCGAGCCGCTGTATGACTGCTACGTCCCGATCATCCGCCGCGCGGGTGGCATCCCCAGACTTGTCAGCATCCGGCCGCCGGACTGGCGGCTCGATCCCGGGGCGGTAAGGGCGGCATTTTCCGACCGGACCCGGCTGCTGGTGCTGAACACGCCGCAGAACCCGGCCTCGAAGGTCTACGGGCAGGACGACCTGGCGCTGCTTGCCGAGCTGGTCAGGGCGCATGATGCGGTCGCGATCTGCGACGAGGTGTACGAGCACATGGCCTTCGACGGCCGGGCGCACGTTCCGCTGATGACCCTGCCGGGCATGCGCGAGCGCACCATCCGCATCGGCTCGGCGGGCAAGACCTTCTCCCTGACAGGCTGGAAGGTCGGGTACGTGACCGGACCGGCCGACCTGTTGCGCACCGTTGCCAAGGCGCACCAGTTCCTGGTCTTCACCACCGCTCCCAACCTGCAGCGGGCGGTCGCTTTCGGGCTCGGGCAGGACGATACGTATTTCGAGGGGCTGAACCGGTCGATGCAGGACCGCCGCGACCGGCTTGCCGGAGCGCTCGCCGCGATACCGGGGTTCGCTCCCGTGGAGTGCGAGGGGACCTACTTCCTGTTCGTCGACATTGCGGGAACCGGGTTTGACGGATCCGATGTCGACTTCTGCTCCCACATTACCCGCGAGGCGGGTGTCACGGCGTTGCCGGTCAGCCCGTTCTACCGTGAGGGCGGCCCGACATCCTTCATCCGGTTCTGCTTTGCCAAGCAGGACAGCGTTCTCGATGATGCCGCCGCGCGGCTGGCAGCGCATTTCCGCTGATGCGCCACGGCGCCGCGCCACGGTGACCTTGACAAATCGCATCCGATCCGGTTGATGGGGCCGATCCCGCCGTGGCGGGCCGGGGTTGCCGTGGCGGGTGTAGCTCAGCTGGTTAGAGCGCCAGATTGTGGATCTGGAAGTCGTGGGTTCAAGTCCCATCACTCGCCCCATTCCCCGTCACCTGACCCGATGACTGCAGGGCCGGTTCCCGGAGCACGCCCCGATGCGCATGCCCGCCACGTCGCAACTGCTGACCGTGCGGGAGATGGCCGAGGCCGACAGGCTGGCTGTCAACGGTGGCGACAGCTTTGTGCTCATGGAGGCGGCCGGACGCGCCGCTGCCCGGGTCATTCAGCGCCGCTTCGCGCCGATCCCTGCCGTGGTCCTGTGCGGGCCGGGCAACAATGGCGGCGACGGGTTCGTGATCGCGCGCTACCTGGCGGAGGCCGGCTGGCCGGTCAGGGTCGGGACGCTGGGAGACGGCCGCGCCGGTGACGCCGGGCGCGCCGCGGAACTGTGGACCGGCGCGACCACCGCTGCCGGACCGCAGCTGCTGTCGGATGCGGGCCTCGTCGTTGACGCGCTGTTCGGCGCCGGTCTCAACCGTGACATCCGCGGCGCCGCCGCGCATCTGGTGCAGGCCATGGCCGGGGTGAGGGCGCCGCGCGTCGCCATCGATGTGCCGAGCGGGGTGGACGGCGATACCGGGCAGGTGCGCGGGGTCGCGGCACCGGCCACGCTCACGGTCGGTTTCTTCCGCAGCCGTCCGGGGCATCTGCTGTTGCCCGGCCGGGATCTGTGCGGAACGGTGAGGATCGTCGATATCGGCATTCCCGGCCGGGTCCTCGAGGCCATCGCTCCGCAACAGGCGCGCAACCAGCCCGGGGTGTGGCAGCAGCACCTGCCGTCACCCGCACTCACAGATCACAAGTATCGCCGGGGACACGCGCTCGTCGTCGGCGGGGAGCGGATGACCGGTGCGGCCCGGTTTGCCACGGCCGCGGCCCGGCGCATCGGGTGCGGCATGGTCACCCTTGCCGTTCCTGGACCAGCCGAGGCGATCTACCGGGCCACGGTGCCCGGAGCCCTGGTCCGCTCGCTCGAAGAAGCAGGCGAGCTCAGGTTCACCGCCATGCTGGCGGGACCGGGGATGGGCACAGGACCGGCAGGCAGGGACGCGGTGGTCTCCCTGCTCGCCCGGGGAGCACCGGCGGTGCTTGACGCCGACGCACTCACATTGTTTGCGGATGCCGGCGGTGACCTGGCAGCCGCGATCCGGGGACCGCTGGTCGTGACCCCGCACGAGGGCGAGTTTGCCCGCCTGTTCCCGGACCTCGCCGACCATGGTTGCGGCAAGATGTACCGCGCCCGCGCGGCGGCCGACCGGCTGGGCGCGGTGGTGGTGCTGAAAGGCGCGGACACGGTGATCGCGGCTCCCGGCGGAGACCTGCTCATCAACGCCGATGCGCCGGCGTGGCTCGCAACCGGCGGAACCGGAGACGTGCTCGCGGGGACCATCACCGGACTGCTGGCCCAGGGCATGCCGGCGGCGGAAGCCGCGGCGGCGGCGGTCTGGCTGAATGGCGCCGCGGCGCTGGCCGCGGGACCCGGGCTGCTGGCAGAGGACCTTCCCGACCTGTTGTGCGCGGCACGCGCCGCGGCGTGTCTCCGGAGTGGCCGTGATGGCAGGTGACCCACATGGCGGACTGCTGGACAGAACACTCGCGAACCTGTTTCGCGCCTGGTCGGACCTGTCCGGAACCACGCGCTACCACGTTTCCGGACGGCTGCGTGCCGACCTTCCCGACGAGGACCGGGCGCGTGTTCGCTCCGAAATGGAGGCGTGTGTCGCCGCGGTGGGTGATGCGGCAACCAACCGGGCCAGGGCGGCGGAACTGGGACGGCGCTACCTTGAGCTCGACCGGACTGGCAGGATCCGGTTCCTGTTGGAACTCGCCACCGGGTTCGACCGCGACCGCGACGCGGTCGACCGGGCGCTGGCGGAGCTCGGGGCGTGCGGAGGGGATGCGCTCGCGCGCCGGGAGGCCGAACAGTCCCTGCACAGCGCCCTGGAGCCGCGGTGGCGGGTGCTGCTGCGCCAGTTCACCACCCTGCCGGAGGGAATGAAGTTCCTGGTTGACCTGCGTGCCGAGATGCTGGAGGCGCAGGGCGAGCACCCAGAGATCCGGTTCCTGGCCGACGATCTGCGCACCCTGCTCTCGCACTGGTTCGATCTCGGGTTGCTGGATCTGCGCCGGATCGACTGGGCGTCGCCGGCACGGCTGCTTGAGAAGCTGATCGCCTACGAGGCCGTGCACGAGATCCGCTCGTGGGAGGACCTGAAGAACCGCCTGGATTCAGACCGCCGGTGTTTCGCGTTCCTGCACCCGACCATGCCGGACGAACCGCTGATCTTCGTGGAGGTGGCTCTGGTGAACGGCATGGCGGCAAGCGTCGACGAACTGCTCGACGAGACCGCGCCCGCGGTCGATCCGAGAACCGCGGACACCGCGGTCTTCTACTCGATCTCGAACGCCCAGCGGGGGCTCGACGGGATCAGTTTCGGAAACTTCCTGATCAGGCACGTGGTCGGGGTGCTGGAGCAGGAATTGCCGAACCTGCGTTCCTTCGCCACGCTGTCACCGATCCCGGGACTCTCGCGCTGGGTGAGGAGACAGGTCAGCGAAGCCGGTACGGAACTGCTGACGGCGTCCGAACGCCGGGCGCTGCCGATTGGCGATGTCGGGCTGCCCGACCTGCTCGCGCGCCTGGAGCAGGGGGACGGCGCAATGGAAACGGCACTGCGGGAACCGCTCACGCGGCTTGCGGCCCGCTACCTGACCTCGGCGAGGAGACGGGGGAACCGTGCGCACGATCCGGTCGCCCATTTTCACCTGAGCAACGGAGCCCGGGTCGAACGGCTGAACTGGATGGGCGATCGCTCCGTCCGCGGTCGCACGCAGTCCTGGGGACTGATGGTCAACTACCTTTACCGTACCGGCGACATCGCCGTGAACAGCGCCGGGTATGCAACGGACGGTCGCATCGCCGCCAGCCAGGCGATCCGGTCCCTGGCCCGGGATTGAGCGAAAGCGCTCGCGAGCGCCCCAATGGTTGACGGGGATACCCGCATCCAGTAGCCATGCGCCGCGAGCAGCTGCAACTGCTCGGTCTGGCCGCGACCGGCGGGCGGGTGTGGTGGAACTGGTAGACACGCCAGATTTAGGATCTGGTGGCGAAAGCCGTGGGGGTTCGAGTCCCTTCGCCCGCACCATAGATTCCGGTTTCATCGCGTCAAACCGGTCGGCACCCAACAACCGGACAGGACTCAGGACAGGTGAGCACGACAGCGAGCGACAGGCTCGATCACGAGTTCAGGCTTGTCATCCAGGACCAGGAGGTGGACCTGCTGGTCGACGAGCAGCTGCAGAACGAGGCCAGCGGCGTGAACCTGCCGGGGTTTCGTCGCGGCAAGGTGCCGCTGCGGGTCCTTCGGCACCGGTTCGGCGGTGAGGTGCGCAAGCGGGTTCTTGAACGCGTGATCGGCGAGAAGGCGCAGGAGGCCTGCGAAGAGCACGGTATCACGCCGGCTTTCACGCCGTCGCTGTTGCCGTCGGAGGAACCGGTGGAGAACGGCATGGCGGTGACCATGCGCGTCGTGGCCCTGCCGATGCTGGAGGCGATCGACTTCGCCTCCTTCGAACTCGAACGCATGGCGGTGGAGGTGACCGACGAGGCGGTGGACAGTGCGATCGCGGAGATTGCGGCCAGCCAGTCCCGGTACGAGCCGATCGAGGGGGAGCGCCCGGTCGAGAAGGGTGACACGGTCATCGTACACTGCCGGGCAAGCCGGGACGGTGAACCGTTCGCGGAGCTCGATGACCAGGATACCCGGGTCACGCTGACCGAAGAGCGGGGGCACCCGGACTGGATCGAGGCTCTGGTCGGAGCCGTCATCGACGAGACCAGGACCTTCATGCACACGATCACGCCCGGTGCAGGGGAGGGTGAGCCCGCCGACGAGGTCGAGGTCACCGCCACGGTCAAGGCGATCGAGACCGAAATCCCCGTGACGGCGGACGACGAGTTCGCGCAGCTGATGGGGTGCGAAGACCTCGAACAGCTGCGCGGGCTGGTCCGGGCCAGGCAGGCGCAAAGCCATGGCGAGCGCTGCCAGGCCCTGTTCTCGGTCGGACTGATGGACAAGCTCACCGAGTATGCGACCTTCCCCGTTCCGGATTTCCTGGTTGACGGCGAGTACAACGCGATCCGGGAGCGGATGCAGCGCGAACAGGAATCCGGCCTGCCTGACAGCGAAGACGGTGTCGGAGCCGAAGACGGTGTCGGAGCCGATGACGGTGTCGGAGCCGATGACGGTGTCGGAGCCGATGACGGTGCCGGGGATGATGACGGGACGGACCAGGCGGTTGAAGCACAGGATGAGGCCGGTTCCGGGCAGGAGACGGAGAAGTCCGCGGCGGAAGAACAGGATCCGGAGATCCGGGCCATTGCCGAGCGCCGCGTGAAACTCGGCCTGCTCATGCGCGAAATCGGGCGGCAGAACAACATATCGGTCGAGGAACACGAACTCGAGCCGGCGGTCCGGGCCTGGGCCTCCCAGTTCGGCCCCGAACGCCGCGACCGGATGCGAGAGTTGGCGATGCAGTCTCCCCGGCTGGTGGAGACCATCGCGTCAGAGGTCTACGAGAACAAGCTCGTCACCTTCATTTCCGAACTGGCGACCATTACCGAGACGACCGTCACTCTGGAGGAACTGGGGCGACGCGAGATGGAGGTGGACGACACGGCGGTCGAGGAATGATCCCGGCCCCCCAGGGAATACAGCGGAGAGAGCGATGAGCAGCCTCATCCCCATGGTTGTCGAACACACCAACCGCGGCGAACGCGCGTTCGACATCTACTCGCGCCTGCTCAAGGAACGGATCATATTCATCACGGGTCCGATCAACGACGCGGTGTCGAGCGTGATTTGCGCGCAGCTCCTGTTTCTCGAGGCGGAGAATCCGTCCAAGGACATCGCGATGTACATCAATTCCCCGGGAGGGATCGTGACATCCGGCCTCGCGATCTACGACACCATGGAGTACATCAGGCCGGAGGTGTCGACGGTCTGTGTCGGACAGGCCGCTTCCATGGGTTCCCTGCTGCTGGCGGCCGGCGCGAAGGGCAAGCGCTACTGCCTGCCGCACGCCAAGGTGATGATCCATCAGCCATCGGGCGGGGTCCAGGGACAGGCCACGGACATCGAGATCCACGCGCGCGAGATCCTCGAGACCCGGGCGCGGCTCAACCGCATCTACGTCAAGCACACCGGGCGGACGCTGCGCAAGATCGAGAGCGCGATGGACCGGGACACCTTCATGTCCCCGAAGGCCGCGCTCGAATTCGGGTTGATCGACGAGGTGGTCGAGAAGCGCCCGGTACCCGAATCCGGCGAGCCGGACGGGTCGTAGGGGCAATTGCCGATTGTCCGCTGTCACCGGCAGCGGCTAACATTGCATTGATGTGACTCACTTCGGATTCGCATGACATGAGCAAGTCAGGCACCAGCGGCGACTCCAAGAACACGCTCTACTGCTCGTTCTGTGGCAAGAGCCAGCACGAGGTCCGGAAGCTGATTGCCGGTCCGACCGTGTTCATCTGCGACGAGTGCGTCGAGCTGTGCATGGACATCATCCGCGAGGAAAACAAGACCACCCTGGTCAAGTCGCGCGAGGGGGTCCCCACGCCGCGGACCATCTGCCAGGTCCTCGACGACTACGTGATCGGGCAGGACCAGGCAAAGCGCATCCTCTCGGTGGCCGTGCACAACCACTACAAGCGACTGTCGCACAGCCAGAAGAACAATGATGTCGAACTCGCCAAGTCGAACATCCTGCTGCTCGGCCCGACCGGCTGCGGCAAGACACTGCTCGCGCAGACGCTTGCCCGGATCATCGATGTTCCGTTTACCATGGCGGATGCGACCACGCTGACGGAGGCCGGCTACGTCGGCGAGGATGTCGAGAACATCATTCTCAAGCTGCTGCAGGCCGCCGACTACAACGTCGAACGGGCCCAGCGCGGCATTGTCTACATCGACGAGGTCGACAAGATCAGCCGTAAGTCGGACAACCCGTCGATCACCCGCGACGTGTCGGGGGAAGGCGTGCAACAGGCACTGCTCAAGATCATGGAGGGGACTGTTGCAAGCGTGCCGCCGCAGGGCGGGCGCAAGCATCCCCAGCAGGAGTTCCTCCAGGTCGACACCACCAACATCCTGTTCATCTGCGGCGGAGCGTTCTCGGGTCTCGAGCGCATCATCTCGCAACGCAACAAGGGGTCGTCGATCGGGTTCAATGCCGATGTCCAGGATCCGGATGCGCGCAGAACCGGCGAGATCCTGCGCGGTGTCGAACCTGAGGACCTGCTGAGATTCGGGCTGATCCCGGAATTCGTCGGGCGCCTGCCGGTGCTGGCGACGCTCGACGATCTCGACGCGGAAGCGCTCGTCGACATCCTGACCAAGCCGAAGAACGCATTGGTGAGGCAGTACCAGCGGCTGTTCGAGATGGAAAACGTGAACCTGAAGTTCCGTGACGACGCGCTGCGCAGCATTGCGGCGCGGGCGATCGAACGGAAAACCGGTGCGCGCGGGCTGCGCTCGATCCTGGAGAACATCCTGCTCGATTCGATGTTCGACCTGCCGGGTGACGACGGGGTGCAGGAGATCATCATCAACTCCGATGTCGTCGAGAGCGGTTTTTCGCCGATCACGGTACACGCGGAGCGTCGGGAGGATCGTGAGAGCCGGGCGTGACGGTTGAACCGGGCGGGAGGCTTTCCTACATCAAGGCTGTCATGCTCCCGTGGTCCGGACCCGGGGGTGAACGCGGTGCCAGGAGAAGGGTGAGCGGAAAATGAGTGAGATCTTTCTGACCTACCCCGTGCTGCCGCTGCGCGACATCGTCGTGTTCCCGCACATGATCGTTCCCCTGTTCGTCGGCCGCCGCAAGTCCATCAGCGCGCTCGAGGACGTGATGAAGGACGACAAGCAGATCCTGCTTGTCACCCAGAAGAACCCGTCCGAGGACGACCCCTCTCCCGACGACGTGTACACGGTCGGGACTGTCGGCACGGTCCTGCAGCTGCTGAAACTCCCGGACGGTACCGTGAAGGTGCTAGTCGAGGGTGTGCGCCGGGCCCGTATCCTGACCTACCGGGAGAATCCGGACTTCTTCGAGGCGGAAGCCGAGCCGATTCAGGAACTGCCCGGCGATTCGCGCGAGCAGGAAGCGCTCGCGCGCACGGTCATCAACCAGTTCGAACAGTACATCAAGCTCAACAAGAAGATCCCGCCCGAAGTCCTGGTCTCGGTCAACCAGATCGAGGATGCGACCAAGCTCGCCGACACCATCAGCGCCCATCTCGCTCTCAAGATCGCCGAAAAGCAGGAGCTGCTCGAACTCGAGGGCGTGACCGAGCGACTGGAGAAGGTCTTCAGCCACATGGAGGGCGAGATTGGCGTCCTGCAGGTGGAAAAGCGCGTTCGCAACCGGGTCAAGCGCCAGATGGAGAAGACCCAGCGCGAGTACTATCTGAACGAACAGATGAAGGCGATCCAGAAGGAGCTCGGCGAATCGGACGATTCGCGCGACGAACTGGCGGAACTCGCGGAGAAGGTGGCCCGGACCAAGTTCCCCGCCGAGGCACGGGAGAAGGCCACGGCGGAACTGAAGAAGCTGCGCAACATGAGCCCGATGTCGGCCGAGGCCACCGTGGTGCGCAACTACCTCGACTGGCTCGTCACCATTCCGTGGAAGAAGCGGTCACGGGTGAAGAAGGATCTGGGTCTGGCGCAGGTCGTTCTCGACCGGGACCACCATGGTCTCGAGAAGGTCAAGGAGAGAATCCTCGAATACCTGGCGGTGCAGCAGCGCACCGGCAAGGTCAAGGGACCGATTCTGTGTCTGGTCGGTCCTCCGGGTGTCGGGAAGACCTCGCTCGGCAAGTCGATCGCCGAGGCGACGGGACGCAATTTCGTGCGCATGTCTCTGGGCGGTGTCCGCGACGAGGCCGAAATCCGCGGCCATCGCCGGACCTATATCGGCTCGCTGCCGGGCAAGATCATCCAGGGAATGAAGAAAGCGAAGAGGTCGAATCCGCTGTTCCTGCTCGACGAGATCGACAAGCTGGGCAATGATTTTCGTGGCGACCCGGCCTCGGCCCTGCTCGAGGTGCTGGATCCGGAACAGAATCACTCGTTCCAGGATCACTACCTCGAGGTGGACTACGACCTGTCGGACGTGATGTTCGTGACCACCGCGAACACCCTGCGGATGGCGCAGCCGCTGCTCGACCGCATGGAAGTGATCCGGCTGTCGGGCTATACCGAGGACGAAAAGGTCGCCATTGCCCGGAAGCACCTGCTCCTCAAGCAGACCGAACGCAACGGACTGCGCAAGGGCGAGTGGGAAATCACCGAGGACGCATTGCGCGACCTTATCCGCTACTACACGCGCGAGGCCGGCGTTCGCAACCTGGAACGCGAACTGGCCAACCTGGCCCGCAAGGCGGTCAAGGAAATCCTGATGGACAGCGTGTCCAGTGTCAGCGTGACCAGCGAGAACCTGGGCACCTACGCCGGTGTGCGCAAGTACCGCTTTGGCCAGGCCGAGGAAAATGACCTCGTCGGAGTGACCACCGGGCTTGCGTGGACCGAGGTCGGCGGTGAGCTGCTGTCCATCGAGTCGGTCACGGTTCCGGGCAAAGGCCGGGTGACGTCGACCGGGAAGCTTGGGTCGGTGATGCGCGAGTCGGTGCAGGCGGCAGAAAGTTTCGTCAAGTCACGTGCGTCGGTCTACGGGATCAGGCGCAAGCTGCTGGAACACTGCGACATCCACGTTCACGTACCCGAGGGCGCCACGCCGAAGGACGGGCCCTCGGCGGGTGTTGCCATGGTGACCTCGATCGTGTCGGTCCTCACCCAGATTCCGGTGCGACGGGACATTGCGATGACGGGTGAGATCACGCTCCGGGGGCGGGTCCTGCCGATTGGCGGGCTCAAGGAGAAACTGCTTGCCGCACTGAGAGGCGGGCTCAAGGTTGTGCTCATTCCGCGGGAAAACGAAAAAGACCTTGCCGAGATTCCGGACAACGTGAAATGCGATCTCGAGATCGTGCCGGTCGGGACGGTGGATGAGGTCATTTCAAGAGCCCTTGTCGAGGAACCGGTTCCGATCAATCTGGCGGACGAGGAGTCACTGGAGACCGTGCCGCCGGCAAAGAGTGACGATCCGCGTGACGAGGTCGTAACTCATTGACAAGCGCGCCGGCTTGTCTCTAGCGTCCCCGGCACGGAAGCAGAGAGCGGATGCCGGATTCACTGCGCAGGGCCGTTAAGGCAGGCGACAGAAAAGGACCCTCTCGACGGACGGGTCCGTCAGCGGGCGTCTGCGAATATGACCCTTAAGAGGTCATGGCTGACACAGGGAGTGCAAGTGGTGAACAAGAAAGAACTCGTTGCCCGGGTTTCCGGGGAGCTCGACGTCGGTCCGGGAAACGTCGGAGACGTCCTTGACGCAACTCTCCAGGTGATCACGGATGCCCTGGCAGACGGGGAGCGGGTTCAGCTCGTCGGCTTCGGTACATTCAGGGTGGCGAGCAGTCCGGCTCGCATGGGGCGCAACCCGAGCACCGGGGAACCGATCGAGGTCAAGGCGCGCAACCGGGCGGTGTTCAAGGCCGGCAGCAAGCTCCAGGGCGCGGTTGCAGGCGACGGCTGATCCGGAGAGGGCGCTTAGCTCAGCCGGGAGAGCGTCTCGTTTACACCGAGAAGGTCGGCGGTTCGATCCCGTCAGCGCCCACCATGCGGCCGAACCCGGCGTCACGCGTGATCACATTCCCCACCGGGCGGACGCCCGGCACGACTTGGAAGTCCTGAGTGACGGTACGATCTCCGGCGGAACTGCGCAGGAGCGTGGGCCTGTGGATGCGTTGGGGGCACCGCGGTCACCGGGCTCCGGTCAATCCACCCGCAAAGGCCTGTGAACCGGTCGGGAGTGCCGGCGGACCCCGTCGGCCGCAGCAGACTGCGGACGGGTACCGGCCTGCACAGACGTCCGAACCCGCCCCGACGGGTTCGGAAGGGATTCCGGTAAGATGGCTGAACGTCGGGACGCAGGATCGCCTCGCTGTCCGGGCTCAGCCATTCAGGCAATCCGTTCATGAGCCGTGCCGGCTGGCTGCGTGTGCATGAATTCTGACGGTCCGGACGGATCCCGCCGCCGACCGCGCGGTCCGTGCCCCGACGCGGGCGCGACTTCAGGCGGACGGTCCGCCGTTCGGTGACCGGCGCCGCGATGGCGACAGGGAAGCGGCCCGGGCCATGCGGACCGGTAATCGGTCACGGGGCCGACGCACTTCCCGAGGGGCTCCTGACAGGCTGCGAGGCGGTTCCGGCGGGCCCCGAACGGCTTGACAGGAACGCGCGCGATTCGATAGGAAAACCGGCCAGCCGGCCCCCGGGGCCGGAGGCACGTCGCGGGGGTGTAGCTCAGCTGGTTAGAGCGCTGGCCTGTCACGCCAGAGGCCGCGGGTTCGAGTCCCGTCACTCCCGCCAGAATTCCCGATCCCGTTTGCGGGTCCGGCGCCGGTTGCCGGCGGGGTTTCCCGGACAGGTGGCGCGCAGTATAGTCCGGCCGTCGTTGGTCTGCGACGGGCGAGGCGGTTCAGGGTCGCCGCCGGACGGATAGAGAGCTTCAATGACTGCGTTGCTTGCAGAGTACCTCCCGATCCTGATCTTTCTCGGAATTGCCGTCGGCATGGCCGCGGCTGCAGTGATTGCGTCGCTCGTCATCGCCGTCCAGCGGCCGGACTCCGAGAAGCTGTCCCCCTACGAGTGCGGTTTCGAGGCATTCACCGATTCCCGCGGCCAGTTCGACGTGCGATTCTACCTGGTTGCCATCTTGTTCATCATCTTCGACCTTGAGGTCGCGTTCCTGTTCCCCTGGGCGGCCTCGCTCGGCTCGATCGGCCTGTTCGGTTTCTGGTCGATGATGCTGTTCCTTGCCATCCTGACCGTGGGGTTCGTCTACGAGTGGAAGAAGGGAGCGCTGGAATGGGAGTAACGGGGATTGCCGGGCTCGACCGCCCGGTCCCGCCCGGCGCCGACCAGGACGCCATTCTCGGCGCCGTCGGCGACGAACTGCGTGAGCGCGGCTTCGTGGTCGCCCAGGCCGACAAGCTGTTCAACTGGGCGCGCAGCGGCTCGTTGTGGCCGATGACCTTCGGGCTTGCCTGCTGCGCGGTGGAGATGATGCACTCCGCTGCCAGCCGGTACGACCTCGACCGGTTCGGCATGATTTTCCGGCCCAGTCCCCGGCAGTCGGACGTAATGATCGTCGCCGGGACACTGACCAACAAGATGGCGCCGGCGCTGCGCAAGGTCTACGACCAGATGGCGGAGCCCCGCTGGGTCGTGTCCATGGGGTCGTGCGCCAACGGTGGCGGCTACTACCACTACTCCTATTCAGTCGTGCGCGGTTGTGACCGGATCGTCCCGGTAGACGTCTACGTCCCCGGCTGCCCGCCGACGGCCGAAGCACTGCTCTACGGACTGATGCAGCTGCAGCGCAAGATCCGCCGGACCGGGACGATCGCACGGTGACACCCGCCGGATCCGGAGATGCCGTCACCATGGATGAAGACCGGCCCGTCCTCATGCCGCGGGAACTTGCCGACTACCTGGCCGATGCCCTGCGTGACCATCTCGAGGCAGTGGAATGGTCGGGGTCCGAACTCTCGCTCCGGACCCGGCCGGACAGCGTGCTGGCGGTGCTGCGGTTCCTGCGTGCCGACTCCCAGTGCCTGTTCAGCATCCTCGTCGACCTGTGCGGCGTGGACTGGCCCGACCGTGAACAGCGTTTCGAGGTGGTCTACAACCTGCTCAGCATCCGTCACAATCTCAGGGTCCGGGTGAAGATCGCGACCGACGAGGAAACCCCGGTGCCGACCGCAACCGGCCTGTTCCGCTCCGCGGAGTGGAACGAGCGCGAGGCCTGGGACATGTACGGGATATTCTTCTCCGACCATCCTGACCTGCGCCGGCTGCTGACCGACTACGGGTTCGAGGGCCACCCGATGCGCAAGGACTTCCCGCTGACCGGGACGGTAGAGGTCCGCTATGACGACGATCAGAAACGGGTGATCTACGAACCTGTCAGCCTGGTCCAGGACTTCAGGGACTTTGACTTCGAGAGCCCCTGGGAAGGTGCCCGTGCCGCTCTCGCCACGCAGTCCGGGACCGGGGAGGACTGATGGCGGAGACCAGCATCAAGCCGCTGACGCTGAACTTCGGCCCCCAGCATCCGGCGGCGCATGGCGTGCTCCGGCTGGTACTGGAAATGGACGGCGAGGTCGTCGAACGCGCCGACCCCCATATCGGCCTGCTGCACCGCGGCACCGAGAAACTGATCGAGCACAAGACCTACCTGCAGGCGGTTCCCTACTTCGACCGCCTCGACTACGTCTCGCCCATGTCGCAGGAACACGCGTTCGCGCTTGCGGTCGAGCGGCTGCTCGGGCTGGAGGTTCCGCGCCGCGCCCGCTACATCCGGGTGCTGTACGCCGAGCTCTCCCGGGTCCTCAACCACATCCTGAACATCACCGCCTTCGCGCTCGACGTCGGTGCGATGACGCCGCTGCTGTGGGGTTTCGAGGAACGCGAACACCTGATGGAGTTCTATGAACGCGCGTCAGGGGCCAGGCTGCATGCCGCCTACTTCCGGCCGGGCGGGGTGAACCAGGACCTGCCGGCGGGGCTGCTTGATGACATCGGGCGCTGGGCCGAGCGGTTTCCGTCCTTCGTCGACGACATGGAGAGCCTGCTGACCAACAACCGCATCTTCAAGCAGCGCACCGTCGACATCGGCGTGGTCAGCGAGGAGGACGCCCAGAGTTTCGGGTTTACAGGGCCATGCCTGAGGGCAAGCGGCATGCCGTGGGACCTGCGCAAGTCGCAACCCTACGACGCCTACGACGAGATGTCCTTCGATGTCCCGATGGGCAGGACGGGCGACTGCTACGCGCGCTACCTGGTCCGGGTCGAGGAACTGCGCCAGAGCCTGCGGATCATCGCACAGTGCATCGAGCGCATGCCGGACGGCCCGGTCAAGACCACGGATCGCAAGATCGCACCGCCGCCCAGGGGCGAGATGAAGCGGTCGATGGAGGCGCTGATCCACCACTTCAAGCTCTACACCGAGGGCTATCACGTGCCGGCTGGCGAAACCTACACGGCGGTCGAGGCACCGAAGGGCGAGTTCGGTGTCTACCTGGTGGCGGATGGCACCAACCGGCCGTACCGGTGCAAGATCCGCGCACCCGGCTTTGCCTTCATGTCGGCGATGGACTTCATGTCACGGGGCCACATGCTGGCGGATACCGTCGCCATCATCGGATCACTTGACGTCGTATTCGGGGAGATCGACCGGTGAGCGGCCACGAGTTTGCCGAGGAGCAGCCCGCGAACTGGGAATTCACCCCCGATAACGCGGCGCGGGCCGACGATATCATCGCCCGGTACCCGCCGGGACGCCAGGCGAGCGCCGTCATCCCGTTGCTCGACCTGGCCCAGCGCCAGAATGACAACTGGCTGCCGCTGAAGGCGGTCGAGGCGGTGGCCGAGCGCCTCGACATGCCACGGATCCGCGTGCTCGAGGTGGCCACCTTCTACACCATGTTCAACCTGAAGCCGGTCGGCCGTTACTACCTGCAGGCCTGTACCACGACGCCGTGCTGGCTGCGCGGCTCGGACCAGGTCATGCGTTGCATCCGCGACCGGCTCGGGATCGGGAACCGCGGCTCGACCGGGGACGGCATGTTCAGCCTGCTCGAGGTCGAGTGCCTGGGCGCCTGCGTGAATGCCCCGATCCTGCAGGTCAACGACGACTACTACGAGGATCTCGACTACGAACTGACCGGGGAACTGCTCGATGCGCTCGGGCGTGGCGAACCGCCGCCTCCGGGTTCGATGGCCGGGCGCAACCTGTCGGAAAGCAGTGCGGGCGCGACGACACTGACCGGCCTGCGGCCCGCTTCGCCGGGCCTCGAGGGAGAGTGACGGTGCTCGACGACAGGGATCGTATCTTTACCAACCTGTACGGCTGGTTCGACTGGGGACTGGACGCCGCCCGCGGTCGCGGCGACTGGAGCACGACGCGGGAGATCCTGGGCCAGTCTCCCGAGGATATCGTCGAGAAGGTCAAGGCGTCGGGACTGCGGGGCAGGGGCGGAGCCGGCTTTCCCACCGGGCTGAAGTGGTCGTTCATGCCCAGGGAAGTCGGTGAAAAGCCGCATTACCTGATCGTCAATGCCGACGAAAGCGAACCGGGGACCTGCAAGGACCGGGAGATCATCCGCAACGACCCCCACAAGCTGATCGAAGGCTGCGTGATCGCCGGCTACGCCATGCGCGCCAGCGCCGCCTACATCTACATCCGCGGCGAGTTCGTCAACGAGACACGGCGACTGCAGGCGGCCATCGACCAGGCCTACGAGGCGGGTCTCGTGGGACGGAACGCCTGCGGCAGCGGCTACGACATCGACATCATCCTGCACCGGGGCGCCGGCGCCTACATCTGCGGCGAGGAGACGGCACTGCTCGAAAGCCTCGAGGGCAAGAAGGGGCAGCCGCGGCTGAAGCCGCCCTTTCCGGCCGCGGTCGGCCTGTACGGCTGTCCATCGACGGTCAATAACGTCGAGAGCATCGCCGTGGTTCCGGAAATCCTGCGTCGCGGCCCGGAGTGGTTTGCCGGTCTCGGACGTGAACGCAACACCGGCACCAAGCTGTTCTGCATCTCCGGGCACGTCAACAATCCGTGCAATGTCGAGGAAGAGATGGGTATCCCGCTGCGGGAGCTCATCGATCGGCACGCGGGCGGCGTGATCGGGGGCTGGGACAACCTGCTCGCCGTCATTCCCGGCGGGTCGTCGGTCCGCTGCATCCCCAAGTCGATCTGCGACCACATCCTGATGGACTTCGATTCGCTGATGGCGGTGCGCTCGGGACTCGGGACCGCGGCGGTGATCGTGATGAACCGCGAGACCGACATCATTCGTGCGATCACCAGGCTGTCGTACTTCTACAAGCACGAGAGTTGCGGCCAGTGCACGCCGTGCCGGGAGGGCAGCGGCTGGATGTGGCGGGTGATGGAGCGACTCGTGACGGGAGATGCCGAACTCGAGGAAATCGATGTGCTGGAGCAGGTGACCCGACAGGTGGAGGGCCACACCATCTGCGCCCTCGGCGATGCGGCCGCCTGGCCGATCCAGGGTTTGCTCGCGCATTTCCGCGACGAGGTCGAGGACCGGATCCGCCGGCGCAAGGCTGCGACCAGCGTCGAGGCGGCCGACTGAACGTCGGCAACAGGCACGGGGAGACCGGGGGACAGCATGCCGAAGCTGAAGGTAGACGGGATCGAGGTCGAGGTTCCGGCCGGCGCGACCGTCCTGCAGGCCTGCGAGTTCGCGGGCAAGGAGATTCCGCGGTTCTGCTACCACGAGCGGCTGTCGATCGCCGGCAACTGCCGCATGTGCTTGGTCGAGGTCAGTCCGGGTCCGCCCAAGCCGCAGGCCAGCTGCGCCCTTCCTGCGATGGACAACCAGGAAATCCGTACTGACAGCGACATGGTCCGTCAGGCCCGGCACGGCGTTATGGAGTTCCTGCTGATCAATCATCCGCTCGACTGCCCGATATGCGACCAGGGGGGCGAGTGCGACCTGCAGGACCAGGCCATGGGCTACGGTCATCATTCGAGCCGGTTTGCCGAGAACAAGCGGGCGGTGGAAGACAAGGACATGGGTCCGTTGATCAAGACGGTGATGACCCGCTGTATCCACTGTACCCGCTGCGTGCGGTTCTCCACCGAGGTGGCGGGCGTGAACGAACTCGGTGCGCTCGGGCGTGGCGAGACCATGGAGATCACCACCTATCTCGAGAAGGCCCTCGCCTCCGAACTGTCGGGCAATGTCATCGACCTGTGCCCGGTCGGCGCACTGACTTCGGGGCCCTATGCCTTTGTCTCGCGGCCGTGGGAACTGACCCGGACCGAGACCGTCGATGTGATGGACGCGGTGGGATCAAGCATCAGGGTCGACACCCGAGGGTCCGACGTGCTCCGGGTGCTGCCCCGTACCCACGAGGAGGTCAACGAGGAGTGGATCTCCGACAAGACCCGGTTCGCCTGTGACGGGCTGAAGCGCCAGCGGCTCGACCGGCCGTACCTGCGCCGTGAGGGACGCCTGGTCCCGGTCGACTGGCAGGAGGCCTTCGACGCCATCGCCGAAAGGCTCACGGGCCTCGCCGGCGAGCGGATTGCGGCTGTCGTCGGCGACCAGTGCGATGTCGAGTCGATGTTCGCGCTGAAGCAGCTGATGACGGCACTGGGCTCGCCCCACCTCGAGTGTCGCCAGGACGGAGCCCGCCTGGACCCGTCGGCGCGGGCCGGTTACCTGTTCAATACCACCATCGCCGGCATCGAGAGCGCGGACGCGATCCTGCTGGCGGGAACAAACCCGCGCCGGGAAGCGCCGGTGCTCAATGCACGGATCCGCAAGCGCTGGCTCGCGGGGGGGCTCGAGATCGGCCTTGTCGGTCAGCACCATGACCTCAGCTACCCATACCGGCACCTTGGAGACACCCCGGACGTGCTGTCCCGGATCCTGGAGGGTGAACACGCGTTTGCCGAGGTGCTGCGCCGGGCCGGGTCCCCGATGCTGGTGCTCGGCATGGCTGCGCTCGCACGCGAGGACGGGGCGGCGGTTCATGCGCTCGGGCGGTCCATTGCCGAGACCTTCGGGATGGTGCGCGAGGGGTGGAACGGGTTCAACGTGCTGCATACAGCGGCGTCCCGCGTCGGTGCGCTGGACGTCGGGTTCGTTCCCCGGGCCGGCGGGCGCGACCTGGCGGGCATCATCGGGGGAATGGCCGACGGAAGCCTCAATCTGCTCTGGCTGCTGGGCGCCGACGAAATCGCTAGCGACCTGCCCGGCGACACCTTCGTGGTCTACCAGGGTCATCACGGCGACCGGGGCGCGCACCGGGCTGACGTGATCCTGCCGGGGGCCGCCTACACCGAAAAGGACGGGCTCTACGTCAATACCGAGGGCCGCGTCCAGGCCGGGATCCAGGCCGCGTTCCCGCCCGGGCAGGCGCGGGAGGACTGGCGCATCATCCGGGCCCTGTCCGAACGGCTTGGTCACCGGCTGGAGTATGACAGCCTGGGAGACCTGCGCCGGGCCCTGGTGGCCGCGCACCCGGTCTTTGCCGCGCTCGACCGGCCACGGCCGGCCGAATGGCTGCCGTTCGGAACCGGGGGACCGGTCGACACGACGCCGTTCGGGTCCGCAATCGCCAACTTCTACATGACCGATCCGATCAGCCGCTGTTCGGCGGTGATGGCCGAGTGTACCGAGGTTTTCGGCATCGGGGAGGCGGCGTGATGCGAGGGGTGATGCCGGTGGCCGCCAAGTTGCGTGCGCGATGAACGTGTTCCTGTACGACTACGTGGTGCCAACCGCGATCATCGTGGCCCAGATCCTGGCGATCCTGGTCCCGTTGCTGGTGTCGGTGGCCTACCTGACCTATTTCGAACGCAAGGTCATCGCGGCCATGCAGCTGCGCCGGGGCCCGAACGTGGTCGGACCGTTCGGCCTGCTGCAGCCCCTGGCGGACGGTGTGAAGATGCTGGTCAAGGAAACCATCCTGCCGGCGGGTGCCAACAGGCTGATCTTCACCCTGGCGCCGATGCTGACCTTCGTCCTCAGCCTCGTTGCCTGGGCGGTGATTCCGTTCGGACCGGGCCTGGTGCTGGCCGACATCAATGTCGGCATTCTCTACCTGTTCGCGATCTCCTCGCTCGGCGTCTACGGAGTGATCATGGCCGGCTGGGCCTCGAACTCCAAGTACGCCTTTCTCGGAGCCCTGCGCTCGGCAGCCCAGATGGTCTCCTACGAGGTCTCGATCGGGTTCGTGATCATCACGGTGCTGCTGTGCGTCGGCTCGCTCAACCTGAGCGACATCGTGGAGGCACAACGCACGATCTGGTTCGCAATCCCGTTGCTGCCGATGTTCGTCATCTTCTTCGTCTCGGCGCTGGCCGAGACCAACCGGGCGCCGTTCGACCTGCCCGAGGGCGAGTCGGAACTGGTTGCCGGGTACTTCGTCGAATATTCGTCGATGAGCTTTGCGCTGTTCTTCATCGGCGAATACGCGAACATGATCCTGATGAGCGCGATGACCGTCATCCTGTTCCTCGGCGGCTGGCTGCCGCCGTTCGACATCGCGCCGTTCAACTGGATCCCGGGACCGATCTGGTTCGCCGCCAAGATCGCGTTCGTGCTGTTCTTCTTCCTGTGGGTGCGGGCAACCTTTCCGCGCTACCGCTACGACCAGCTGATGCGGCTGGGCTGGAAGGTGTTTCTGCCATTCTCGTTGTTCTGGGTCGCGTTCACCGCCGGAGTGCTGGTGATGTTCGACCTGGTTCCTGACACGATCGGCTAGCCGGTGCGCCGGGCCGGTGAGGGGAGGCGTTCATGGAGCTGATCCGGAGTGGCCGGGCCCTGCTGCTGTCAGAGCTGGTCTCGGGCCTGTACCTGACCCTGAAGTACTTCTTCAGGCGCAAGGTCACCATCAACTACCCCTACGAAAAGGGACCGCTGAGTCCCCGGTTTCGCGGCGAACACGCGTTGCGGCGCTACCCGAATGGCGAGGAACGGTGTATCGCCTGCAAGCTGTGCGAGGCGATCTGTCCGGCCCAGGCGATCACCATCGAGGCCGAACCCCGCGCCGACGGAAGCCGCCGGACCACCCGCTACGACATCGACATGACCAAGTGCATCTACTGCGGCTTCTGCGAGGAAGCCTGCCCGGTCGATGCCATTGTCGAGGGTCCGAACTTCGAATTCGCGACCGAGACCCGCGAGGAGCTGTTCTACAACAAGGATCGGCTGCTCGCGAACGGCGATCGGTGGGAAGAGCAGATCGCGCGCAACCTTGCCAGCGATGCACCCTACCGCTGAGGCAGCTGTCGTCGGGACGGCGGCAAACCGGATTTCCGGGGGATCGAGATGATCGTCGAGGCACTGGCCTTCTACGCGTTTTCCATCGTGACCATCGCGGCCGGTGTCATGGTTGTGGCGTCGCGCAACCCGGTGCACTCGGTGCTCTACCTCATCCTGGCTTTCTTCAACGCCGCCGGCCTGTTCGTTCTGCTCGGCGCCGAGTTCCTCGCCATGATCCTGGTGGTGGTCTACGTCGGGGCCGTGGCCGTGCTGTTCCTGTTCGTGGTCATGATGCTCGACATCAACTTCGTCGAACTCAGGCAGGGGTTCATGGAATACCTGCCGATCGGCGCACTCATCGGCGTCATCCTGGTGATCGAGCTGCTGTTCGTGCTCGCCGCCTGGACCATCGCGCCGGAGGCGGCCGGTACCGGTGCCGTGGCCATGCCGCCGCCGTCGGAGATTCCTAACACCCATGCGCTGGGACAGATCCTGTACACCCGCTACGTCTACCTGTTCCAGGCGGCGGGCGTGATCCTGCTGATCGCGATGATCGGGGCGATCGTGCTCACGCTCAGGTCACGGGAGGGTGTGCGGCGCCAGCGCATCGGCGACCAGCTGGCAAGGACCCGGGCCGAGACGGTCGACGTGGTACAGGTCAACCGCGGCGAGGGAGTCTGATCATGTGGCAGATCGGACTCGGGCACTACCTGACCGTCGCGGCAATCCTCTTCACACTCGGCATCTTCGGGATCTTCCTGAACCGGAAAAACGTGATCACGATCCTGATGTCGATCGAACTGATGCTGCTGGCGGTCAACATCAACCTGGTCGCCTTTTCCGCCTGGCTCGAAAACCTGACCGGGCAGGTGTTCGCGCTGTTCGTGCTGACCGTTGCCGCCGCCGAGGCCGCAATCGGTCTCGCCATCCTCGTCGTCTACTTCCGCAACCGCGGCTCGATCGCGGTGGAAGACATCAACATGATGAAGGGGTGACGCGCGCATGAACTCCGCCATCGTCTTCCTGCCGTTGATCGGAGCGCTCATTGCCGGCTTCGGAGCGCCTCTGATCGGAGCCAGGGGAGCTCGGCTGACCACCTGCGTGGCCATGGGACTCTCGATGATCCTGGGACTTCACCTGTTCTGGGAGGTGGTCGTTCTCGACGCTCCGCGAACCGTGCATCTGCTCACCTGGATCGACTCGGGAACCCTCAACGCGTCCTGGTCGCTGAAGTTCGATACCCTGACCGCGGTCATGGTCCTGGTTGTCACCGTGGTCTCGACCATGGTGCATGTCTATTCCATCGGCTACATGCACGACGATCCGCACCAGCCGCGGTTCTTTGCCTACCTGTCGCTGTTTACCTTTGCGATGCTGATGCTGGTGACGGCCGACAACCTGGTCCAGATGTTCTTCGGCTGGGAAGGGGTTGGGCTCGCCTCGTACCTGCTGATCGGGTTCTGGTACCACCGCCCGTCCGCCAATGCCGCCGCCATCAAGGCGTTTCTGGTCAACCGAGTCGGCGACTTCGGGTTTGCGCTCGGCATCTTCGGTACCTACCTGCTGTTCGATACCGTGGTGCTCGACGAGATATTCCAGGCCGTCCCGGACCGGGCGGGGACCGAACTGGTGTTTCTCGGCATCAGCGCCGACGCCATCACGGTGCTGACACTTCTGCTGTTCATCGGCGCCATGGGCAAATCGGCCCAGCTCGGCCTGCATACCTGGCTGCCTGACGCCATGGAGGGCCCGACACCGGTCTCGGCGCTGATCCACGCCGCAACCATGGTAACCGCTGGCGTGTTCCTGGTCGCGCGGCTCTCGCCGATGATGGAGTACGCACCCGATACCCTGGCGGTCATCACCGTTGTCGGAGCCGCCACGGCGTTCTTCGCCGCCACGGTCGGGCTGTGCCAGAACGACATCAAGCGGGTGATCGCCTATTCGACCTGCTCCCAGCTTGGCTACATGTTCTTCGCGTGCGGCGTTTCGGCGTACTCGGCGGGGATCTATCACCTCTACACCCACGCCTTCTTCAAGGCGCTGCTGTTCCTGGGCGCCGGGTCGGTGATCCACGCGGTGTCGGGCGAGCAGGACATGCGCCTGATGGGAGGGCTGCGCCGGCGCATCCCCGCAACCTACTGGCTGATGATCATCGGCACCCTGTCGCTGACCGGCTTCCCGTTCCTGGCCGGGTTCTACTCCAAGGACCTGATCCTGGAGTCGGCCTTTGCCAGCGGCAGCGGCGTCGGTCTGTTCGCGTTCTGGGTCGGCGTGCTCTGTGCAGGCATGACCGCGTTCTACAGCTGGCGGCTGATATTCATGACCTTCCACGGCGAGTGCAGGGCGTCACAAGAGGTCCAGTCGCACATCCACGAGTCCCCGATGGTGATGCTGGCCCCCCTGGGTGTACTGGCCGCCGGCGCGGTGTTCGGCGGGGCGATTGCCTACCCGTACTTCGGCGGTGACCTGCTCGACGCCTTCTGGGGCCAGGCGCTGCTGGTGCTCGAGGGCAACCGGGTCATCGAAGCCGCCCACCACGTTCCGCTCTGGGTGATCCTTGCGCCAACCGTCATGTTCGTGATCGGAACCGCCGGTGCCTGGCTCTGCTATTGCGCCCGTCCCGCCTGGCCGGGCTGGCTGGTGACGCACTACGGCGAGATCTACCGGTTCCTGCTCAACAAGTGGTACTTCGACGAGCTCTACGACTTCCTGCTGGTGCGGCCGGCGCTTCGCCTTGGCCGGATCCTGTGGAAGGGCGGCGACGGCGCGGTGATCGACGGGTTCGGCCCCGACGGTGTCTCCGCCCTGACCCGGCGGCTCGCCGGACGGGCCGGCCGGCTGCAAAGCGGCTACGTCTATCACTACGCGTTTGCCATGATGATCGGCGTCGTCGCGATCGTGTCCTGGTACCTGCTGGCCCGGGGGAGCTGAGACGATGGGCAACGACTGGCCGCTCCTCTCCCTGATTACCTTCCTTCCGCTCGCGGGGTGCCTGTTCATCCTGTTCGTGCGCGGTGACGAAGCGACTGTTGCCCGAAATTCGCGCAACATCGCGCTATGGGCCTCGATACCGACCTTCCTGCTGTCGGTCCTGCTGTGGGTGAACTTCGACCCGACCACCGCCGAGTTCCAGTTTGTGGAACGCGCGGCCTGGATCCCGGGTTCGGACATCAGCTACCACATGGGTATCGACGGGATTTCCCTGTTCTTCGTGCTGCTGTCGACCTTCCTGACCCCGATCTGCATCCTCGCCAGCTGGGATGCGATCCGGGTCCGGGTCCGGGAATACATGATCGCGTTCCTGGTGCTCGAAACCATGATGGTCGGCATGTTCTGTGCGCTCGACCTGCTGGTCTTCTACATCTTCTTCGAGGGTGTCTTGATCCCGATGTTCATCATCATCGGAGTCTGGGGAGGACCGAGACGGGTCTACGCCGCCTTCAAGTTCTTCCTCTACACCCTGCTCGGCTCGGTACTGATGCTGGTCGCGATGCTGACCATGTACTTCATCGCCGGCACCACCGACATTCCCACACTCATGACCGTCGGGTTCGCGACCGCGCTCCAGTCGTGGCTGTGGCTGGCCTTCCTCGCCTCCTTTGCCGTCAAGGTCCCGATGTGGCCGGTCCACACGTGGCTGCCGGATGCGCACGTGGAAGCGCCCACGGCCGGATCGGTGATCCTCGCCGGGGTGCTGCTGAAGATGGGCGGTTATGGCTTCCTCAGGTTCTCGATCCCGATGTTCCCGGAAGCAACCGAACTGTTCACCCCCCTCATCTACACGCTGAGCGTCGTCGCGGTGATCTACACCTCCCTGGTGGCTCTGGCACAGGAAGACCTGAAGAAGCTCATCGCCTACTCCTCCGTCGCGCACATGGGATTCGTGACCATCGGCATGTTCACGCTGAACGAGCAGGGTGTGCAGGGCTCGATCTTCCAGATGCTGAGCCACGGCATCGTCTCGGCCGCGCTGTTCCTGTGCGTCGGCGTGGTGTACGACCGCATCCACACCCGCGAGATCGCCGCATACGGCGGTCTGGTCAACCGCATGCCACGCTACGCCCTGGTGTTCATGATTTTCACCATGGCGTCTATCGGTCTGCCGGCAACCAGCGGGTTCGTCGGCGAATTTCTGGTTCTGGCCGGCGCATTTGCCGAGAGCACGGTGCTGGCGGCGCTTGCCGCAACCGGTGTGGTTCTGGGTGCCGCCTACATGCTTTGGGTATACCGGCGCATCATCTTCGGCACGCTGGAGAAGGAAAACCTCAAGGGCATCCTCGACCTGTCGCCGCGCGAGGTGTGTGTGTTCGCACCGTTGGTGGTCCTGGTGTTCTGGATGGGCCTGTACCCGGCATCATTCCTCGACATGATGGCGGTCTCGGTCGATCACCTGATTGCCCGACACCAGCTCGCGCTCGGCGAAGCCGGCGTGATCGTCGCGACCCGCTGACTGGGAGGGAGTCCTCATGACGGCAGCCACTGTTCCGGTGATGCTCCCGGCGGCAGCGGAGATCTTCCTCGCCGCTGCCGGCATGGTGTTGCTGATGATCGGCGTGTTCCACAGGCGCGACGCCACCGGTCTGGTTTCGTTGCTGTCAGCCGTGACGCTGGCGGTCGCTGCCGTCCTGGTGCTCCTGTTCGGCGGAGAGGCTCCCGAGCCCGCCTTCTTCGGAATGTTCATGACCTCGACCTTCGCCCAGTTCGCGAAGGTGCTGATCCTGGTCGGGGCGTTCCTCGCCATCGTTCTGTCCGACGACTACATGCGACGGGAACAGGCGCGCCGGTTCGAGTACCCGGTGCTGATCGTCTACGCGACCGTCGGCATGATGATGATGGTTTCGGCGGCCGACCTGATTGCGCTCTACGTCGGCCTCGAACTCCAGAGCCTGGCGCTGTATGTCATTGCATCCATCCGCCGCGATACCACGCGCTCGACCGAGGCGGGACTGAAGTACTTCGTGCTGGGCGCCCTGTCCTCGGGCATGCTGCTCTACGGCTGTTCCCTGATCTACGGGTTCTCCGGCACCACCGCCTTTGTCGAACTTGTGGACATCATCGAGGCCATGGAGGGACCGCCGGCGACGGGACTGGTGTTCGGGCTGGTGTTCCTGATCGCGGGGCTCTCGTTCAAGGTATCCGCGGTGCCCTTCCACATGTGGACCCCGGACGTGTACGAAGGCGCCCCCACGCCGGTCACGGCGCTGTTTGCCGTCGCACCGAAGGTGGCCGCGGTGTGCCTGTTCCTGCAGGTCATGGTTGGCCCGTTTGCCGGCCTGATCGACCAGTGGCAGCAGATTATCGCCGTCATTTCGGTGCTTTCGATGGTTCTCGGCGCCCTGGCGGCAATCGTGCAGACCAACATCAAGCGGCTGATGGCGTACAGTTCGATCGGGCACATGGGGTATGCGCTGATCGGGATCGCCGCCGGCAACGCCGCCGGCGCCAGTGGCGTTCTGATCTACCTCACGGTGTACCTGTTCATGAATGTCGGGACCTTTGCCTGCATTCTCGCAATGCGCCAGCAGGGAAGGGCGGTGGAAGGAATTTCCGATCTCGCCGGGTTGTCGAAAACCCATCCGGTCATGGCAGTGCTCCTGCTGCTGTTCATGTTCTCCATGGCCGGAATCCCACCGCTTGCCGGTTTCTTCGGCAAGTGGTTCGTGTTCCTGGCGGCGATCGACGCCGGGCTCTATGTCCTGGCGGTGATCGGGGTTGTCGCCAGTGTCGTCAGCGCCTTCTACTACCTTCGCATCGTCAGAATCATGTACTTCGATCAGCCGGTCGAACCGCTCGACAGGGCAGTACCGCGCGACCTCAGGGCAGTGATGTACGTTGCCGGAGCGGTGACCCTGCTGTTCTTCCTCGCACCCGGTCCGGTTGTCGACATGGCCGATGCTGCGGCCCTGTCCCTGCTTGGCGGATGACTGGCACCACACGATCATGATGCGGATCCCCAGGCGCGTGACGCTGATCCCTCGTGATGAAGTCGACAGTACCAACGACTGCGTCCTGCTCCTGGCCGGCGACGGCGCCCCGGACTGGACCGTGGTGCAGGCCGGGCGCCAGCACAGCGGGCGTGGCAGCCACGGCCGGGCGTGGCAGTCGCCCGCCGGCAACCTCTACCTTTCGGTTCTGCTGAGAACCCGGAAGAGCGGAAAGCCGCAGCTCTCCCTTGTCTCCGCACTTGCCGTGGCCGACACCGTCCGTGACATGGTTCCGGCAGTCCCGGTCACGCTGAAATGGCCCAATGACGTGTTGCTGGCGGGCTGCAAGGTCAGCGGCATCCTGCTCGAGACCAGTGACGAGGTGGTGGTGATCGGCGTCGGGATCAACCTTGCGCATGCGCCGCGTCGAACCAGCTATGCGGCCACGTGGATCGATCACTGGCGATCCGGTCCGGTGTCGATCGAGGAGGTTCGAAACCGGTTCCTCGCCGCTCTCGTGCGCAGGGTCGACACCTGGACCGATCATGGGTTCGAGCCGTTGCGGCTGGCCTGGCTGGACCGGGCGCACGGGCTCGGGGATCTGGTCGAGGTCACGGAGAACGGGACCGACAGGATGTCGGGACGGTTCAGCGGGCTCGACCGGGAAGGCTGCATGCTCGTGACGCTTCCCGGTGGTCACGCCAGGAGCATCAGGTCCGGAACCGTCCGGTACCTTGAGGAGGAGCGCGCATGAGCCTGCTCGCGATCGACTGCGGCAACACCAATACCGGTTTCGCCATATTCGAAGGTGAGACCTGCCTTGGCTCGTGGCGCACTTCGACCAATGCGGCCCGGACGGCGGACGAGTACGCGGTCTGGCTCAGCCAGTTGCTGGCGCTGAACGGACTCGAACACTCGGATATTTCCGAGGTGATCATCGCCAACGTGGTCCCGGAGACGGCGTTCAACCTGCACCAGCTGTGCACACGGCATTTCCGGGTGACCCCGATGGTAGTCGGGTCCGGTGATGTCGATCCCGGGATCGACATCCTGATCGAAAACCCGAAGGAGGTCGGAGCCGACCGGGTCGTGAACGCGGTCGGCGCCCGGGAACGGTACGGTACCCCGCTGGTCATCATTGACTTCGGCACCGCAACAACCTTCGACGTGGTCGATGCGTCGGGTGGCTATGCCGGAGGTGTCATTTCACCGGGGATTGCCCTGTCACTCGAGGCGCTCTACCGCTCGGCGGCACAGTTGCCACGGATTGCCATCACCCCGCCGCCCTCCGGCCTCGGGGAGCCGGGACGGGTGATCGGGCGCACGACCCGCCAGGCAATGCAGGCAGGGATCTTCTGGGGATACGTCGGCCTCATCGAGGGGATCACCTCGAGGATCGTGACCGAGTTCGGCGCCCCGATGACCGTGATCGCCACGGGTGGCCTCGCCCCCGTGTTTGCCCGCCATCTCGACGTGGTTGACCATGTCGACCACGACATTACGCTCCGGGGCCTGGTGCTGATCCACCGCCGCAACCGTGACCGATCCGCCGGGAGCACACCGTGACCGCGCCGTTCGGGCCCGAGCCCGACGAGCTGTTGTTCGTGCCGCTCGGCGGTTCCGGCGAAATCGGCATGAACCTCAACCTCTATCACTACGCCGGCCGCTGGCTGATGGTGGATCTCGGCATTTCCTTCGGCGACGACTCGACGCCGGGGGTCGAAATCCTCATGCCCGATCCCGACTTCATCGTCGAGCGCCGCGACCGGCTGGTGGGACTGGTGCTCACGCACGGCCACGAAGACCATATTGGAGCCGTTCCCTGGCTCTGGGAGCGGCTGCAGTGTCCGATCCATGCCACGCCGTTCACGGCATCCATGGTGCGGCGCAAGCTCGAGGACGCCGGCCTCGCCGGGCAGGTCGAACTGGCGAGCCTTCCGGCGACGGGAACGGTAACCCTCGGTCCGTTCGAGATCGGACTCATCGGGGTGGCCCATTCGATCCCGGAGTCCCGGGCACTTTCCATCAGCTGTCCGGCGGGCGTGGTCATCCACACCGGTGACTGGAAATTCGATCCCGACCCGGGAGTCGGGGAGGAGACGGATCTCGCGGCCCTGGAACGCCTGTCGCAAGACGGAGTCCTGGCACTGGTCGGCGATTCGACCAATGCGGACGTCCCGGGGAGCAGTGGCTCCGAGGGCGATCTGCCGGACGAGTTCGTCAGGGTGTTCTCCGGGTGTCCGCAACGCATCGCGGTCACCTGTTTCGCGTCCAACGTGGCCCGGCTGCGCAGCGTTGCGCAGGCCGCGGACCGGGTGGGTCGGCATTGCGCCCTGGTCGGGCGGTCGATGCGCAGGATCGTCGAGATCGCGCGGGAGAATGGCCTGCTGGGCGATGTTCCGCCGTTCCTGGGCGAACGCGACGCGGCGAGGCTGCCGGCGGAGCGCGTGGTGATGCTGTGTACCGGCAGCCAGGGGGAGCCGCGCGCAGCACTGGCACGGATCGCTGCAGGGAACCATCCGGTCATCGATCTTGATCCGGACGATGTCGTGATCTTCTCCTCGCGCGAGATCCCCGGCAACGAGAAGGCGATCGGTCGGGTGCAGAGCCGGCTTACCGCACGCGGCATCCGGGTGATCACCGATCGCGATCGTCCGGTCCATGTCTCCGGACATCCGGCCCGCGACGATCTCGCCCGCCTCTACCAGGTCGTCCGTCCCCGGATCGCGGTTCCGGTCCACGGTGACGCGCGCAGGCTCGCTGCCCACGCGCAGGTTGCCCGCGCCTGCCAGGTTCCCGAGGTCCTGGTGCCGGAGAACGGTGGTGTGTACCGCCTCGGCCCCGGTCCGGTCGGGACAGTGGGGCAGGTGAAGACCGGAGCGTTGTTTGTCGACGGGACGCGGCTGCGCCGGCTCGACGGTCCGGTGTTCGGCGACCGCCAGGTCATGTTGCACAATGGCTCGGTTTCCGCGACTCTGGTGCTTGACCGGCGCGGACTGTGCCCGCGCGACCCGATCATTACCGTCGCCGGCCTGTGTGACGGTCAGGAAGCCGACGCCGTGGGCAACGAGCTTGCCGAAGACGTCAGGGACTCGGTCGAGGCACTGGACGCACGCGAACGCCGCTCCGACCAGGCGGTGGTGGACAGGGCCACGCGGACGCTGAGGCGCGAGCTGCGCCGCAGCTTCGGCAAGCGGCCGGTGATCACGGTGCACGTTGTCAGGACCTGAAGGGAGGACGCCGCATGATCGGCCGACTCAATCACGTGGCAGTCGCGGTACCCGACCTTGATGCTGCGGCGCGGGTGTGGCGCGAGACCCTGGGAGCGGAGGTCAGCGAGCCGAGCGACCTGCCCGAACACGGGGTGACCGTGTGTTTCGTCTGCCTGCCCAATACCAAGATCGAACTTCTGCACCCGCTGGGCGACGCATCGCCGATCCAGGCGTTTCTCGATCGCAATCCCTCCGGTGGCATGCATCATGTCTGCTACGAGGTTGCGGACATCGAGGCGGCGTGTCGTACGCTGGCTGCGAGCGGTGCGCGCATCCTGGGCGACGGTAGGCCGAGGACCGGGGCTCACGGCAAACCGGTCATCTTCCTGCATCCCAGGGACTTTACGGGAACCCTGATCGAGCTCGAACAGGTGTAGCAACCGGTCGGCAGGAGGATGACATGGACATTGCCGGTGGTCTGGTCGTGTATGTCCTGCTGTGGTGGTGGATGTTCTTCATGATGCTTCCGCTTGGCGTGAAACGGGCAGAGCACGTCGAGGAGGGGCACGATGCCGGCGCACCGGAACGACCGTACCTGTGGCGCAAGGCCATTGCCGCCACGGTCCTTGCGGCCGTGGCCTGGTTCGGTGTCGACTGGGTGATATCGGCGGACCTGCTGTCGTTCCGCGGAGCGATGTAGGCCGATCCAGGTTCAGCCGCGCATGTCGGGTCCGGCGCGTCCAAGCAGCCCGGGCAGGCCCGAAATCCGGTCCGCGGCCCGGGTGACCCGGGCGAGTGCGGCCTGCGGGGTGTCGAACCGGTGTGGGTCTGGCGCCTCGAAACGCTCGAGATAGACCCGCAGGGTCGCTCCCGAGGTCCCGGTTCCCGAAAGGCGGAACACCGCCCGTGCCTCGGTCCCGAAGCTTACGCGAATGCCCTGGTGTTCGCTGGTCGAGCCGTCGACGGGGTCGACATAGGCAAATTCGCCGGCGTGCGAGACGGTCAGGCCCTCGATCGTCTGTCCGGGCAGTTCGGGGAGCCTGCGGCGCAGCGTCTCGATTATCGCATCCGCCGCTGCGGGATCGACACCCTCGTAGTCGTGGCGCGAATAGTAGTCGCGTCCGAACCTGGCCCAGTGCTCGCCGAGCAGTTCGGCGACCGATCTGCGGCGGACCGCGAGGATGTTCAGCCACAGCAGCACCGCCCACAGTCCGTCCTTCTCGCGCACGTGATCGGAACCGGTTCCGGCACTTTCCTCGCCGCAGATCGTCACCCTGCCCGCGTCAAGCAGGGTTGCGAAGTATTTCCAGCCGGTCGGGGTCTCGAAACAGGGAATGCCAAGTGCCCGGGCAACCCGGTCCGCGGCGCGCGAGGTCGGCATCGACCGGGCGATGCCGACCGGCCCGTCCGGATATCCGGGTGCAAGGTGGGCGTTCGCGGCGAGGACCGCGAGACTGTCGGACGGGCCGACGCAGATGCCGCGTCCGAGGATCATGTTCCGGTCACCGTCACCGTCGGATGCGGCCGCGAAATCGGGTGCGCCCCGGGCGAACAGCTCGGCCACGAGGTCGGCGGCATGCACCGGGTTGGGGTCGGGATGGCGGCCGCCGAAGTCCGGCTTCGGGGTGGCGTTGACGACGGTACCGGGACCGGCGCTAAGCTCGTCTTCCAGAAGGGCCTGCGCATAGGGGCCGGTGACCGCGTGCATGGCGTCGAACCGCATCCGGAAACCCGACCGGAACAGCGCGCGTATCGCGTCGAAATCGAACAGCGAGCGCATCAGTTCCACGTAGCGGGGCACCGGATCAAACACCTCCACCCGCATCGGGCCGAGCGCGGTGTTCCCCACGCTCGCGAGATTGATGTCGGGCGCGTCGAGGACTCGGTAGACGTCAAGCTCGAGGGTCCTGCGATGGATCGCGTCGGTCACGGGTTCCGGCGCCGGGCCGCCGTTCGCGATGTTGACCTTCAGGCCGAAATCGCCGTCCTCGCCGCCGGGGTTGTGGCTGGCCGAGAGGATCAGCCCGCCGTCGACGCGCCGGTGCCTGATCTCGGCCGAGGCGGACGGCGTCGACAGCAGCCCGTTTCGGGCGACGGCGACATGTGCCACGCCGTTCGCCGCGGCCATTTTCAGCAGAACCTGGATCGCACGGTCGTTGAAGAACCGTCCGTCACCTCCAAGAACCAGCGACGATCCGGCTCCCGGCGCGATGACGTCGAGTATCGACTGGGTGAGGTTCTCGATCCAGTTTGGCTGCATGGCCTCGACGGTGCGCGCGCGCAGGCCCGAGGTGCCAGGCTTCTGGCCGGGGACCGGTGCGGTCGGCACGGTGCGGAGCGCCGGTGCAGACCGGTCCGGTGTCATCGCGCCACGCCGAGCGCTGCCGCCGCGGCGGCACTCTTCCTGATTCCGGACCAGTCGCCGGCCCTGATGCGGGCCGGTGGCGCGACCCAGCTGCCGCCGATGCAGGTCACGTTGGCAAGCCGGAGGTAATCGGACGCGTTGTGCGGTCCGATGCCTCCGGTGGGGCAAAACTCGAGCCCGGCGAGCGGGCTTGCCCAGGCCGACAGCGCCGCCGCTCCGCCGCAGCTTTCGGCGGGAAAGAACTTGAGCAGCCGGTAGCCGTGCTCCGCTGCCGCCATGGCCTCCGACGGCGTCGCGACACCAGGCAGGAACGGCAGGTCCAGTGCCTTCGCACGTGCGAGTAATGCGGGTGTCAGGCCCGGCGAGACGCCGAACCGTGCTCCGGCTGCGGCGGCGCGGGAAACGTCCCCGGGCGTGCGCAGGGTGCCCGCCCCGACGATGGCGTCGGGAACCTGCCGCGCAATGATCCCGATCGCCTCGATCGCCGCGGCGGTCCTGAGCGTGACCTCGATCACCCGCAGGCCCCCCTCGACCAGCGCCCGTGCGAGGGGTTCCGCACGGGCGGAATCGTCGACGGTCAGCACCGGGACCACCGGTCCACGGGCACAGATGTCGCGCATCCGGGACCCGGTCATGATCCGAGATCCCGAAGCCGGGCAACCAGGGCCCGGGTCGACGGATCGGCCTCGACCGCAGCGCCGTCGCGCAGTGCCGGGATCAGGCCGTCGGCGAGTACCTTGCCGTGTTCCACTCCCCACTGGTCGTGGGAGTTCACGCCCCAGATCACCCCCTGCACGAACACCCGGTGTTCGTACAGCGCAACCAGTCGTCCGAGTGAGTAGGGGTCGAGGCTGCGATAGGTCACGGTGGTCGAGGGACGGTCGCCAGGAAGCAGGAGGTGCGGGACCAGTCGCGCGACCGCGCCCTCGTCCTCCCCACCGGCGCGCAGGGCTGCCGCCACCTCGTCCGCGGTGCGGCCCAGCGCGAGAGCCTGTCCCTGGGCGAGGCAGTTCGCCTGCAGCAGGGCGTGGTGCCCGCGGTCGGCATCGCGTGGCCGGGCCGCGATGAGGAAATCGACCGGAACCGTGTCGGTGCCCTGGTGCAGGAACTGGAAGAAGGAGTGCTGGGCGTTGGACCCCGGTTCGCCCCAGATGACCGGGGAGGTCGAACCGCCCGCCGGCTCACCGTCCCGGGTGACCCGCTTGCCGTTCGATTCCATCTCGAGCTGCTGGATGAAGGCGACGAAGCGGTCGAGGCGCTGATCGTAGGGAACCAGCGCAACGGAGGGCCAGCCCATCAGGTTGCGTCGCCAGATCCCGACAAGAGCATGGAGCACCGGGAGATTGTGCCGGAGCGGCGCGCTGCGGAAATGCCGGTCCATGTCGGCCGCACCGGAAAGCAGGCTGCGGAACCGTCGCGCCCCGATGCCGATGGCGAGTGACAGTCCGACCGCCGACCAAACCGAGAATCGCCCGCCGACCCAGTCCCAGAACCCGAAGATGCGGTCCTGCGGAATACCGAATTCGCGGCAGGCGGCGGGGTTGGCCGAGACACCGACCATGTGCGCCGGCGCACGGTCGCCGAGCCACGCCCGCGCGAGCCGGGCGTTGGCCATGGTTTCCAGCGTACCGAAGCTCTTGGAGCAGACGATAACAAGGGTCCGGGCGGGGTCGAGGCCGCGGACGGTATCGGCCAGGTCGGCGCCGTCGATGTTCGAGACGTGGTGCAGCCGCGGACCGTCGTGGTCGGGTGTCAGCGCCCGGGCCGCCATGGCCGGGCCGAGATGGGATCCCCCGATGCCGAGGCTGAGCACGTCCCGGAACGGGCCGGCGCGGACCTGTTCGGCGAAATCGAGGAACCGGTCGCGCTCGACCACGACGTCGGCACCGGCCGGCGCCGGTGCTCCGCCGCGCAGCGCCATGTGAAGCACGGCGCGTCGTTCGCTCGAATTGATCGGTTCCGCGGCGACCATCCGCTCGCGCATGCCCTCCACGTCGGCGTTGCGCGCCAGCTGTACCAGGTCCTCGAGTGCGGCGGCATCGAGCTTCTCGCGTGAGAAGTCGAGGGTCAGGTCGTCGAGCGAGGCGACCAGTTCCGGTGTCCGGCGCTCGTCACGGAGCAGCTGGCGAAGGTGCACCGGGCCGAGACGCCGGGAGTGTTCGCGAAGCCTGCGCCAGGTGCCGTCAGTTTCTGCATTCATGACTTTCTCCGCCGGCAACCGCGGTCATCCAGCCGTGTCCGGGGAGTGCGGGACGCGACGATCCGGCATCCTCCACCTCCGCTCACAGCTTTCGCCCCTCCGTGAGTTACGGTATGAACGGGTCACCTGCAACACGAGCCGTGCGGAACATGCGGGTGCAGGTACACGGTCGGGCCACCAGGTCGTGGAATCGACAGTACTCAAACTCAGGGAGAATCAAACCATGGATCGCCGTGAATTCCTGAAAACCGGCACCCTTGCTGCAGCTGCGGGTGCTGCAGCCACGACACTGGCCACGCCGGCCCTGGCGCAGGGAGCCAAGGACCTGACCATCGTTTCGACCTGGCCGCGCGACTTCCCTGGCCTCGGTATTTCGGCCCAGCGTCTGGCTGCGCGCATAGGCGAGCTGACCGAGGGCCGGCTCAACGTGCAGTACTTTGCGGCCGGCGAGCGGGTCGGGGCCTTCGACTCGTTCGACGAGGTCGCATCGGGCAATGCGCAGGCCTACATCGCGGCCGACTACTACTGGAAGGGCAAGCATCCGGCCTGGGCGTATTTCACGTCCGTTCCGTTCGGGCTGACCTATACCGAGATGGACGCGTGGATCAAGTACGCTGGCGGCCAGGCACTGTGGGACGAGGTCGCCGGCGGTTTCGGCCTGAAGAACTTCGCCTGCGGCAACACCGGCGTGCAGATGGGCGGCTGGTTTAACAAGGAAATCGAGACGGCGGACGACCTGAAGGGCCTGAAGATGCGCATTCCGGGTCTTGGCGGAGACGTCATGGCCAAGCTCGGCGCATCACCGGTTTCGCTGCCGGGCGGCCAGATCTACGAGAATCTGGTCGCGGGCGCCATTGACGCGACCGAATGGGTCGGCCCGTACAACGACTACTTCATGAAGTTTTACGAAGCCGCCAAGTACTACTACTACCCCGGCATGCATGAGCCCGGCTCACAGCTGGCCTTCGGCTTGAACCTCGACTTCTGGTCCGGACTGTCGGGTACCGACAAGGCCATCATCGAGGCGGCCTGCAACGAGGAAAACGCGCGCCAGACGGCGGAAACCAACGCCAATAACGGCAGCTACCTGTCGCGCCTGATCACCGAGCACGGCGTCGAACTGCGCGAGTTCAATGACGACGTCTACGACAGCTTCGGGGACGCCGCGGCCCAGGTCTTTGCCGAAACCCGTGCGCACAGCCCGCTCGCAGCCAAGGTGCACGATGCCTTCGCGTCCGCGCGTGACGACATCGGCCGCTGGAGCGGGTTCTCCGATATGGCGTTCGTCGCCCAGCGCAACCGGGTCCTCGACCTCTGATGTGACCGGCGCAACCGGGCGGGGGCGATCGCCCCCGCCCGTTCTCCATCCGTGAAGGAACGGCATGTCGGACAGACCGCCGGGACCCGGGGTCCCGATCGCCCGGTGTTTCGGCTGGGGCATGCTGGGAATTCTCGCGGCATTCCTGGCCGACAATTACCTGACGCTCTGGCACCGGTTTCCGGGCAGCACCGCGATCGCTGACACGGCGCCACCGGCGGTCGCCTGGATGCAGGCCGGCCTTTACGGCGCCGCGGTGGTGCTGGCCTGCGCGTGGGTGCTGGCCACGCCGTCGGTCCCGCTTCGCGTCGACGCCCTGAGAATCGCCGACATCAATCGGTACCTGATCCGCGGCGCGTTCTGGGCGGTACTTCTTGTCGGCGTCGCCGATGCCGTGGTCTCGTTCCTGCGCATCGAGGAACTGCTTCCCGGGATGGTTGGCGACACCCTGGCGCGCGATCTCGGCAAGTCCAGTTTCCGCGGCACCTGGCTGCACTGGCCGCTCGTACTCGTGGGGCTTGTCTGCGCGGCATTCTCGCGTTCGATCGGGTTTCACTGGCTCGCGGCACTGGTGGTGATCGCCGAACTCCTGATCGTCATCGCCCGGTTCGTCTTTTCCTACGAACAGGCCTTCATGGCCGACCTGGTCCGGTTCTGGTACGCGGCACTGTTCCTGTTTGCCAGCGCCTATACCCTCATGGAGGAAGGTCATGTGCGTGTCGACGTGTTCTACGCCGGCCTGTCCGGGCGGGCGAAGGGATGGGTCAATGCCGTGGGCGCCGTCACGCTGGGTATGTCGATGTGCTGGGTCATCCTGGCTTTCGGGATGGGCAGCAAGTCGTCGGTCATCAACAGCCCGTTGCTTGCCTTCGAGGTGACCCAGGCCGGGTTCGGACTGTACGTGAAATACCTGATGGCGGGATTCCTCGGCCTTTTCGCGGTCTCGATGCTGATCCAGTTCACCAGTTACTTCCTCGAAGCGATCGCGGACACACGCGGCGAGGCGGGTCGTCGCGAGCCGGAAGGCGTCCCCGGCCACTGATCGCCGCTACCGGAGCCCGCCGCCGTCATGGAACTGCTGTTTCTCGCACTTCTGATCATCCTGATGGCCGCCGCCCTCGGCGCCGGTTTCCCGGTCGCGTTCGCCTTGCCGGGTGCCGCGATCCTGTCCGTTGCGGTGGCGGCCGGCGCCGGGGCGTTGTTTGCTGACAATCCCGACGCCTATTTCGCCCAGGGCGGGCCGGTCCAGTGGCTGAGCGCGGGCGTCACCAATTTCCGCGGCATTTACTGGGAGGCGGAGCGCGATACCCTGATCGCGATTCCGCTGTTCATCTTCATGGGGATCATGCTGCAGCGCTCCCGCATCGCCGAGGACCTGCTGATCACCATGGCGCAGATGTTCGGGCGCATCCCGGGCGGTCTCGGGATATCGGTGGTTTTCGTGGGCGCCCTGCTCGCCGCGACGACCGGGATCGTCGGGGCGACAGTGGTGGCCATGGGACTGATCTCGCTGCCGGCGATGTTGCAGAACAACTACTCGAGGCCGCTCGCCACCGGGACTGTGGCGGCGTCGGGTACGCTCGGTCAGATCATCCCTCCCTCCATCGTCCTGATCATCCTCTCCGACCAGCTGGCGAGCGCCACCGATCAGGCGAGCACGGCGCGCAAGGCGCTGTACAAGCAGGCGACCGGCGAACCGACCATGCCGTCGGCCTTCGACATATCCTCGACCAGCGCCGGCGAGATGTTCCTCGGTGCCTTCATTCCCGGACTTGTGCTGGTCGGCCTGTACATGGCCTTCATTCTCGGCATTGCGCTGCTGCGCCCGGGAGTGGCGCCCGCGATACCGCGCTCGGCCGTCGGCGACCGCGGCTTCGTCGTGCGGGTACTGGTCGTCCTGGTTCCGCCGCTCACCCTGATCTTCCTGGTTCTGGGCTCGATCCTGAGCGGTGTGGCGACGGTCAACCAGGCCGGCGCCATCGGTGCCGTCGGGGCGCTGATCATGGCCGGGTACCGGCTGACCGCGGGGACGCCCGGGGCCTACCGGCCGGCGGCGCTCGCGATAGTCGCCGTCGTGGTCCTGGGCGCGGCCCTGGCCATCCACGAAATCAACGTGAAGCGGATCGACACCGGCCGCGACGTTGCTGCCCTGGTCGTTGCGGCCGTCGCCGTTGCGGCCCTGCTGGTGGCCATTGTCTGGAGCGGCTGGCGGGCGCTGCGCATCGAGGACACGTTGCGCGGTGTCATGATCGAGACCGCGAAGACCACCTCGCTGGTCTTCATCATCCTGCTCGGCGCCGCGATGCTGACCGCCGCCTTCCGCGCCTTCGGCGGCGAGGAACTGGTACGCGATTTCCTCCAGGGCCTTCCTGGTGGCTTCTGGAGCCAGTTCGTCATCGTGATGCTGGTGATCTTCATCCTGGGCTTCTTCCTCGATTTCATCGAGATCGCCGTCGTGGTGGTTCCGATCGTCGCACCGATCCTGCTGGCCGACCCATCCGCCAACGTGACCGCCGTGTGGCTCGGCGTCATGATCGGACTGAACATCCAGACCTCGTTCCTGACCCCGCCATTCGGTTTCGCTCTGTTCTACCTGCGCGGAGTTGCCTCGGCGACCGTGCGCACGATCGAGATGTACAAGGGCGTAGTCCCGTTCATCTGCCTGCAGCTGTTCGCACTTGTGATCGTCGGCGTGACGCCCTCGCTGGTGAACTACCTGCCCAACCGGGTTTCACTGCTCTCCGAAACGGCTCCACCGCCGATCAACCCGCGGCTGCAGGCCTGTGTGGAAGAGCATGTGTTCGCGCGCTACGAAAGCGGGCAGGGGGAACTCGACCGGGCGCTGTCGGATGTCCGGGCACTTGACCTGTTGGACCTGCCGCCGAAACCGCGCCGGGCGCTGGAGAGCAGTTTCGAGACCGTTGCCGGGGTCCCGGAACTGGTTGCCGCCGTCCGGACGGCCGAGCAGGCGCGCGAGGCGGCCGAGACCGGGTACATCCCGGTGCTGCGTGAGGTCCGGGCCATCGAACGCGTCGTCCGTCGCCTCGATACCGAGAGCGCCAGACTGAAACGCGATGCGAACCGTGTCGGACGCACCGGGAACGAGGAAGCGGAAATCGCGGAACTCGACCGGGAACGGGAAGGGTTGCTCGCGCAGATTCCCGCGCACTGGGACAGCGAACGGGAGGGGTTCGCGCAGCTGCTGGCAGCGGAGGCGCGGGCGCGCACGACCTATCGCCGGACTGTCGACACGGCCTATGGCGCGCTTCGCGAAACCATCGGGATCCTGCGGGGAGCCGACGGTCTGGCCGAACTCGCACCGCGGATCGGCGAGCTTGACGTGGTGATTGCGACCACCGAGCCGAAGCAGGCCTCCCAGGCGATGAGGCAGGCGGAACGCGAGCTGCGCGCGGTGCCGGGAAGCAGGTCACTGGTCTCGGCACTGTCCAAGGTGCGCAAGACCCTGCGCAAGCGGCGCCCCGACATCGAGAAGGTGCGCGGACAGCTTGCGAAGGTGCTGGAGACGATGGCAGCCGAGGTCGCCTGGCGCCGGGCGGCGGCGGTCAGCATCCTGCCGGGGCTCGAGCGGTTCGAACTCGCGATCCGCGAGACCGTGGGGCTGCGCCAGCAGCCGCGGCTGCCACCGGACGCCGCACTCGATGTCGCCGCCTGCAACTCGGACCATCGCACCCTCGAGGCCCATTTCTGATACCTGGCTCCGTTGCCACGGAGGAGCGTGCCGCATCGTGAGACCGGTCCCCTGTGGATGATGCGTCCCGGCAGCCGGGATGGCATCGGGCAGGTGTTGCAGGGTACCGCGACCAGGTGGCAGGTGGTGGTGCGGGCGCTGGGCAGGAAGACCCGCCTCGCGCTGTGTCCAAGCTCACGGCCAACTGGAGCCGGAGTTCAAGGCGGCCCGTGCGTTCATCGGGGCGCGCAAGTGCGTCGGGTTCACCCGGGCGGAGCGGCCGCACGGACGAGGACAACACGGTCGGCGGCAGCGCGGCTGGAGAGCAGCCGGACGCCGCAATGCACACGCTCTCCGGCGAAGGTCGCGAAGGTAACGGGAACCCGGCTGCGTGTCCGGCTCGAGGCCGCGTAGACGCGCTCGTCCCCCGGTTGTCCATTGTTGTCAATTGATCCCTTTCGCGCGGCCAGCACGTTGCTCACAGGTTCACGTGACCGCCCCTGGCCGCTCAGGTGCCATCAGCGCCAAGTGCCCTGACCACGGCCTCGGGGTCCCGGTCGATCACGGTGAGCAACACCCGTGCCGCCCTGTCGGGAACGCGCCGGCCCTGTTCCCATTCCTGAAGTGCCCGCACATCGAGACCGAACCGGTCGGCGAATTTCTGCCGACTCAGCCGCAACCGCTTGCGGAGTGCGACAATTCGGTCGGCGGCGGGATCGTCGACGATCCGGCACGGCAAGGCCGTCTCGCCGCGCACATGGTCGAGAACCTCGCCCAGTGCTGTTTCGATTTCCCGTCCGAGTTCTGTACGTTCGCCCGTCATTGACCCGTTGCCTCCCTCTTGATCGCCGCGACCAACCGCGACAACGCCTCTGGTGTCCGTTGGCGTCAGGTCTTCACGGTTCGCCCGGGTGCAGGCCATGAGCAGATAAACGGTTCCCGGGCCCGAGCGGCAGAAACAGACGGTCCGGCTACCGCCCCGTTTCCCGCGTCCGAACCCGGTCCATCGCCGCTGCGGATACCGCCGGTCCCTCCAATGACCGGCGTAGTATCGGGGGCGGCTACGATTGGTGCCGCCATTTGGTAATCGTGTGCCAGAATACGCACGGGAAGCGGTAGTTTTAGCAGGGTCCGAACTTGGCACCTTCACCTTCGTTATGGGGACGCTCCCTTTTACTGAGCTACAGAGCACCTCCCGTGTCATCACCTATCACCAATTGAGCAAAGATCACATCCAGCGATGCGCCAAATAACTTACCGGTCGCCATAAAATCGGGTAAATGTGTACTAGGACACTAATGGAAAGCGTTTGCCAAGGCATGGAAATAAGACACTGCTCTCCAAAGAACTGACAGATTGACAGTGAGAGATGACGATGTTAGGCTATTGCTAACAACAACATACTAATTGGAGTGTGAGTCGTGGAATCCTTGTGTAGACTTGTCAAACCAATGTCTCTTTGTGCGGTATGTTTTTTTCTTTTCGCTTGCCGGGCAGATGAAGTTGAGATTTCATTTGACGTAGATGATATACCAAGCATTGCTAATGGCACAGATTCTGTGATCGAGTTTCAGGCAGGATTTTCCCAATTCGGAGAACTGGACGATAACGCAAAATCCAACATTGACCGGCTTGAGGACATTCTGAATGAGTATGTAGATGTTGAGGAATTTGAAATTGATTCTCGTGATTCAAAGTTCATAGTAGATATCGAAGGGTCAATTCCGGTAACAAATAATGAACTGTCTACAGATGCATTCTATCTCCATATTGAACCGTCTGATATATTTGACGGATATTACAAGATCCAAATCAAAGCTGGTGCGAAGTTCGCGTCTATGAAAGAGAGAATGAGCAATGTGAATATTATGCTGGCACCGGAAAGATTTCATCCTACCAAGTTCAAAATCAAAGGTAAAGGATATGATATCATAGCATTAGGGACAAGGGTGAGTGGCGAGCCGCATCTCATCTATAGAAAGGATAATGTTCAAAAACGGACTACCTTGTACTTTTCACAAGGGATATATGAGGACATTGGGCCTGCGGTGTTTGTAAAGTTGCGGAACTGACAACAGACAGTAAGGGACGTTACCTGACTGAGTCTGGTTTCGGGAAACCGCAGGGGCAGACAGGTAGACATTGAGCTATGAGCGAGTTCAGGGCGCTACGGTTTTGTGACGGGAGCCACGCCGGTGCCATGCCGTCCGGATCCCGTTCAACAATCACTTGCGAGCTGCCTGTTGGCGCACCTACGCTCGCGTTCTTCCGCGCCGGCGGCACTTCGGGCGGCTCGGCGACAACCGACAGGAAACCGACTCGCTCGCGAAACCGATGATGCCGGTCGAAGGACGATCTGGCAGTCACGTCGTTGCGCAGCCCCACCACCGGTACCCCGGGCCGGTAGCCCCGGTAACCATGCCCCGCTTCTCCGTCCCGCTCCGGCGTCGACATTCCGGCAATGGGGAGAAAGGACCATGGTTACTCCGCTGGTGCAAGGACCAGGACCAGGTCGTGGGCTTCCACCTGGTGTCCGGCCGGGACGACGATTTCCTCCACCGTGCCCGGGATCTCGCTGAAGACCACGCTTTCCATCTTCATTGCCTCGATGGTGAAGAGGGGATCGCCGCGCCCGATCCTGTCCCCGACCGCAACCGCGAGGCCGACGATCCGGCCCGGCATCGGGGCGCCCACCTGTTCCGGCGCCGTCTCGTCCGCCTTGCGGCGTGCGGCCTGGTCCGAGAGCAATGCGCGGTTGGCAATGCGGACGGTCCGCGGCTGGCCGTTCAGCTCGAAGAACAGGGTCTGCATCCCTTCTTCGTCAGGTTCTCCGAGCGCCAGCAGGGTGACCAGCAGCACCTTGCCCTGCTCGATCTCGATCTCGAATTCCTCATCGACGACCGGGCCGAAAAAGAACACCGGGGTGGGCAGTACGCCGACATCGGAATAGCTGCGACGGTGTGCCGCGAATTCGACGAACACTTCCGGATACATCAGGTAGGAAGCCAAATCGTTGTCGCTGACGCTGCGCCGGATACGGCGCGCGGCCTCGGCACGGACAGCCTCGAGATCGACCGCATCGAGCAGGGCGCCGGGACGCCCGTCGAGGGGTTCCTGGTCCTGCAGGATCTTGCGTTGCAGCGCCTGCGGAAACCCGCCGTCCGGCCGGCCGAGCTCACCGCGAAAGAATGAAACCACCGATCCTGGCCAGGAGATGTCGCGATCGGGATCAACAACGTCGTCGGGCGCGAGACCGGCACTGACCATGGCAACCGCCATGTCGCCGACCACCTTGGAAGTCGGTGTGACCTTGATGATGTCGCCGAACATGTCGTTTACATCGGCGTAGGCCTTCTCGACCTCGGGCCAGCGGGTCTCCAGTCCCAGGGCCCGGGCCTGTTCCCGCAGGTTGGTAAACTGTCCCCCGGGCATGCCGTGCCGGAATACGCCCGAAGACCCGGAACGCATGTCGCTCTCGAAGGCCACATAGTGGTGCCGGGCGTCTTCCCAGTAGCCATCGATGCGGCGCAGGGCGTCGTGGTCAAGACCGGTGTCATGCCTGGTGCCGCGCAGGGCTTCGACGATCGATCCGAGATTGGGCTGCGAAGTCAGCCCGCTCCATGAATCCATGGCGCCGTCAATGGCGTCACAGCCCGCCTCGACAGCGGCGAGCACGCTGGCGGCCGCGATTCCGCTGGTATCGTGGGTGTGGAAGTGGATCGGGGTTCCCACTTCCTGGCGCAGCGCCGTGATCAGCCGGCGCGCCGCCTCCGGCTTGCACAGACCCGCCATGTCCTTGATGGCGATGATATGTGCACCGGCGGCCTCGAGGCTGCGGGCGAGTTCGAGATAGTAGGCGAGATCGTAGCGACTGTCCGGGTCGGTCAGGTCTCCGGTGTAGCAGATTGCGGCCTCGCAGAGTTTCTCCTCCTCGAGGATGGTGTCCATGGTCACCCGCATGCTGTCCACCAGGTTCAGGCAGTCGAATACCCGGAACAGGTCAATTCCCGAAGCGGCGGCACGCTGGATGAAGAACCGGACCACGTTGTCCGGATAATTGGTGTATCCCACTCCGTTGGCGCCGCGAACCAGGCACTGGAGCAGGATGTTTGGCACTGCGGCGCGGATGCCCTCGAGACGGTCCCACGGATCTTCCTTCAGAAAACGCATCGAGACATCGAAGGTGGCGCCGCCCCAACATTCAAGCGAGAGCAGTTGCGGTAGCAACCGGGCGTAGGCCGGTGCGATCTGCAGGATGTCGTGGGTGCGCATCCGGGTCGCAATCAGCGACTGGTGGGCGTCACGCATTGTCGTGTCCGTGACCAGGGCGCGGTCATGCTCCCGCATCCACTGCGCAAATCGATCCGGACCGGCGGTGTCCAGGTGCTGGCGGCTGCCCGCGGGCGTATCCCCCGCCGGCAGGGTCAGCGGACGGATCTGGTGACGTGCTGTCGGCCGCGGCCGGTTCCTGACCTCTTCGTTGCCGTTGACCAGCACCTCGCCCATGAAGGTCAGCAGGCGCGTGGCACGGTCGCGGCGCGGCCTGAAGTCGAACAGGGCCGGGGTGTCGTCAATGAAGGTGGTGGTCACCCTGCCGGCACGGAAATCCTGGTTACCGACCAGGGCCTCGAGGAAGACGAGGTTGGTGGCGACGCCGCGAATGCGGAACTCGCGCAGTGCCCGGTCCATCCGGGCCGCAGCTTCCCCGGCGGTCGGTGCCCACGCGGTCACCTTCTCGAGCAGCGAGTCGTAGAACGGAGTGATCACGGCCCCGGAATACGCCGTGCCTCCATCGAGCCGGATACCGAATCCGTTGGCGCCCCGGTACGCGGTAATCCGTCCGTAGTCGGGAATGAACCGGTTCAGCGGATCCTCGGTGGTGATCCGGCACTGCAGCGCGTGTCCGTTGATTCGGATGCTGTCCTGCTCCGGCACCCCGCTTGCGCCATCGCCGATGAGCGCGCCCTCCGCGATGCGGATCTGGGCCTTGACGATATCGATGCCGGTGATTTCCTCGGTGACTGTATGTTCCACCTGGATGCGTGGATTGACCTCGATGAAGTGGAACCGGCCGGTCTCCACGTCGAGCAGGAATTCCGCCGTTCCGGCGTTGCGGTATCCGGCCGCCTGCGCAAGTCGGACCGCGCCTGAACAGAGCTCCGCGGCCTCGATTCGCGACAGGTAGGGGGCAGGCGCACGTTCGACCACCTTCTGGTTGCGCCGCTGCATCGAACAGTCACGTTCGTGCAGGTGAACGACGGTACCGGCGCTGTCGGCGAGCAGCTGCACCTCGACGTGCCGGGCCCGGCGCACCAGCTTCTCGAGGAAGATCTCGTCGTTGCCAAAGGCGGCGTAGGCTTCGCGTCGCGCCTGCACAAGCTGGTCGCCGAGGGACCCGGCATCCGCGATCACCCGCATGCCGCGGCCTCCACCGCCCCAACTCGCCTTGGCCATCACCGGAAATCCGATCTCCTCGGCGAGCGCGACACACTGCTCCGGGTCCCGGGGCAACGCGGCGGTGGCCGGCATGACGGCAAGTCCGCTGCGCTCGGCGAGCAGGCGCGCCTCCACCTTGCTCCCCAGCCGCTGCATCACCTCGGGCGGCGGGCCGACGAAGTTCACACCGGCGGCGATGCAGGCCGCGGCAAAGTCAGGGTTCTCCGACAGGAAGCCGTAGCCGGGATGGACGGCGTCCACCCGGGTCATCCGGGCAACGCGCAGGATGTCCTCGATATCGAGATAGGCCTGGACCGGCGGCTTGTCCCGGCCGACAAGGTAGGCCTCGTCAGCCTTGAACCGGTGCAGGGCATAGCGATCCTGGTGCGAATAGACCGCGACCGTCCTGATCCCGAGTTCGTTGGCCGCACGCGTGATGCGGATGGCGATTTCGCCGCGGTTCGCGATCAGCAGCTTGCGTATCGGCCTTGCCTGGGACACCGTCCTGGCCCTTCCGCTCTCCGGTGCGCGGGGACCCGCGGTCTGCCGTGCGCCGTACCCTTTTGCCGACCGATGCCGGTCAGGCTCCCGTAAACGCCTGCAGCCCGGTCTGGGCCCGGCCGAGAATCAGGGCATGGACATCGTGCGTGCCCTCGTAGGTGTTCACGGTCTCCAGGTTCATCACGTGCCGGATCACGCCGTACTCGTCGGAAATCCCGTTGGCGCCGTGCATGTCCCGCGCCATGCGTGCGATGTCCAGCGCCTTTCCGCAGGAATTGCGCTTGGCCAGCGAGATTGCCTCGGGGGCGCCGCGTCCCTCGTCGAGCAGGCGTCCGAGCCTCAGGCAGGTCTGCAGCCCGATGGTGATCTCGGTCTGCATGTCGGCGAGTTTCTTCTGGATCAGCTGGTTGGCGGCGAGCGGGCGACCGAACTGGTGCCGCTCGAGCGTGTAGCTGCGGGCCTGGTGCCAGCAGAACTCGGCCGCACCGAGCGCACCCCAGGCAATTCCGTAGCGCGCCTTGTTGAGGCACCCGAAAGGTCCCGACAGTCCCTGGACGCCGGGCAGCAGGTTGTCGGCGGGAACCGGCACGCCCTCCATCACGATCTCGCCGGTGACCGAGGTGCGCAGCGAGAACTTGCCCTCGATCTTTGGCGCCGACAGCCCTTCCATGCCCTTCTCGAGGATGAAGCCGCGGATGACCCCGTCCTCGGTCTTGGCCCAGACCACGAACACGTCGGCGATCGGGGAATTGCTGATCCACATCTTCGCGCCGTCGAGCACCCAGCCGTCACCGACCCGTCGCGCCCGGGTCTTCATGCCCCCCGGGTCCGATCCGTGGTCCGGTTCGGTCAGCCCGAAACACCCGACGATCTCGCCGGTCGCCAGTCGCGGCAGGTACTTCCGGCGCTGTTCCTCGGTGCCGTACGCGTGAATCGGGTGCATGACCAGGCTTGACTGCACGCTCATGGCTGACCGATAGCCACTGTCGACCCGTTCGACCTCGCGCGCAATCAGGCCATAGCAGACGTGATTGACACCGGCGCAACCGTAGCCGTCGATGGTCGCGCCGAGGAAGCCGAGTTCTCCCATCTCGGTCAGGATCTCGCGATGGAAGTGTTCGTGCCGGAACGCGTCCCTCGCCCTTGGCATCAGCCGTTCCTGGCAATAGGCACGAGCCGCATCCGCGACCATGCGTTCCTCGTCGGTCAGCTGGTCTGCAATGTGCAACGGATCGTCCCATTGAAAGTCCGGTCGGGGCTTTTTTGCCGACGGCGTATCCGGGGCAGGGGAGATCCTGGGAGCTTCGGCCATGGCACGGGGTCCGGCTGTCGTGGTGCTGGGAAGGAGCCTGTATAGCCGCAACCTCGACCCGCTCCAAGCCCGGGGAACCCAATTGCTAGATGGCAGCGCTCGCGCGGATACCGTATATTCGCCTTACGGCGGGAACGGGCGATTGGATCGATGGACGGAAGGGTTGTCGCGATCGGGGCCGACCACGGCGGTGTGTCGCTGAAATCGTCCCTGGTCTCCTGGCTTTCTGATGCCGGCTACCCGGTGCTTGATCTGGGGACCGACGGGCCGGTCCCGGTGGATTATCCGGACTTCGCCGGAGCAGTCGCCTGCGCCCTCCGGCAGGGGGAGGCGGACGTCGGCATCGCGGTCTGCGGTTCCGGCATCGGCATGAGCATCGCGCTCAACCGGTATCACTGGATTCGTGCGGCGCTATGCTCCGATGTCACAGCGGCACGGCTGTGCCGTGAACACAACAATGCGAACGTTCTTGCCATGGGTGCGCGAGTGATCGACGAACAGACGGCGATAGCCTGTCTCGAGACCTTCCTGCGTACCGGGTTCGATGGCGGCAGGCACGAGCGCCGGGTCGCCAAGCTCTCGGCACTGTCCGGCCCGACACTTTCGGGAACCGGGTCGTGACGGGACACGGTACCCGGCCGGGGTCGGCGACCTCAGGCTTCTTCTCCGATTCGCTCGCCGCTGTCGATCCGGACGTGTACCGGTCGGTCTGCGACGAGGGCCGCAGGCAGAACGAGCAGATCGAACTGATCGCCTCGGAGAATATCGTTTCCGCGGCGGTGCTCGATGCCATGGGATCGGTCCTGACCAACAAGTACGCCGAAGGCTACCCGGGCCGGCGCTACTACGGTGGCTGCCTTCATGTCGACGAGGTCGAGACGCTGGCCATCGACCGGGCGCGACGGCTGTTCGACGCCGGCTTCGCCAACGTCCAGCCCCATTCGGGCGCCCAGGCCAACCAGACGGTGTTCATGGCACTGCTCAAGCCGGGCGATACCATCCTTGGCATGTCGCTTGCAGCCGGAGGGCACCTGACCCACGGTGCCGCGCCAAACCAGTCGGGAAAGTGGTTCGACGCTGTCCAGTACGGCGTCAACCGCGATGACGCCCGAGTGGACTTCGACCAGGTCCGGGAACTCGCCAGACAGCATCGCCCGCAACTGATTATCGCCGGCGGGTCGGCGTATCCCAGGGTCCTGGACTTTGCCAGATTCAGGGAGATCGCCGACCAGGTGGGAGCTCGGCTGATGGTGGACATGGCGCATTTCGCCGGTCTCGTCGCCGGGGGCGTCCATCCCAACCCGATGGATTTCGCCGATGTGGTGACGACGACGACGCACAAGACTCTGCGCGGGCCGCGTGGCGGCATGGTGCTGACCAATGACTCCGCGCTTGCCAGGCGTGTCGATTCGGCGCTGTTCCCGGGTTTGCAGGGCGGGCCGCTCATGCATGTGATCGCGGCCAAGGCAGTGGCTTTCGGGGAGGCCCTGCGGCCGGAGTTCCGCGATTATGCCACTGCCGTGGTTGCCAATGCCCGTGCGCTCGCCGGCACCCTGGTATCGCGGGGTTTCGAGATCGTCTCCGGCGGAACCGATACCCACCTGATGCTGATTGACCTGCGCGCCAAGCAGGTGACTGGAAGGGATGCCGAGGCTGCGCTCGAACGTGCCGGGCTGACCTGCAACAAGAATGGCATCCCGTTCGATCCGCGGCCGCCGACGGTGACCTCCGGAATCCGGCTCGGAACCTCGGCCGCTACCTCGCGCGGGTTCGACGTCGACGACTTCCGCACGGTCGGTACCCTGATCGGCGACGTGCTTGATGGTATCGACGCCGATGGAACGCCCGATCCGGATGTCGAGGTCCGGACCAGGGCTGCGGTTGAGAGGCTGTGTCGGACTCATCCGATCTATGCCGGCAACAGCGCGGTGCCGTTACAGGGAGAGAGCAACCATGCGGTGTCCGTTCTGCGGCAACACTGATACCCAGGTGAAGGATTCCCGTCCCACCGAGGACAATGCGGCCATACGCCGTCGCCGTTTCTGCCGTGCCTGCGGTGCCCGGTTCACGACCTTCGAGCGGGTGCAACTGCGCGAGATCACGGTGCTGAAGAAAACCGGGCGTCGCACACCGTTCGATCGCGACAAGCTCGAGCGGTCAATCCAGATCGCACTTCGCAAGCGACCGGTCGAGCCGGAACGGCTGGACCGGATGGTCACAGGCATCGTTCGCCGCCTCGAGAGCATGGGCGAACCCGAGATACCCTCAAGCGTCATTGGCGAAATGGTGATGGACTCGCTTGCCAACCTCGACTCCGTTGCCTACGTCCGCTTTGCCTCGGTCTACAAGAACTTCCGCGAGGCAAAGGACTTCGAGGAATTCGTCGAGGACCTGAGCCAGCGCTACGACGACGACGACTGATTCCGGTCGCAGCGGTGGCCAGCCCAGGAGATCCGACCCCGGAGACAGACCGCCGCTGGATGCGGCTCGCGATCAGGCTGGCCCGACGCGGCATGGGCCGTGTTGCGCCAAACCCGGCGGTCGGCTGCGTTCTGGTTCGTGACGGGATCGTGGTGGCACGCGCGGCGACGGCGCCCTCCGGCCGGCCGCATGCCGAGGCGCTCGCGCTCTCGCGGGCGGGCACAATGGCCCGGGGCGCTGCCGCCTACGTTACGCTCGAACCCTGTGCGCATCATGGCCGGACACCTCCCTGCACCGACGCCCTGATCGCCGCCGGTGTGCGCCGCGTCGTCTGCGCCGTCCAGGATCCCGACCCCAGGGTCAACGGACGGGGGTTCTCCCGGTTGCGCGCCGCTGGCATCGAGGTCGAGGTCGGTGTGTGCGGGGAGGAAGCCGCCTCCCTGACGGCGGGGTTTGCAAGCCGGATCACGAGGACGCGTCCGGCCGTGACCCTGAAGCTCGCCACGTCGAGCGATGCCATGATCGCGACGGGAAGCGGCGAGAGCAAGTGGATCACCGGTGCACAGGCGCGCCGGCTCGGTCACCTGCTGCGTGCCCGCCACGACGCTATCTTGACCGGGATTGGCACGGTGTTGTCCGACGATCCGGAATTGACCTGCCGCCTTCCGGGTCTCGGCGACCGCTCCCCGCTCAGGGTGGTGATCGATACCCGGGCGTCACTTCCGGTCACCAGCCGGCTGGTACGGACCGCCCGCACGGTCGGCGTCCTGGTGATGGCGGCACCCGGAGCGGAACCGGACCGCGTTCGCGGTCTCGAAAGCCACGGTGTCGAGGTCGTCGAATGCCCGGCAGGCGAGGACGGGCGGGTTCGCCCGGACGGCGTGCTCCATCGGCTGGCCGAACTCGGGCTCAACGACGTCATGCTCGAAAGCGGGGGTCGGCTTGCCGCCTCGTTCCTGGGCGCCGACTGCGTTGACCGGATCGCGTGGTTTCGCGCACCGGTCGTGATCGGCGGTGACGGGCTTCCGGCGATCAGGGCGCTCGGGCTTGCGCGGCTCGGGGCCGCGCCCGGCTTCACCCTGGATGACATGCGCCCACTCGGCGAGGACACGGTGGCATACTACACGCTCCGGTGAGGCGTTATTTGGTGGAAACCTGCACCGTCCGGTCATAGGTTACGCTCATGTTCACCGGTATTGTCACTGACGTCGGGCACGTCGAACTCATGGAGCGCCGCGGCGAACTGATGGTGCGGCTTGCGACCGCCCACGATACCACCGCCCTTGCCATGGGGGCCTCGGTTTCCTGTTCGGGCGCCTGCCTGACAGTGATCGGGACCGGTCCCGGCTGGTTCGAGGTCGAGGTTTCCGACGAAACACTCGCATGCACAACGCTCGGATCATGGTCACGGGGCACGCCGGTCAATCTCGAACTGTCGCTCCGGCTCGGGGACGAGCTCGGGGGTCACCTGGTTTCCGGGCATGTCGACGGGATCGCCGAGGTGCTGTCGGTGACTGCGCGGGGTGACAGCCGTAGCCTCGATGTCCGGGTCCCCGGTGAACTGGCGCGATTTGTCGCGCCGAAGGGGTCAGTTGCGCTTGACGGCGTGTCCCTGACCGTCAACGAGGTCGCCGGCACCGACTGCTCACTCAACATCATTCCGCATACGCTGGAGGCAACGACACTCGGATCGATTGTGGCGGGTGGCCGGTTGAATGTGGAAATCGACATGATCGCGCGCTATGTGGCGCGACTGACGCAATCCGGTGAAGGGGCCTGGAATGGCGGTACCTGACCAGTTGGGGGATGTTTACCGGGGAGCCCTGTCCTCGATCGAGGAGGTGGTTTCCGAGGCCCGGGCGGGTCGGATGTTCATCCTGGTTGATGACGAAAACCGGGAGAACGAGGGCGACCTGTGCGTTCCGGCGGAGATGGCGACGGCCGAGTGCATCAATTTCATGGCCATGCACGCCCGCGGGCTGATCTGCCTGTCGATGACCCGCGAGCGGGTGGAACGTCTCGGCCTGCCGCTGATGTCGCCGCGCAACGAAACCCGGCATGAGACGGCGTTTACCATCTCGATCGAGGCGCGGGAGGGTGTGACGACCGGTATCTCCGCGCACGACCGGGCCAGGACCATTGCGGTCGCCATCGATCCGGAATGCGGACGCCAGGACATCGTAACACCCGGACACGTGTTTCCGCTGATGGCGCGAGATGGCGGCACCCTGGTACGTGCCGGCCATACCGAGGCGGTGATCGACATCGCGCGGCTGGCCGGTCTGAACCCGTCGGGTGTCATTTGCGAGATCATGCGCGATGACGGGAGCATGGCGCGACTGCCGGACCTGATCCAGTTCGCGCAGTTTCACAATCTCAAGGTCGCCACGATCGCCGACCTGATCGCCTACCGCCGCCGCACCGAGTCCATCGTCGAGCGCAGCGTCGAGACCATGCTGGACAGCAAGCACGGTGGCCAGTGGCGCATGATCGTCTACCAGGACAGGACCACCCGGACCGAGCACATCGCAATCATCAAGGGCGACATTTCCGGACCCGAGCCGGTGCTGGTCAGGATGCACTCGCTCAACGTGATGGAGGATGTGCTGGGCGATCGCACCGGCATGCGGGGCGGCGGCGAGGTGCAACAGGCGATGACAACCATCGCGCAGGAGGGCAGGGGACTTGTCGTCATGATCCGTGAGCCGACGCCGACCGCGGTGTCGGAGCGGGTGCGCCAGGGCCTGCGCGACCATGCGGCCGGGCGGCGCAGCGAGAACGAGCTGCGTGACTACGGTGTCGGCGCACAGATCCTGCTCGACCTGGGCATCAGCCGGATGCTGCTGTTGTCCAATTCTCGCCGGACCGTGGTCGGCCTGGAAGGATACGGTCTCACCATCGTGGCCCAGCGCCCGATGCAGGTCGACTCGAAAGGGTGACAGACCGTGTACCGAATTCTCATCGTCTGCGCCGGCTTCTACCAGGATCTTGCGGCGGAATTGATCCGGGGTGCACGCAGCGAGCTTGACCGGCAGGGCTGCACCTGGGATCTGGAGATGGTCCCGGGCGCACTCGAGATTCCCGCGGCGATCTCGACCGTTTCCCGGAGGAACAGCGTCTACGACGGATTCGTGGCGCTCGGTTGCGTCATTCGCGGCGAGACCTCGCACTACGATATCGTTGCGGGAGAGAGTGCGCGCGGACTGATCGACCTCGCGATCACCTGGGACCTGGCCATCGGAAACGGAATACTCACGGTCGACACCGCCGAACAGGCCCGGGTGCGCGCAGGTGTCGACGGCCGCAACAAGGGTCGCGATGCCGTTATCGCCTGTCTTTCCCTGATCAGGCTCAAGCAGAGTTCCGTGACTTGACCCGGAAACGGGCGCCGCATGCGGGTCCGCGTACCTCGGCGCGGATGGCCGCGGTCCAGGCACTCTACCAGCTCGAGATGACCGGCGGGACGGCTGGCGACGTGATTCGCGAATTCATGCTGCACAGGATAAACCGGTCGAAGAACAGGCGCCCGCCTGATGTGGCGTTGTTCAGCGACCTGGTTGCCGGGGTGATGCGGGACCCGGGGCCGGTCGATGCACGGATCGCCAGGCTGTTGATGAGCGGTTGGGACATCGAGCGGCTGGAAGCCACACTGCGCGCCATCCTGCGGCTTGGCGTGTACGAGCTTGCAAACCACGAAGCGACGCCGGCCGAGGTGGTGATCGCGGAGTATGTCGACATCGCCCATGCGTTTCACGACGATCGCGCGGTCGGGCTGGTCAACGGCGTGCTCGACAGCGTCTCGGGCGAGTTGCGATCCGCCGGGCGGAACGGCGGCGCATGAACGCGGGCGAATTCGACTGGATCGCGACCGGATTCCGGCCGCTTGCGGCAGCTGTCGCCGGTGCGCGAGACCTGCGCGACGATGCTGCTGTTCTCCCGGTCAGCGGCCTCGAACACCTGGTGGTCTCCACCGATGTCCTGGTCGAGGCGGTTCACTTCCGGTCACTGGACCCCGCCGGACTGGTGGGCCGCAAGGCGCTGCGGACCAATCTTTCCGACATGGCGGCCATGGGGACCTGCCCCTGGGTCTACACACTCGGGCTTGCCGTCGGGGCCGGCCTCGACGCCGCATCGTGGACCATGGAGATCGCGGAGGGGCTGGCGCTGGATCAGCGCGAATTCGGCGTCGGTCTTGCCGGTGGCGACACGGTTCGCTCCGCGGGACCGTCGATGCTGTCGATCACCATTTTCGGCAGGCCGGGCCCCGGCGGAGTGCTCGGTCGTGCCGATGCCCGGCCGGGTGACGACATCTGGGTATCCGGGAGCATCGGTGATGCCGCCCTGGGTCTGCGGATTCTCGAAGGGAACCTCGATACGGCCCGCACGACCACCGCCCTGGTCGATCGCTATCTGCTGCCGCAGCCACGCATCGCGCTCGGCCTGGCGTTGCCCGGACTCGCGCATGCGGCGATCGATCTGTCCGACGGGCTGCTGCAGGACCTCGGGCACGTGTGCCGGGAATCCGGCACTGCCGCCCGCATCAGGCTCGACACCGTGCCTCTGTCTGCGCCTGCTGCCGTCCTGGTGGCCGACCGCACGGTCGATGTGCCCGACCTGCTGGCCGGCGGTGACGACTACGAACTGCTGTTCACCGCGCCGGTGGCCGCCCGCGCGGGAATCGAGGCTGCCGGTCGCGGGAGTGGCACGGTGGTCACCCGTATCGGCGACATGGTCGACGGCGACGGGGTGACGGTTCTCGATCACCGGGACAACGAAGTGCACCTGGAAACCGCGGGATACCGGCATGACTGAATTCGCCGGTTGCCTGTCCGCCGCAAGCGGGAGTGACAGGTCGTGACTGCCAGGGACCCGACGGTCCGCAACGTCGTGCTGCTGTCCTGCTGCCAGGCGCTGGCGATGTCGGCCATGTCTGTCAACATGACGGTGACGGCCCTGGTCGGCAAGATGTTGAGCGAGGATCCCGCTCTCGCCACCCTGCCGCTGGCGCTGCAGTTCACCGCCACCATGTGCACAACCATGCCGGCATCGCTGCTGATGCGACGCATCGGTCGCCAGGCCGGTTTTGCCATCGGAGTGCTGGTCGGCGTCTCGGGCGCATTGCTTGCCATGGCGATGATCTTCGAGCGCCACTTTGCCGGTTTCTGCCTCGCTTCGATGCTGATGGGGTCGTTCATGGGGTTTGCGGTGTTCTACCGCCACGCCGCCGCGGATACCGCCAGTGATGCGTTTCGCAGCAAGGCGATTTCGCTGGTCATGGCAGGTGGTGTGGTCTCGGCCCTGATCGGTCCCGAACTTGCCAAGTGGTCCTACGACCTGTTCGAGGCAACCGAGCTTGGACCGGTCACCTTCTCGGGTTGCTTTCTCGTCGTTGCGGTGGTGCAGACCCTGATCCTCGCCTTCGTGCGTTTTGTGGACATCCCGCTCGAATCCGCCCACACGCGCTCCGAGCCGGAAAGGCCCCTGCACGTCATCGCCCGGCAACCGCGGTTCCTGGTCGCTGTGGCGGGCGGGATGATCGGCTACGGCGTCATGAGCTTCGTGATGACGGCGACGCCGCTGGCCGTCGTCGCATGCGGGTTCAGCTTCACCGACGCCGCCTTCATCGTGCAGTGGCATTCGGTTGCGATGTTCGCCCCGTCATTCGTCACCGGTTTCCTCATCAACCGCTTCGGCGTGCTGCAGGTCATGATGGCCGGGGCTGCCCTGCTGCTTGTCTGTGTCGGGGTCAATGTCTCGGGACTCGAACTCTACCAGTTCTGGTGGGGCCTGGTCCTGCTCGGCGTCGGCTGGAACTTCCTGTTCATCGGCGGTACCAGCCTGCTGGCCGAATGTCATACCGGTGCGGAGAAAGCCAAGGTCCAGGGGCTGAACGACTTCCTGGTCTTCACCAGCGTGGCCCTGGCCTCGTTTTCCGCCGGCGCCATCTTCCACAATTTCGGCTGGGTCGTCCTCAACCTCGGCGTGCTGCTGCCGGTCGCACTCACCATGGCAATGGTGCTGTGGCTGTTGTTGAAGTCGCGCAGCCCGGCGCCGGCGAGCGTCTGATGTCCCTGGCGATCAAACCGGTTTCCCGGGCAATGACCACGGGTTGGTGACGGCGCTGCGGCGCCGGCTGCCCGCCGGCATCGGGCGCCCTGTCCCGGTTCCGGGGCCCGCGCGATCCCTGACCGGGACCCGTCACCAGGCAGGGTCGGTCAGGGCCGGAAGTGGCGGGTGGACACCCACGGCGTCCCGCACCGCCTGCGTGCGCGGCAAACCGGGGGAAGATGTGTACCTGGTCCTTGCCACGCAAGATAATCTTGCTATGTTCCCGCACGCTTGTCCGCACCGTATCTGGTGTCTTCCCAGCCACATTTTCGACGGTGCGGAACGAACCAGGCAAACCGTTTAACATCTTCCAGGCAAGGTTATCGGGCACTCCGTCACCTGACCAGCACCACGGGGACAACCAGCACATGATCGAGACCTTCGTGATCGTTTGCGGGCTGATCGCGCTCGCGTACGGGTTCTTCACGGCACGCAGTGTTCTGGCCGCGGATGCCGGCTCGTCGAGGATGCAGGAGATTGCAGCTGCCATCCAGGAAGGGGCATCGGCCTACCTCAACCGCCAGTACACCACCATTGCCATCGTCGGCGTCGTGGTGGCGGTCATCCTGGCGCTGACCCTGGGACTGGCCGTGGGAATCGGCTTTGTGATCGGTGCCATCCTGTCGGGCGCGGCGGGCTACATCGGCATGTATGTCTCGGTCCGCGCAAACGTTCGCACGACCCAGGCGGCGACTGTCGGGCTGGAACCCGCGCTTGCGCTCGCGTTCCGGTCCGGCGCCGTCACCGGCATGCTTGTGGTCGGGCTCGGCCTGCTGGGAGTTGCCGGATACTACATGGTGCTGCTGGAACTGTTCGACGCGACGACCCAGGAAGGCATGCGCCACGTGCTCGAGGCGCTGATTGCTCTCAGCTTCGGTGCGTCCCTGATCTCGATCTTCGCACGGCTGGGCGGCGGCATCTTCACCAAGGGTGCGGATGTCGGCGGCGACATGGTCGGCAAGGTGGAAGCCGGGATTCCGGAGGATGATCCGCGCAATGCCGCCGCCATCGCGGACAACGTGGGCGACAATGTCGGTGATTGCGCCGGCATGGCGGCGGACCTGTTCGAGACTTATGCGGTGACGATGGTGGCGACCATGCTGCTTGCCGCCATCTTCTTTTCCGGCGCCACTGCCGCGACCCTGATGTCCTTCCCGCTTGCGATCGGCGCAGTCTGCATCATCGGTTCGGTGATCGGGACCTTCTTCGTGCGACTCGGCGCCAACCGGAAGATCATGTGGGCGCTCTACAAGGGCTTCATTTCCAGCGCCGTGATCTCCGCCGTGCTGATCGGCGTCGTCACCTGGCACATGATCGGGTTTGATCAAGTCCTGACCACGACCGGCGGCGCCGAGACCACCGGGCTCGACCTGTTCCTGTCCGCGCTGGTCGGCCTCATCGTTACCGGCCTGATTGTCTGGGTAACCGAATACTACACCTCGACCGAGTACCGTCCGGTACGCAGTATCGCCCGCTCATCGGAAACAGGCGACGGGACCAACGTCATCCAGGGACTGGCGGTCTCGATGGAAGCCTGCGCGCTTCCCGCCGTCATCATCTCCGCCGGCATCCTCGCCGGACACATGCTGGCCGGCATCTACGGAATCGGAATTGCAGCCACGACCATGCTGGCACTGGCCGGAATGGTCGTCGCTCTCGATGCCTACGGACCGGTCACCGACAACGCCGGCGGCATTGCCGAAATGTCCAATCTTCCGGAGAACGTGCGGAACACGACCGATGCGCTGGATGCCGTCGGCAATACCACCAAGGCCGTGACCAAGGGATATGCGATCGGATCGGCCGGCCTTGCCGCCCTCGTGCTGTTCGCGGCCTACACCGAGGACCTGTCGCATTACTTCCCCGAGCTCGAGGTCAGGTTCGAGCTGCAGGACCCCTACGTCGTCATCGGCCTGTTCATCGGCGGCATGCTGCCTTACCTCTTCGGCTCGATGGGCATGCAGGCAGTCGGTCGGGCCGGCGGCGCGGTGGTCGAGGAGGTGCGAAGGCAGTTCCGGGAAAACCCGGGAATCATGGAGGGCACCGTTCGCCCCGAATACGGGCGGGCCGTCGACCTGCTGACACGGGCCGCGATCAAGGAAATGATCATTCCCTCGCTGCTCCCCGTACTCGCCCCGATCGTGATGTACGCGGTGATCAGCCTGATCGGCGGCCAGGCTGCGGCCTTTACCGCAATCGGCGCGATGCTGCTCGGAACCATCGTCACCGGCATTTTCGTTGCCGTATCCATGACGGCGGGTGGCGGCGCCTGGGATAATGCCAAGAAGTACATCGAGGACGGCAATCATGGCGGCAAGGGCTCCGACGCCCACAAGGCCGCGGTGACCGGCGATACCGTCGGCGATCCCTACAAGGACACGGCAGGACCGGCAATCAACCCGATGATCAAGATCATCAATATTGTCGCGATCCTGCTGCTGGCGGCACTTGCGGCGTGAATGGGGGTGGACGGTTTTTCGGGACGGGCCCTACTGGGTGGCCTGGTTGAACCGTCCCAGGTTGCCGAGCAGCTGCTGGAGGATGGTGAACTCCTGACCCGCGGTCGGGGTTTCCCGGTCAACCAGGGTCACTTGGCGCCCGTCCACTTCCGACAGCGTGCCGATCTCGTCGACCCTGCCGTCCTCGGCAAACGAAACGAAAACGATCTGCCGGGACTCGAGCCTGTCCTTGAAGAAGGCGAAGGATCGGGTTCTGCTTGTCACGTAGTACCAGGTCTCCTGTCCGAAGTCGGACGATGAGGATGGAGTGCCCAGAAGGGCAGCGACCGTGTTTCGGTCTGTCTGGCCCGGAACGATCCGGACCAGACGATCAGGATCGACCCTGTTGCCATGGGTTTCCACTCGCGGCGCACAGGATGCGGCCAGGACGGCGGCAATGGCAGCTGCTGCCATGCAGCGGACCAGCGGTCGCAACCGGAAGCGAGACTGTCCGCACGGCGGTTTCGGCACGGTGGTGGTCAATGTCATCATTCTCGCAACACGATCAACTCATGCGATCCGGTGCTCGTCGTGGAATGTGGTCGCAAGCACGTCCGCGGTCAATCCCGGAACCGGCAACGTTTCCCGGTCTGCACTGGCCATGATCCGGTGGTTGATGCTCCGACGCAATCGTGCGCAGGCCATGCGTCAGTCCGTGTCTCGAATCTATGACGGAATTGTGGCACAGTCCCGTCGTATCGAGTTCTACCGTGATCTGGCTGTTCCGGATTCACTGGACGGCCGTTTCGATATGCTTGTCCTGCACATGGTGCTGGTTCAACACCGCCTGAAGGGAGAGTCCCGGGATGCAGCCAGGTTCGCCCAGACACTGTTTGACCACATGTTCGTCGACATGGACGAGTCCCTGCGTGAAATCGGTGTCGGCGACATGTCCGTGGGCAAACGGGTGAAACAGATGGGCGCGGCGTTTTACGGGAGGCTCGAGGCCTACGAGGCGGGACTTGCCGGGCACACACTCGAGGACGCGCTGGCTCGCAATGTCTACCGCGGTACGGTTCCCGATCATGACACGGTGCGCCGGCTGGCCGACTATGTCAGGTCCACGGAACGGTTGCTGGCGACCCAGCCGGTCTCCGACGTGCTGGCGGGGACGGCCTGTTTCGGGGATCCCTCCCCGTGACTGCACCGGAATTCAGCAGGGTCATGCATCTGGCAGACCTTCTCTCGGGGTCCGGCAGGATCTGCCTGCAGGCGAGCGGGAGGGAGTGCGCTGCCCTCGCGCGGCGATTCGGAGTCGAATCGATTTCCGATTTCCGGGTCACCCTGCGGACCCGAAGACTGCATGAGGGCGCGATCCGTCTCGAGGGTACGGCATGTGCCGAAGTCGCTGTGGCCGGGGAGGCCGGGGAACCGCCGCTTGATTTCATCATTGGCGAGGAATTCGAAGAAACCGTGGCGACTCCCGAGGCGATCGAGATCCTTGGTGAGATCGATTCCGAGCAGGCCGAGGATGCGGAGCCCGCCCCCGGGGGTGTGTTTGATGTGGGGGAGGTATGCGCGCAGCAGCTGTCGCTGGCGCTCGACCCTGTCATGCTCGAAGCGGGCCGGTTCGAGAGTGGAACACTGGCCTGCAGTGCCGGCGACGGTGATCTCGATGGCGACAGTCCGTTTTCCGCGCTCAGGACGCTCGACCTTCACGGGTCGTCCGATCGATGACGCCCGGGCAGACGTGCAACGTATATGTTACGGTAATCCGATCGGCATCCTGGACAGGGAAACCGAAGTGAATCCACGAACGACAACCACGTTCCGATACACAAATGGCTGTCTCCACAACCATCGCGCTTGACGCCATGGGAGGCGACCAGGCTCCCGATTTCGTTGTTCAGGGAGCCGACATCGCTCTCGAGCGGATGCCGGATCTGCGTCTTGTCCTGGTCGGCGAGGAACCGCGGGTCCTGGAACTGGTGGCGAAGACCAGGCGGTTGCGTGACAGCGCGGTGGAGATCGTGCCCAGCGATGAGGTCGTCGGTGCCGATGAGCGTCCATCCGCGGTCCTGCGCCGGGGGCGCAGGACCAGCATGCGGGTCGCGACTGACCTGGTTGCCAACGGGGCAGCAGATGGCGTGGTTTCGGCTGGAAACACCGGTGCCTTCATGGCCCTGTCGAAGTTCCTGATCGGTACCTGCCCCGGCATCACCCGGCCCGCCATAGCCGGGTTCTTCCCTACTCTTCGGGGCGAGACCTGCGTGCTCGACCTCGGGGCAAACATCGAATGCGACACCGAGAACTACGTCCAGTTCGCGATGATGGGTGCGATCTTCACCCGGATCGTCCTGGGGCTGGAGACACCTTCGGTCGGACTTCTCAATGTCGGCAGCGAAGAGCAGAAGGGATACCAGGATCTGCGTGATGCGGCGGATGTCCTTCGAAACCGTGACATGCCGCTCAGCTATCATGGATTCGTGGAGGGAAATGATCTGGCGACGGGATCGGTCGACGTGATCGTAACCAACGGATTTACCGGGAATATCGCCCTGAAAACCGCCGAGGGGTCAGCGCAGTTCCTTACCAGCCTGCTCCGGGACTCGTTCCGTTCGAGCTGGATGGCGCAACTGGGATACCTGTTGTGCAGACGGGCACTGAGGCGCACGCTCGGACGGGTCGACCCACGACGTCGCAACGGTGCAGTATTCCTCGGGCTCAACAGCATCGTGGTCAAGAGCCACGGCGGCACCGACAGGCTCGGCTTTGCCAATGCCATTTGCGTTGCCGCCAACATGGCCCGGTTCGGCTTCCTTGACAGCGTGCGGGAGGAGCTGTCCGTACAGGGAGCCGTCCAGGACCGGAACAGCGTGTCGGCGGCGCTTCCTTGACCGCCCGGCGCTCCCTGCTTCTCGGTTGCGGTTCCTATCTGCCGGATCGCGTTCTGAGCAATGATGAACTGGCCGAACGCGTGGACACGTCCGACGAGTGGATCGTACAGCGTACCGGTATCCGGCAGCGGCATATCGCGGCGGAAGACGAACTGACCTCCGATCTCGCACTTGCCGCCTCCCGCTCCGCGCTTGCCGCCGCGGGACTGGGCGTCGACGAGGTCGACCTCATCGTCGTCGCCACCACAACTCCGGACGACACCTTCCCGTCAACTGCAACCCGGGTCCAGGCCGGTCTGGGCATGCGGCGTGGTGCCGCATTCGACGTGCAGGCGGTGTGCGCGGGGTTCATCTACGCCGTGTCAGTCGCAGACAGCCTGATCCGCACCGGTCAGTTCGAGTGCGCCATCGTCATAGGAGCCGAGACCTTCACACGGATCCTCGACTGGCAGGATCGCTCGACATGCGTGCTGTTCGGGGACGGCGCAGGTGCCATCGTGCTCAGGGGGGACAGCTCCCCGGACAGTTCCGGCTACGGAGTGCTGTCGACACATCTCCATTCCGACGGGCGAGAACGCGAGATTCTCTACGTCGATGGCGGTCCGTCACGCAGTGGCACCAGCGGACATGTGCGCATGAATGGCCGCGAAGTCTATCGGCACGCCGTGTCCAAGCTCGGGCGGGTGATCGACGAGGCGCTGACGGCCAACAGGCTGAGCGTAGACGATGTGGACTGGCTGGTTCCCCACCAGGCCAACCGCAGGATCATCGACAGCATGGCCGCGCGGATGAAGCTGCCGCCCGAGAAGGTTGTGTGCACCATCGAGCGGCATGCCAATACCTCGGCGGCCTCCGTACCACTCGCTCTCGCCGAGGCGGTCATGGACGGCCGCGTGAAACCGGGCCACCTGGTGCTGTTCGAAGCTATCGGTGGCGGACTGGTGTGGGGTGCGGGCCTGGTCAGGATCGGAGTGCCACGGCACGCGCAGGGATCCCACTGTGCCTGATGCGCCACGGGTTGTGCCGTGTTTGCCACAGCACTGCTACAAAATCCTGACAGGCTCTGATCCCGGTCGGCGCGGAAGACGGGGGACCGGGATCAGGGCCGCTCACGGGTGCGTAGCCATGGTCTCGCGCGGTGGTCCCGGATTTCACCGGGTTTCAGGCCGGGAGTGATCCTGTCATGCGTATCCGTGGCACGCGGGGCACACTCCCGCGCGTGCGGGCCGGAGCGACCGGGACAGGGGCATCGGGACGGGGACAAGCGGTTTGACGCATCTGACCTGACCGCGTAGCATCGCGCCCGGGCTGGAGCGAGGCGGTTTTTTCGGCATGAACGGCACGACACTCACCCGGGCACAGCTGAGCGAGGCTCTGTGCCGGCAGATGGGGTTTTCCCGCCACGACTCTTCAGTTCTGCTCGAGTCCATCCTCGAGGAAATATCCCAGGCCTTCGAACGCGGTGATACGGTCAAGCTACCGACATTCGGCAGTTTTTCAGTGTGTCAGAAGCGCGAACGGATCGGACGCAATCCGCGTTCCGGGGAAGAGGTACCGATCCCTCCGCGAAGTGTGCTGGTGTTCAGGGCGTCCCGGCTTCTGAAGGACCGGATCAACAAGAGCCTGCGTGGAAACGATCAGTGACCGGTAGCCGGCGGTGACGTTCGACAGGGACAGCGACCGGCCGGGCGACCGGACGCCGGGACGCGCATTCCAGACCATCAGCGAGGTTGCGCGCGAACTCGACCTTCCGGCCCACGTACTCCGGTTCTGGGAGACCAAGTTCAGCGAGATAAGGCCGCTGAAGCGGGGAGGGGGCCGGCGCTACTACCGGCCCGAGGACATACAGGTGTTGCGCCGTATCCAGCGCCTGCTCCACGACGACGGCTACACCATCAGGGGTGCCCAGCGTATCCTGCGGGACGGCAGCGTGCGACCTGGCGTTATGGATATCTTGCCTGTCTCCAATGCCGACTCCGAGCCTTCCATGCGGGAGCAGTTGCTCGAGATCTACGAGGAATTGCTCGAACTGCGCCAGCAGCTCGAGGCGGCACGCAATCCGGGCTCCTGACCGATCCGCTTGCCCGCGACAGGCAAACACCATACAAGAAACAGAAGTCGCACCTGGTATCCGGAGCGTGGCGCAGTCTGGTAGCGCACTACACTGGGGGTGTAGGGGTCGTGGGTTCAAATCCCGCCGCTCCGACCACGTGCGAAACGTCGACGTCCCGAACGCCGCGCTCATAATCGCAGACGGGCCATGACCGACATCCGCAGTCGCGCCGCGCTGACCTTCTCGAATGTCGGCCACGCCTACTCGCATTTCCTGATGCTGATCTACCCGACGGTGGTGATTGCACTCGAAGGGGTGTTCGACCTGCCCTACCACCAGCTGATCGGCCTGATGCTGGCAGGAAACGTGTTGTTCGGTGCCATGGCGTTGCCGGCGGGTTTTCTCGGTGACCGGTGGAGTGCGCCGGGCATGATGGTGGTCTTCTTCCTGGGAACCGGTGGTGGCTCCGTGCTGACCGGTCTTGCGACCACACCGTTCGAGGTTGCCCTGGGACTTGCAACCATCGGGTTCTTCGGGGCGATCTACCATCCGGTGGGGATTGCCTGGGTGGTGCGGCGTGTCGCAAACCGAGGCAGGGCCCTGGGCTGGAACGGGGTGTGCGGCAGTATCGGCGTGGCGCTGGCCCCTCTCGTAGCCGGCATCCTGACCGATTACTGGTCCTGGCAGGCCGCCTTCATTCTTCCGGGCGCGCTGTGTGTCGCGACCGGCGTGCTGTTGCTGCTGGCGATTGGCGCCGGCCTCGTGACCGAGGACACCTCCTATCGTCGCTCCGCGCCGCCCGAGGCCAGTCGCAGGGACATGCAGCGCGGCGCCCTGGTCCTGCTGGCAACCGTCGCCTGCACCGGCCTCGTCTACCAGGCGACGTCCTTCGCCTTGCCCAAGCTGTTCGAAGCCCGGCTCTCCGGGTTGCTCGGCGACGGGCTGGTCGGAATCGGTGTCGTGGTATCGGCGGTCTACCTGGTCTCGAGTGTGACCCAGGTTCTCGGCGGGTGGCTTTCGGACAGGTTCGATGTCCGCAGGGTGTACCTGTGTGCGTGGCTCGCCCAGGCGCCGCTGTTGCTGGTTGCGGCACTTGTCGACGGGACCCTGCTGATCGTCCTCGTTGTTGCCATGGTCGTCGCCAACACCATCGGCACGCCGGCCGAGAACAGCCTGTTCGCCCGGTTTACCCCGCCGCGCTGGCGGGCCACCGCCTTCGGTGTCAAGTTTGTTCTCTCCCTGGGCGTTGCCGCCGCTGCCATTCCGCTCATTGCCTGGATCTACGCGGCCACCCAGGGTTTCGCATGGCTGCTGATCGTCCTCGCCTGCATCGCCGCGGCGGCGACGCTCGCGGCCACCCTGCTTCCCAGGGCGGTCCAGGATCGGAGGCTTGACTTCCGCCAGGCGCCGACCGCGGCGGAGTAAACGGAGCGCCCGGCTCCGCCTCCCGTGGGGCCGGACGGTACCCTTGCCGACACGAACGCCGCTTCATCGGAAACCTCGCGGGATACCCTTCCTTCCTTGAGGGAGGGGAGGAACGCGAGAGCGGCCGTTGGCCGCTTCCCGCTGTGAATTGACGTCAGCGGCGATCACGGAAAGGGGTGCGCCGGCACAGGAAGCCGCGAAGTATGACGGCGACCAAAGGACGCCCTTGTGGGAGCGACTGGTGATTTCAGTGCGGTTCTCGCGCAGAAGGCGGCTGGACACGGCCTTGAGACTGTTAAGCGGAAAATCCTTGGGCACCGCAGGCACCGGACAACTGCCGGCTACGCCCACGTGGCAGATGCGCATCTGGTCGAAGCGGGGGAGAAGATCGGAAGCATCATCACGCAGGCGATCGTCGCCACGATGTCGACCGCGACCTCCGACAGTAACGCCAAACGCTCCCTGTGACCACGACCGCCTCGCTTGGCGAACGAGGCAAGCACGGCACCTGAGCGACGGGCCACGAGAGGCCTCGCTTCCCCCGCCAGGTCAGGCGTACAAGTCATTGGGCAGGCACTGATAACGCTTGCCTCGGTCGAGAGCCAGTCCCGAAGTACATCACTTTGATTGCCTGATCGACAGCGTTCTGCTGTGCCGGGTGGAAATCCCGATAGTACCGGTCAATTACCCATTCAAGGCCAAGTTGAACCGGCAGCGCAATCATCGCGCCCGCTGCCGCCCCAGGTATTGTCCCTATGCCGGACGAGGTCAGTCCGCCGATCAACGCGCCAGCTCCGGTGAAGACCACGAGAAGTGCAGGATCCGCACTTGCACGCAGAAATTCCCGGGAACTGATGGAAGCATTCGCGAATTTCGCAATGGCCACCGTCAAGCTAGCTCCAGCAAGACCCACGCGGATCGGCAGCACCCACCGGGAGGCAACCCTGCCGACTTGCGACGTGCGATAGGCAAGTCGGCCTACCCGGTGTTGCGAACCGGCTGTTGCGAAGACACGACGCAATTTGGGATTTTGTCGGACCAGTTGGCGTTCCAGCTGCCGAGCCTCCCTCGTCACGTTGCCGACATCCATGCGAGCTGACAGTGTCGGCGCACGCGGCGTCCCGAGCACATGGGCAGTCCGGACAACACCCGTTTCAAGATGACCGCGCTGTGCTGCCTTGATGACCCGGGCAGCTTGAAGTTTCTCGCGCAGGCTTGCACTACTACGAGCGAGCACACCGTCCGCTGACCGAATGGCATTGACGTTCGTCCCCTGAATCGACCGATACGTCCACTTGGGCACCGACGAGCCGCCTTTTGCCTCTAGGACCTGAACCTTTCCGGACGCACGATTCCAAAAGATCGAATCCGGCCCAATGTGGGCACGGTGTCCGAAAGGACTGAGGAGCGTCTTCAATTGCCGCCCATCGGCATAGCGTGCAACACCTTGCTCGCCGATCTGCTGCGCAATGTGGACCCGGTCGCCATGCGAGGCGGACAACCAACGGGTGCGGTAGTTCCGCTGCACGAGGGGTGCGGCACCAGTCAGCGCAGTGCTGGACGGATAAAGCCGGGTCCACACGCTGGGGTTCGACGCGCCAGCAAGCGCCGATTGCAGCTCCCGGGGTGTAAGCGGGATGTCCGGAACTGCCGGACCGGCCGGGACAGCGAGCAGAATGCCCAGGCAGAGCCAGCCGACACACGCGGTTACTCGCATTCCTCATGGCTCCACAGTTCTTCAACTAGGCCGACATCCGAACCTGCTGCAGCTTCGCCAACATCCCGGAGCGCCCGTTTCGGCACAAAGATGGCGGCGATCGCCACACAGGTTTGCTCCGGATGCCCTTTCAGAGCGTCCCACCCCGCGTCATAGGCATGCTGGTAGCGCTTCAACACGGGTACATCCAGCAACAGGTGATCGATCGGAAGGAGGTTGATAATCATGGCTTTCTGGAGCTCCTGGCAATTGGACCGATCACCGCATTCGCCATCCACGATGCGGTTCGCAGCTTGAGCGACCCGCTTGACCTTCTCATACCCCCGGCGTACCAGTCCGCTTACGTTCCTCTCTTCCTGAACGGGCTCGACTTTCGAGGGAATCGCATCGCCGCTCCTGATCTGCGCGCGGAGCTTCTCAAACTCAAAAATCTGACTCAGCGCCCACTTCTGATACGCACGCCGTAAGCCGTCGTGAACGTCGTGGACGGCCGCCTGGATCTCCGCCACCAAGCCGTCAAATTCAGTCGTCTGCAAGCCGGACAGCGCGGTCATGGCACGGGCACCCGTAACCTCGTCCAGCAGCATACGGGCGGCAGCCTCATACGCTTCGTCATGTTCGCCAACCAATTGTCTGGCTCGCTTCCATTGGTCGCTTAGCGCAGCGGCCTGGTCCCGGGCTTTGTGTTCGGTCAGTCGGCGCGCAAGCTTCTCCCGGAGGTCCTTGATCTCCTCACGGCGCTTGGGGTGATCCAGATAAACCCCGAGGTCGTCGTACACTTCCTGGAACCCATCGGTGGCCTGCGACGAATCTCCTTGCGGGGCGGCAGGTGCATCACCCTGCCGGGGGTCCAAGAGTCTATTCGCTCGATCGACGACAGCGTCGAGGGCCGACTTCTCTGCGGCCGACAACAGTTCCTCACTCCGCTTCAGAAGTGCCTGCTCGAGGGCCGTGTCTACATCTTCCGGTTTCGCATCAGCAATGGCACGCAATTGCTCGACTTGACCAAACAGCACTTCTTCGGGGACGTTTTCGCGGCGCAGAGCATCGAAGGCAACGGCCGACCAGCGCAACCGGGCCAGACGGGCAAAGTAGGTCGCTTCTGCGAGTGGCGACAACTCCGACACCAAGGTGGATACCGCAGCCAGAAACTCCGCGGCTTCGTCCGCATGCGCGGGCCATGCTTGTTCAGACAGCCGCTTCTCAAGCGTCTCCAGCTGCGTATTCCACTGGTCCGACATCTGGACCGGAACGCCGCGACCGAGAGCGTTATCCAGCATTCCGCGCTGCTCGAGGACCACGGATTCAAGCACTGCAACCTTGTCAACCAGCGCCGCGATGGGATCCAGGCGACTACCCTGCTCCTGAATACTGGCCTCGAGCGACGTGAACTGGTCACTCAGTCCCTTGTGTATCCAAACTGGCCACGCATAGGCCGCGGACACCAAGATCAAGATCAGGAACCATGCGAATGGACGCGTTTCCATAGCACAGAGTCTCCCCAAGGCACGAAGCCATTCGATCAGTTCACGAGGAACAGTCTTAAGCCGAAGGTAAGCGTTCGGTCGTGCGGTGACGATCCATCTTCAGCAGGCTGTTTTCCGGCTCGTTTGATTGTCGTTTCCGACCGTTGGTAACGCAAGGCAGTAGCCCTCCGGTGAAGCGAGAACTATCGGTGGAGCGACAAGCGCTGCCGGAAATTGCCGGCCTTCAGTCCGGGGAAGATGTTACTCACCCGTTTCCTGGCGTCCGGTCGGCAAACGCGACACCACGGTTGCGGTTGCCCGTCGGGCAATGATCAGCATGTTTGCACCGTTCACGGCGACAATGGAACTTCATCTGTGATGCAAATGGTGTGACAACAGGGTCCGACACGAGCGTTACCCGAGTGCGTTTCTTGCCCTGTTGGGCCTGGAGACCGCACGTTCGCGACAGGAATAGCCGTGCGGGTTGGCAGGATCAATGCGGGCTGCCGGGAGCAGGGAATGGCCGGACTGAACGGGCCGGGATCGCACCGGAACGGTGCAGGTCAGGGCTGGCCGGCGGCGAATTTCACGGCTTCCTCGGCTGCCCGGAACAGGGCGCGCGCCTTGTTGACGCACTCCTCGTACTCGGTGTCCGGATCACTGTCGGCAACGACCCCGCAGCCGGCCTGGATGTGCATGACACCGTCCTTCACCAGCGCCGTCCTGAGCGCGATGCAGGTGTCCATGGCGCCGCCGGCACTGAAGTAGCCGATCGCACCCGCGTAGACACCGCGACGCGTCTTCTCGAGCTCGTCGATGATCTCCATGGCCCGGACCTTCGGGGCGCCCGACACGGTGCCGGCCGGAAAACTCCCGGCCAGCGCATCGAGTCCGTCCAGTCCGTCACGGATCCTGCCCTCGACATGGCTCGCGATGTGCATCACATGCGAGTAGTACTCGATGACGAACTGCTCCACCACGCGAACGCTGCCGACCCGCGAGACCCGGCCCACGTCGTTGCGGCCGAGGTCAAGCAGCATCAGGTGCTCGGCCCGCTCCTTGGGATCGCTGAGCAGTTCCTCCGCCATTTGCCGGTCAAGTGCCGCCGTCTCGCCGCGCGGCTTGGTGCCCGCGAGCGGACGCAGGGTGACGATCTCGTCGCGCAGCCGGACCAGGATCTCGGGGCTGGATCCGACGATCGAGAAGTCGCCGAAGTCGAAGAAGAACAGGAACGGCGACGGGTTCAGCCGGCGAAGCGACCTGTACAACGACATCGACGGCAGCGGAAACGGAACCGAGAACCGCAGTGACGGGACAATCTGGAATGCGTCACCGGCCCGGATGTAGTCCTTCGCCCTTTCCACCACGTCGCAGAATTCCTGCCGTGTCGTTGGCGAGACCGGATCGCCGAGTTCCAGGGAACCGTCACTGGTGCCCGCGGGCAGCCCGCGGCGGAAATCGGCGATGACGCCGGCAATCCGGGTCCGGGCCGCCCGGTAGGCGGCGTCGGCCGATACTCCCGGCTCGGGCCACACCGGGGTGACGATACTGACCACGTCCTCAAGCCTGTCGAACACGCAGATGAGTGTCGGACGCACAAAGATACCGTCGGGAATTTCGAGGTCGTCGTGCGTGGTATCCGGGATGTTCTCGGTCAGCCGCACCGCGTCGTAGCCCATGTATCCGAACAATCCGGACGACATGGGCGGCAGTCCTTCGGGAAGCGCGATCCGCGAACGCGCCAGTACCGTACGCAACGACTGCATCGGAGGCTCGCCGCAGGGCTCGAACGCGTCCGGTTCGGACTCGGCCCGCCAGTTGATCTCGGCCTTCTCCCGGGAGAACCGCCACACCAGGTCTGGCCGCAGCCCGATGATCGAGAACCGGCCGCGCACCGCACCGCCTTCCACGGATTCCAGCAGGAAGGCGTTCGCCTTGCCGTCGGCCAGCTTGAGCATGGCCGAGACCGGAGTCTCCAGGTCGGCGACCATGCTGGTCCACACCACCTGGGCCTCGCCGCGGCTGTAGGTGGCCGAGAAGCCTGCGAGGTCGGGTTCCACGGTCATTGCGAGGCTGCCATCAGCGTGTCGATGTAGCCCCGGTCAATGGTTGCCGGGTGGCGTTCGCGCAGGTTGCGGGTGTAGGCGTCAATGTAGTCCTGGCCCATGACGGCCTGCAGCTGGGATTCGAGCCCTGTGCGCTCGGTCCGGGTCCGGTCGGGATCGGGGCTCCTGATCTCAAGGAGTTCCAGCACCGCAACCCCGGTATTGCCCGGGCTGGTCGCGACTTCACCGCGTCCGAGTCCGAAGATGGTGTCGACCGTCGACCCCGGCCAGGTCTCGTGGTCGAGCCCAGAGCCGTCACGCCCGACCGGTCCGATGGCCTGCGCCGTCAGGCCGAGTGTCCGCGCACCGGCCTTTAGTCCGACGCCGCCCCGGGAAGCTGCCGCGAGGCGCTGCGCACGTTCATCAGCCCGTTCCAGTGCCCTGGCATGCCGCCAGCTCTGCGCGACCAGGTCCCTGACCTCGGTAAGATCGCGCTGTCGCGGCGGGATCACGCGATCGACACGCAACAGGAAGTATCCACCATCCGGCGTTTCGGTAAGCGTGCTCTGCTCGCCGTCACCGGTCTCGAACAGCGTTCGCAGGAAGATCTCGCCGCCGGGAAGCCCCGGGGCCGGCTGACCATCCGTTCCGGCGCCCGTCCTGTCGACCATGCCAACCCGTCGTGAAACCAGGTCGACGCCCCGTGTCGCTTCCTCGATCGTCGCCCCGCCGGCGAGGGCATCTTCGAAGCTGTTCGCGAGTTCGAACATGGCATCGAGCGCACGCTCGCGGGCAATCGCGTCGCGTATCCCCTGGCGGGCCTCGTCGAATGACAGGATGCGCTGCGGCGTCGCCGAGCGGACCACGAACACCTTCCAGCCGAAGGCGGTGCCGACCGGTACGCTGGCGGTTTCCCCGGCGGTCCCGAATGCCGCGGCCCGTTCCGCATCCTCGATGAAATCCGCCTCGGTTGCGGCGTCGAGCATCACCGGTGCGCCCGCGGCCGCGGTGAGCGCGGCGATCACGGAGTCCACCTCCGTCGAGGCCGCAGCCGTGGTGAGTGCGGCGCGCGCGCTGTCCTCGTCATCGAACAGGAACTGGGCGAGATCGCGGGTCGCGGGCCGGGTGAACTCGTCGATGCGCTGATCGTACTCGGAACGCAGTTCGGTTTCGGGAACCAGGATCTCGCTTGCGAGTTCCTCGGCGGCCAGCGACAGATAGGTCGCCTCGCGGTACTCGGGTGCCACGTAGGCCGACCGTTCGGTCTCGTAGTGATCCTGCAGTTCCGCGGGCCCGGGCCCGGGAATGCCAGTCATCGAGTCGACGGAGATGAACACGCCGTCCGCGATCCGGGTTTCGGCACGCCACGCATGAAGCCTCCCGGCCAGCGCGTCCGGGACCAGGGCGGTGTTCCGGACGGCGGCCGCGATCTGGTCGCGTTTCAGCTGCCTGGCGATGGCAGCAAAGAACTCGGCCTCGGCCATGCCGAAGCGAAACATGGCCTGGCGGAACAGCTCCGGACTGAATCGATCTGTATGGTCGCGGAACATCGGCGACTCGCGCACCCACGCCTTGAGCTGGTCCTCGCCGACCAGCAGGCCGAGCGTCCTGCCCTCGGCCTCGAACAGGCCGGTCTCGATCAGGGACTCGATCACGCCGTCGAGAATCGCCGCGCGCATCCGCTCCTCTTCCTGTGGCGGAGCACCCAGCGCACGGCGGGTCCGGTCGTATTCGTTTAGCACCTCGGTGGACGAGAAGATGGTCTCGCCCACGGTGATGGCGGCGCGGCCGCCGGAACCGCCCAGGAAGATGTCGCCGATCCCCCAGATCGCGAAGCTCACCACGAGCAGGGCGAACAGGGCCTTCACGAGGATCGACGATACCTTGGAACGGATGAGCTGCAGCATCGGGGACGGGGTCCTTCCGGCCTGGATGGTACGGGGGTCCGCGGGCGCGGCGCATACTAGTGGCACGGGGATTGCCGCGGCAACACGCATCTCCGTGCCTGCGCTTGCCCGACGTGCTAGGAAGGCGCCGGCACAGTTCACGGCCGGAGCATCACGCGGCATGACCCCCCTTGTTGTCGGCAACTGGAAGATGAACCTGACGGCCGGCGAGGCGATCCGCCTGGCTGGCGCCATCGCGCGGGAAGCGCCCGCGGATACGGAAATCGTACTCTGCCCCCCGGCGGTTTGGCTGGTCCCGGTCGCCTCGCAGCTCGCGGGTTCCGCGGTTGCACTGGGTGGCCAGGACTGTCACCAGGTCGGCCAGGGCGCGCATACGGGCGATATCGCGGCCCGACAGCTCGCCGACGCGGGGTGCAGCCACGTCATCCTGGGCCATTCGGAGCGTCGCGCGAACCACGGCGAGACCGACGCGCAGGTGGCGGCCAAGGTATCCGCGGCCCATGACGCGGGCATGGTTGCCATCGTGTGTGTCGGCGAGACCGCCGACCAGCGGGCCGGGGGCGATGCGCTCCCGACGGTGGAAACACAATTGCGCGGGTCATTGCCCGCCGGATGCGACACCGGCAACACCGTCGTCGCGTACGAACCGGTGTGGGCCATCGGGACCGGCGCCGCGGCTTCGCTGGATGACATCGCCGCCATGCATTCTCACGCCGGATCGGTGGTGAGCGCGCACTCTGACCGCCTCGCCGGCTGCCGCATCCTCTATGGTGGCTCGGTCAAGCCGGAGAACTCCCGCGAGATCCTCGCGCTCGACGGGGTGAACGGTGCACTGGTGGGCGGGGCGAGCCTGGTGGCGGAGGACTTCCTCGCGATCGCCCGGGCTGTCTGAACGGATGACGGAAGCGGGCGAATCTGCTGGATTCGCCTGACCGGCACGGGTACATACTCCACGCACTGCCATAGTGCCAGAGACAGAACCGGCTCGAGATGACCGAAGTCCTGCTTGCCATTCACCTGATGATTGCCGCGGCCCTTGTCATCGTGATCCTGCTGCAGCGCAGCGAGGGCGGCGGCCTCGGTATCGGCGGCGGGGGGGGAGGAGGCGGATTCATGTCTGCGCGCGGCACCGCCAACCTGCTGACCCGGTCAACGGCGGTCTTGGCAACCTGTTTCTTCGTCACCAGCCTGGCGCTGGCGATTATTGCCGATTCGGGCCGCCGTGGCTCGATCGCCGACGAGATCCGGGTCGAGGAGCCTCGCCAGGATCCGCAGGTTCCACAGGCTCCGGTCTCGCAGTAGGCGCGTGCGGCGCGCCGGGGCCGGGTACGGCCCGCCTTTGATATATCCCGTGTCAGATCTATGCGCTATGTAACGGGTCCATGTCCCGCTTCATCTTCATTACCGGCGGCGTGGTGTCCTCACTCGGCAAGGGCCTCGCGTCGGCGGCGCTCGGTGCCCTGTTGCAGGCTCGCGGCTACCGGGTCCGGCTGCGCAAGCTCGACCCGTATCTGAACGTTGATCCCGGCACGATGAGCCCGTACCAGCACGGCGAGGTCTACGTGACCGACGACGGGGCGGAGACCGACCTCGATCTGGGCCACTACGAGCGGTTTACCGGCGTTCCCGCGCGCCGGAGCGACAATGTGACCACGGGCCAGATCTACATGGACGTTCTCTCGAAGGAACGTCGCGGCGACTATCTCGGAGCGACCATCCAGGTCATTCCCCACGTCACGGATGCCATCAAGGCGTTCGTGCTCGGCGACCCCGGCGACGAGGACTTCATCCTGTGTGAAATCGGCGGCACGGTCGGCGACATCGAGAGCCTGCCGTTCCTCGAGGCGATCCGCCAGCTCGGCAACGAGCTCGGCCCGGAACGCTCGCTGTTCGTGCATCTTACCCTGGTTCCGTACATCGCGGCAGCCGCGGAACTCAAGACCAAGCCGACCCAGCATTCGGTCAAGGAACTGCAGAGCGTCGGCATCCAGCCCGATCTGCTGCTCTGCCGGTCGGACCGGGAACTGCCGGACGAACTGCGGCGCAAGATCGGGCAGTTCTGCAACATCAGGCCCGACGCCGTCATTACCGCCAACGACGTTCCCTCGATCTACGACGTGCCGCTCAGGTACCACGAGAACGGTTTCGACTCGGCCGTATTCCGGCATTTCGGTCTGCTCGGCAAATGCCCGGACCCCGACCTGTCAGGCTGGCAGCGTATCGCCGGCATCACCGCCCAGCCGGAGGGTGCGGTCACGATTGCGATTGTCGGCAAGTACACGAGCCTGCCCGACTCCTACAAGTCGCTCACCGAGGCTCTGTCCCACGGCGGACTCGAGCACAAGGTCCGGGTCGAGATCGACTGGATCGATTCGGAGATTTTCGAACGCGAGGACACCATTCACCAGCTTGAAGGGGTGCACGGGGTCCTGGTGCCGGGCGGGTTCGGGGAACGCGGCGCGGAAGGCAAGATTGCCGCGGTCCGCTTCGCGCGCGAGCGGCGGGTTCCCTATCTGGGAATCTGCTTCGGCATGCAACTCGCGGTGATCGAGGCGGCCCGCAGCATGGCCGGCATTCCCGAGGCCGGATCGACCGAGTTCGGGCCGTGCAAAGACCCGGTCGTCGGTCTGCTGACCGAGTGGATGCATGGTGAGGAACTGCAGCAGCGCAGCGCCGACGGCACTCTCGGGGGAACCATGCGTCTCGGTGCCTACGACTGCATGCTGGCTGACAACTCGCAGGTCTTCGGCATCTACGGAACCGGCACCATCAGCGAACGCCATCGGCATCGCTATGAGGTCAACATCACCTACCGCGAACGCCTGGAGCAGGCGGGGCTGCGATTCTGCGGCATGTCGCCCGATCGGCGCCTGCCCGAGATCATCGAACTGCCGTCGCACCCCTGGTTCATCGGGGTGCAGTTCCACCCCGAGCTCAAGTCGAGACCTTTCGAGCCGCATCCGCTGTTTACCAGCTTTGTCGGCGCGGCCGTGAACCAGTCGAGGCTGGTATGATGTCCGCGGCCGCGGCTCGCCGGGTCAGCATCGGACCTCTTGACGTCTCCAACACCCTGCCGCTGACCCTGATCGCCGGTCCATGCCAGATCGAGAGCCGGGACCATGCCTTCGACATGGCGGGCGCCCTGGTCGAGATGTGCCGTCGGCACGGCCTGGGCCTCGTGTTCAAGTCGTCCTTCGACAAGGCGAACCGGACCAGCGCCAGCGGCCCCCGCGGGATCGGAATGGCGAAAGGACTGCCGATCCTGGCCGATATCCGGACGCGTTTCGGCTGCCCGGTGCTGACGGACGTGCACGAGTCCGGCCAGTGCGGCGATGTCGCCGACGCCGTCGACGTGCTGCAGATCCCGGCCTTCCTGTGCCGCCAGACCGACCTGTTGCTGGCGGCGGCGGCAACCGGCCGGACGGTCAACGTGAAGAAGGGGCAGTTCCTCGCACCGTGGGACATGCCCCACGTGGTGGCGAAGCTCGAAGGAGGTGGCTGTCGGGATATTCTGCTGACCGAACGGGGAACCAGCTTCGGCTACAATACCCTCGTCTGCGACATGCGGGCCCTGCCGCAAATGGCCGAGACCGGATACCCTGTCGTCTTTGACGCCACTCATTCGGTTGCCCAACCGGGTGGCCGGGGTTCGGCCAGTGGCGGTGATCGGCGCTATGCGTCGGTCCTGGCCCGGGCGGCGGTCGCGGTCGGTGTATCGGCGGTCTTCATCGAGACCCACCAGGACCCGGACAACGCACCGAGTGACGGACCGAACATGATCTGCCTTGAAGACATGCCGGCACTGCTGTCGGAACTCGTGCAGCTGGACCGCCTCGCAAAGTCCCGGACCCTGTCTCATTGGGAGAACACGAATGCCGGTGCACTCTGACTGCTACGGACTGCCCTGCACGGCGGTTAGTCCCGAAGCTGTTGCCGGACTTGATGGCGTGATCGATGCCTATGTCCGCTTTCGACGCGATGCCGGAGACCGGCTCAAGGCCACGCTGCAGGTCGATCCCGACCTGCCGATGGCGCACGTGGCGAAGGGGTACTTCTTCAAGCTGTTCGGCAACGACGCCATGGCGCATCGCGCCCGCCGGACCCTTGCCGACGCCCGCGACGCGGTATCGAAGCGGGGCGCCACCGACCGGGAGCGCCTTCACCTTGCAGCACTCGGGTCATGGTGCGGAGAGGACATCGACGGAGCCATCGACCTGTGGGAGCAGATCCTGCTTGACCATCCCCTCGACGTCTTTGCGCTCCGGCTCGCTCATTTTTCCCACTTCTACTCGGGCGCCGGCGGCAAGATGCGTGATTCCACCGCACGGGTCCTGCCACACTGGGGACCGGAACACCGCCACTACGGCAATCTGCTCGGCATGCACGCGTTCGGGCTCGAGGAATCGGGAGACTACCGCCAGGCGGAACGGTTCGGCCGCCGCGCCGTGGAGATCGATCCCGAGGACGCGTGGTCGGTACACGCCGTGGCGCATGTCATGGAGATGGAAGGCCGGCATCGTGAGGGGATCGAGTGGATCCGTTCGCAGGAGGACCGCTGGTCGGTGGTCAACAACTTCCGGTTCCACCTGCATTGGCACCAGGCGCTGTACCACCTCGAGCGGTACGAGTTCAACGAAGTGCTGCGGCTCTACGACGAACAGATCGTCTCCGACCTTGAAGCGGACATGTACCTCGAGATGGTCAATTGCCCGGCGTTGCTGTGGCGCCTCGAGATGTTCGGTGTCGATGTCGGCGACCGCTGGGAGCCGCTTGCCGAGCTGGCCCAGGCGCATCTCGACGATCACGAGTTGATCTTCGTCAGCCTGCATTACCTGATGGCGTTGATCGGTGACGGGCGTACCGAGGCCGCGGAGACCATGCTTTCACGGTTGCGCACCTATGCGAGCCAGCCCACCACCCAGGGCCGGATCGCGGCCGGTTTCGGCTTGGAGATCGGGCAAGCTATGTCGGCGCTGCGGGCCGGAAACTGGGACCGGGTCGTCGACTGCCTGTGGCCGGTCCGCTACGAGATTCATCGCATGGGTGGCAGTCACGCCCAGCGCGACCTGTTCGAACTGATGTTGATCGACGCCCTGCTGAAGACCGACCGGAATTCGTTGGCCCGGGCACTGCTGGCGGAACGGACCGCCCGGACGCCGAACAGTGCCTGGAGCTGGCGACGGTTCTCCGAAGCGCTGGCAGGCACCGGCGATACCGCCCGGTCGGCCGAAGCCTTCGCCAGGGCCGACACGCTGCTCCGGACCGGAACCTGAGGCTGCCTGTTGCGGATGTCCGGAAGGGAAGGGACGGCATGAGCGGAATCGACGACATCCGGGCACGGGAAATTCTCGACAGTCGCGGCAACCCGACCGTCGAGGTGGACGTGCGGCTCGAGTCCGGCGCCTTCGGGCGTGCCGCGGTGCCGTCAGGAGCGTCGACCGGGGCGCACGAGGCGGCCGAACTGCGCGACGGCGATGCGGCCCGGTACGGGGGCAGGGGGGTGCTGCGGGCCGTCGATGCGGTCAATGGCGAGATCTTCGATACACTTTCAGGCCGGGATGCGACCGAACAGCGCCTGATCGACATGACACTGATGGAACTCGACGGAACCGCGAACAAGAGCCGGCTCGGAGCCAACGCGGTACTGGGAGTCAGTCTGGCCGTGGCCCGGGCGGCCGCGGCACATCTCGGCATCCCGCTTTACCGGCACGTGGGCGGTCTGCAAGCCCGTCTGTTGCCAACTCCGATGATGAACATCCTCAACGGCGGCGCGCACGCCGACACGCCGATCGATTTCCAGGAATTCATGATTGTCCCGGTCTCGGCCGGATCGTTGCGCGAGGCAGTGCGCACGGGAGCCGAGGTATTCCGGACCCTGCGCACCGCTCTCCTCGATGCCGGCCACAACACGAACGTCGGGGACGAGGGCGGGTTCGCCCCCGGGCTTGACGGGACCGAGACGGCGCTCGGCTTCATCACCGGCGCCATCGAGGCAGCCGGGTTCATCCCGGGCGAGGATGTCGCAATTGCGCTCGATCCGGCGGCAACCGAATTCCGGAAGGACGGGCTGTACCGGCTTGCGGGCGAGGGGCGGGTGCTTGATTCGGCCGGCATGGTCGCATTGTACGCCGACCTGTGCGGTCGCTACCCCGTCGTCTCGATCGAGGACGGTCTGGCGGAAGACGACTGGGACGGATTTGCGGCCTTGACAGCCGAACTCGGGGATCGGGTGCAGATCGTCGGCGACGATCTGTTCGTGACCTCACCGGAACGTGTGCGCACCGGCATCGAACGCCGGGCCGCGAACGCGGTTCTGGTCAAGGTCAACCAGATTGGAACCCTGTCGGAGACCCTCGACACGGTTGCCCTGGCGCAACGCTCGTCATTCGGCACCATCATGTCGCACCGTTCCGGAGAGACCGAGGACGTCACGATCGCGGACCTTGCCGTGGCGGTGAATGCCGGGCAGATCAAGACCGGCGCACCGTCCCGCTCCGAACGGACCGCCAAGTACAACCAGCTGATGCGCATCGAGGAGGAACTCGGGCCGGCGGCCCTGTACGCGGGTCGCGGTCCGTTCGGCCGGTAATCCCTGTACCGACGCGAACGGGTATGGTACGTTCTTAATGTGACACTCGAGAAATTCGGGAGCCGCACCGGTGTTGACGATCAGCATCAACAGTCGCAAGCGTCTGCGGGCCCTCGCCGGCCCGTGTCTTGCCTGCAGCGTGCTTGCATATTTCAGCTATCACCTCCTTGAGGGCGAGCACGGTCTGTCGGCGTCCCGGGCGCTCGACTTCCGGATCGAGCAGGCCCGGGACGTGCACGAACGTGTGCGCTCCACGCGCGAGAGGCTCGAGCACAAGGTCTCACTGTTGCGGGCAGGCAGCCTCGACCTTGACCTGCTCGAGGAACTCGTCCGGTCGAAGCTCGGATATTCCCATGCGGACGAGCTGCTGATCCGGCTGCCGGAAGGCGGGAAACGGGCCGGCTAGCTGTGCCGTGATGCCCGCCAACGGCGGGGTGAGGATCGGTCGGAGGCTCAGGTCCCGCAGCCCCGCCGGAGCGTGGAAATCTTGAATCCTCACGGCGTTTCGGGTTCAATGCGCCTCGACTCCGCCCGGGTTACGGGCAGCACACCCCTGCATCCGACCAGAGATCCGGAGCATGTCATGGCGAGATCAGCCACCAGGACAGCCGGCCGCACAACGAGGCCCCGGCGAACCGCCAGGGTGTCGCGGGAGGAGTTGCTCAAGCTGTACCGCATGATGCTGCTGATCCGCCGCTTCGAGGAAAAGGCCGGGCAGATGTACGGCATGGGGCTGATCGGCGGTTTCTGTCACCTCTACATCGGACAGGAAGCGGTGGTGGTCGGCATGCAGGCAGCGGTCGAGGAAGGTTCCAGTGTGGTCACCAGCTACCGGGACCACGGCCACATGCTCGCCTGCGGCATGGAGCCCCGCGGGGTCATGGCCGAACTGACCGGACGTGTCGGCGGATATTCCAAGGGCAAGGGTGGCAGCATGCACATGTTCAGCCGGGAGAAGAACTTCTTCGGCGGACACGGCATTGTTGCGGCACAGGTCCCGATTGGAACCGGGCTGGCATTTGCCCACAAGTACCGTGGCGAAACCTCGGTCAGCCTGACCTATCTCGGTGACGGCGCGGTCAACCAGGGACAGGTCTACGAGAGTTTCAACATGGCGGCGCTGTGGCAGTTGCCGTGCATCTACATCATCGAGAACAACAAGTACGGCATGGGCACCTCGGTCAACCGGGCGGCGGCCGGGGGAGCCCTGGCGGAACGCGGCGCGGCCTACGGTATTCCCGGCACGGAAGTGGACGGTATGGACGTCATTGCGGTGCGCGACGCCGGCAGGAAGGCAATTGCGCACGCCTCTTCCGGCAAGGGCCCCTACATTCTCGAGATGAAGACCTATCGGTACCGGGGCCATTCCATGTCCGACCCGGCCAAGTACAGGACCAAGGACGAGGTGCAGAGGATGCGCCAGGAACATGACCCGATCGACAACGCCCGCCAGCGTCTCGCCAGGGCGGGGGTCAGCGACGGCGACCTCAAGGCGATCGATCGCGAAATTCGTGCCGTAGTGACAGACGCCGTCGATTTTGCCCAGTCAAGCCCGGAACCCGATCCGGCGGAACTCTTTACCGACATTCTGGTCCAGGACTGAAGCGTCCCCGGGGAGGCAGAGAAGGTGGCCACGCAGATACTGATGCCGGCGCTCTCGCCGACCATGACGGAAGGCACGATCGTCGCCTGGCACCGGCAGCCCGGGGACCAGGTCATTCCGGGCGACGTGATCGCGGAGATCGAGACGGACAAGGCGACCATGGAGCTGGAAGCCGTCGACGAGGGGGTGCTCGGCCGCATCCTGGTGCCGGCCGGCAGCGAGAACATTGCCGTCAACACCCCGATCTGCCTCCTGCTGGCCGAAGGCGAGGAGGAGACCGCACTCGAGCAGCCGCTGCCGCCTGTGCCCGCATCGGTCACGCCGGCCCGGCCGGAACCGGCCGTCATGGCTTCCGTCGATGCCAAACGAGAACCTGGCGAGACCCGGTTGCAGACAGTGCGCGAGGCTCTGCGCGACGCCATGGCGGAAGAAATGCTCGCCGACGAACGGGTCTTCGTCATGGGCGAGGAGGTTGCGGAATACCAGGGGGCCTACAAGGTCACCCAGGGCCTGCTGCAGCAGTTCGGTGACAGGCGTGTGATCGATACTCCGATCACCGAGCACGGGTTCGCCGGTCTCGGAGTCGGCGCCGCCTTTGGCGGCCTGAGGCCCGTCGTCGAATTCATGACCTTCAATTTCGCCATGCAGGCGATGGATCACATCATCAACTCCGCCGCCAAGACGCTGTACATGTCAGGCGGCCAGATGGGATGCCCGATCGTCTTCCGCGGCCCGAACGGTGCGGCGGCACGCGTCGCCGCCCAGCATTCGCAGGACTATTCGAGCTGGTACGCCCACTGCCCGGGCCTCAAGGTGGTCGCGCCCTGGTCCGGCGCCGATGCCAAGGGCCTGCTCAAGTCGGCGATCCGTGATCCCAACCCGGTGATTGTGCTCGAGAACGAGGTGCTCTACGGTCGCAGCTTCGAAGTACCGGTCGACCCCGACTTCGTGGTTCCCATCGGCAAGGCCCACGTGGTACTGCCGGGCTCTGACGTCACCATAACGGCGTTTTCGATCATGGTCGGAAAGGCACTGGAGGCGGCAGATCTGCTGGCTGCCGACGGCATCGGGGCGGAGGTGGTCAACCTCCGGACGCTGCGGCCGCTGGATATCGACACGGTTGTCGCGTCCGTTCGGCGCACCAATCGAATCGTCTCGGTGGAGGAAGGCTGGCCCGCGTGCGGGATCGGGGCCGAACTTGCCGCACGTGTCATGGAAGAGGCCTTCGACTGGCTCGACGCGCCGGTCAGGCGGGTGACAGGGGCCGATGTGCCGATGCCGTACGCGGCCAACCTGGAACAGCTTGCCCTGCCGGGCGCAGAGGATATCGCGGCAGTGGCCCGCGAAGTCTGCTACAGGTCCTGAGAGAAAGAGCCATGCCGATCCAGATCCTCATGCCCGCGCTCTCCCCGACCATGACAGAGGGCAAGATCGTTGCCTGGCACCGTCAGCCCGGCGATCCGGTCCAGGCGGGCGATGTGATGGCGGAAATCGAGACCGACAAAGCAACCATGGAAATCGAGGCGGTCGACGACGGTACCATGGGACGTATCCTGGTGGCCGCCGGTACCGAGAGCGTGGCCGTGAATACCCTGATCGCGCTGCTGCTCGAGGAAGGAGAGGGAGACGAGGTGCTCGACGCGGTCTCCCTGCCAGCGGCTGCGCCACCGCCGGCCACCGTGCCACCGCCTGACGCGCCGAAGCCGGCGACGGCAACACCAGCCGCGCCGCCCCGGGACGGCGAGCGCGTCTTTGCGAGTCCGCTTGCCCGGCGCATGGCACACCAGGCCGGTCTCGAACTGGCGGCCATCAGCGGCACGGGTCCGAACGGCCGGGTCGTCAAGGTCGACATCGAGGCTGCCATCGCCGCAACCAGCGAGCGACCGCAGCCGTCGGCCCCGATCTCCCCGGCGCCGGTCGCGGCTGCCGCTCCGCCGGCGCCGCCTGCAACGGCGCAGTACGAGGATCGGCCGAATTCCACCATGCGCAAGGTGATTGCGCGCCGGCTTGCCGAATCGAAACAGACCGCACCGCATTTCTACCTGTCGATGGATTGCGAGCTTGACGCCCTGCTGGAGGTTCGCCGGACTCTCAACGCGCGTCTCGACGATACCGCACGGATTTCGGTCAACGACATGGTCATTCGCGCCGCGGCCCTCGCACTTGCCCAGGTTCCGGAAGCGAACGCCTCATGGAGCGAGGACGCGACCCGCGTCTACGGTTCGGTCGACATCTCGGTCGCCGTGGCGATCGACGGTGGACTGATCACTCCGGTCATCCGGAACGCCCAGCACAAGGGCCTCGCACAGATCGCTGCCGAAATGAAGGAACTCGCTGCCCGGGCCCGCGATGGCAAGCTCGCTCCCGAGGAATACCAGGGCGGGACCTTCTCGATATCGAACCTCGGCATGTACGGGGTGCGGGAATTCGCCGCCGTCATCAACCCGCCGCAGGGTGCAATCCTTGCCGTTGGCGAAGGGAGCAAGCGCCCGGTCGTGCGCGATGATGCACTGGCAATCGCCACGGTGATGACTTGCACGCTGTCGGTCGATCATCGGGTTGTTGACGGGGCGGTCGGCGCCCGCCTGCTGGCGGCCTTCAAGCGGCTGGTCGAGGACCCGCTGCTGATGCTGCTGTGACCGGTGGGGCGGACGGACATGTCGGACACCAGCCATGACATCATCGTAATCGGCGGTGGCCCGGGCGGCTATGTCGCCGCCATCAGGGCTGCGCAGCTCGGGCTTCGCTGCGCCGTCGTCGAGGAGGCGCACCTGGGCGGCATCTGCCTCAACTGGGGATGTATCCCTACCAAGGCACTTCTGCGCGCCTCGGAAATCCATCACCTGCTGCATAATCTCGACGGCTACGGAATCTCGGTCGGCGAGATCTCGTTCGACATGGACAGGGTCGTGGCCCGGTCGCGCACCGTGGCGCGGCAGCTGTCAGGCGGTGTCGCGCATCTGCTGCGCAAGAACGGTGTCGCGGTGATCGACGGGCGCGGACGGCTCGCCGGAACCCGGAACGGCCGCCGCCTGGTGTCGGTCGAACGCGACGGTGCTGCGCTGGGCGAGTTCGACGCAGCCCACGTCATCCTGGCAACCGGGGCAAGGGCGCGGACCCTGCCCGGGATCGAACCGGACGGGACCACCGTCTGGACCTATCGCGAAGCCATGGTACCGGACACCCTGCCGGCATCGGTCCTCGTGATCGGGTCGGGAGCGATTGGCATCGAGTTCGCCAGCTTCTATTCCGACCTTGGAGCCGAGGTCACGGTGGTGGAGGTACTTGACCGCATCCTGCCGGTCGAGGACGAGGAGATTTCCGAGAGCGCGCACAAGGCGTTCACTTCCAGGGGGATGACGATACTCACCGCGGCACGAGTCACCGGGGTCTCGGCCCGTGCCGAGGGCGCCCGGGTCACGGTTGAGGACCGGGCGGGGACCCGCGACTTCAATGTCGAGAAGGTGATCCTCGCCGTCGGAATTACCGGGAATGTGGAGGATCTTGGACTGGAGGCGACCGCGGTCAGTGTCGATCGCGGCCACGTGGTGATCGACGAATGGTGCCGGACCGGGGAGCCGGGAGTCCGGGCAATCGGCGACCTCACCGGACCGCCGTGGCTGGCCCACAAGGCAAGCCACGAGGGCGTGCTGTGCGTTGAAGCGATCGCCGGTACCGGTAACGTCCACCCGCTGGATCCCAGTACCATCCCGGGATGTACCTACTGCCGGCCCCAAGTGGCGAGCGTCGGGATGACCGAGGCGGCCGCCAGGAGCAGCGGCAGGGAGGTCAAGGTCGGCCGGTTCCCGTTCATCGGCAACGGCAAGGCTATTGCACTCGGCGAGCCCGAGGGGCTGGTGAAGACCGTGTTCGATGCTGCGACCGGCGAATTGCTCGGCGCGCACATGATCGGTGCCGAGGTTACCGAACTGATCCACGGCTACGCCGTTGCCCGTACGCTCGAGACCACAGAGGCCGAACTGATGAACACGGTGTTTCCGCATCCGACACTCTCGGAGATGATGCACGAGTCGGTGCTGGATGCCTACGGCCGGGCGCTCCACTTCTGATGGGTGCGGAACCGGACATCACGCTGACTGCCTCGGGAACCCCGACCGGAGCGGCACGCCATCCCGAAAAGGCCAACAGGCAGGAACACCCGATCCCGCGCAAACCGTCCTGGATCCGGGTCAAGGCGCCGACATCGCCGCAGTACCACCAGACCCGCGAACTGGTCCGCAGCCGCAACCTGCACACGGTATGCGAGGAGGCGGCCTGTCCGAACATTGGCGAGTGCTGGGCGAAGCGCCACGCCACCTTCATGATCATGGGCGCCATCTGTACCCGGGCCTGCGGCTTCTGCAACGTCGCCACCGGTCTGCCGCGACCGCTCGATCCGATGGAACCGACCAATACCGGTGCGGCGGTATCGGAACTCGGCCTTGCCCACGTGGTGGTCACCTCGGTCGACCGGGACGATCTCGACGATGGCGGGGCGGATCACTTCGCGCATACGATCCGGGAAATCCGCCGGCTCTCTCCCGGAACGACCATCGAGATCCTCACGCCGGACTTCCTGCGCAAGGACGGAGCACTCGAACGGGTGATCGACGCCCGTCCCGACGTCTTCAACCACAACCTGGAGACAGTCCCTCGCCTCTACCCGGGCGTGCGGCCGGGCGCACGCTATTACCATTCGCTCAGGCTTCTCGACCGTGTGAAGGAACGCGACCCGACCATGTTTACCAAGTCGGGCCTCATGGTCGGACTGGGAGAGAACAGGGACGAGATTGGCCAGGTCATGGACGACATGCGTTCGGCCGACATCGATTTTCTCACCATCGGCCAGTACCTGCAGCCGACCCGGCGGCACCACCCGGTCGCCCGCTTCGTTCCTCCCGACGAATTCGACGCCATGGCCCGGATCGCAAGGGGCAAGGGGTTCCTGATGGTCTCGGCATCGCCCCTTACGCGTTCCTCATACCATGCCGACGAGGATTTCGAGCGGCTGCGTGCGGCCCGCCAGGCCAGGACGGGCGAACAGTTGAGCGACACAGTCCGGCTTGCGAGCCTGGCCACGCATCGGTAGCGGACCCGGATCGTGCCGAGCCACAGAGAGCAGCGAACCATCCCGTTTCGCAGTTCCCAGATGTTTGACCTGGTGGCGGATGTCGCCCGCTATCCCGAATTCCTGCCATGGTGCGTGGGAGCGCGCGTGCGTTCGCGATCGGGGACCCAGGTCGTTGCCGATCTGATGATCGGCTACCGGCTGGTCCGGGAACGATTTACGTCGCGGGTATCACTGGACCGGGCCGGAGGCCGCATCGATGTCGTCTACGCCGAAGGGCCGTTCCGGTACCTGGAGAGCCACTGGCGGTTCAGCGACACGCCGGACGGTTGCCTGATCGATTTCCATGTCGATTTCGAGTTCCGTTCGATGGTGCTCCAGAAGATCATCTCAACACTGTTCACGGAAGCGGTTCACCGCATGGTCGCCGCCTTCGAGAACCGGGCCCACGCGATTTACGGCCAGCGCCACGCCGGCCCTGCTCCGGGCGGCGTCACTCACCCGGCATCCGGGTGATCTCCCTCGCCGTGCTGCCACGGCATGGATCGGCGCAGGACAAGGTCGACCACGCCGTAAAGTGCCACGGCCATCACCGTGAGGGTGAGCAGTGCCGCGAACATGAGGTCGACCTGCATGCGGGCGTTCGCGTGCAGCATCAGGTAACCGAGCCCGGCACTGGCCCCGACCCATTCGCCGACTACGGCGCCGATCGGGGCGACGGCGGTTGCCACCCGAATGCCTGACGCAAGGGCGGGCAAGGCAGCCGGCAGGCGGACGCGGAGCAGCAGGGAAATGCCGTGACAGCCGAGCGTGCGCGCGCTGTCGATCCATTCCGGTTCGGTTCGGCGCAGTCCGTCGTAAAGGGCAGCGGTGACGGGAAAGAAGATGATGAGTGCAGCCATCGCCACCTTCGAAGCCATACCGTAGCCGAGCCACAGGACCAGCAGCGGTGCGAGAGCGAACACCGGAAGCGCCTGGCTTGCCACCAGCACCGGCAACAGCCACCGCCGCAGCACCGGTGCCTGGGACATGACGATGGCGGCGGCGGCACCGAATACGGCGCCGATCAACAGGCCCAGCAGGATTTCCGCAAGCGTGACCCCGGCGTGGGCCATGATCATGGTATCGTTCCCGACCCAGGACCGGATCACGCGGACGGGACCCGGCAGGATGTAGGGGGGCGTGCCGCTTGCCCAGACCACGAGCTGCCACAGGGCGATCAGCCCGGCAGCGATGATGAGCGGTCTTGCAAGGTTCACGTCCAGACTCTCCGACAGGCTGGCTCACTCGGTTATCGGCTTATATCGGACCTGGAGGCAGGAGACATCATCGGCAATCCCGCGAGGACGAGATGACCGCGAGGATGATCACCACGCTGGTGTGGTTGTTTCTGACCATTGCCGGACCGTCTGCGGCACTCGCAGACGAAGAACTCGAGATCCGCACCATCGCCGGCGAGGCGCACAGGTTCCGGGTGGAACTCGCCCTGACCCCGGAGCAGCAGGCTCGCGGCCTCATGTTTCGCGAGGCGCTGGTGCAAGACGAAGGCATGCTGTTTCACTGGCCGCGTGAGCGGAGCCTCACCATGTGGATGAAGAACACGCTGATCCCGCTCGACATGCTGTTCCTGCGCAGCGATGGAACCATCATGCATATCCATCGTCGCGCCATACCGCTTTCAACCCGCGCGATCAGAGCGCCGGGACAGGGCAGGGGGGTGCTGGAACTGCGCGGCGGGACCGCGGACCGGCTCGGAATCACGGTCGGGGACCGGGTGGTTCACCGGTTGTATCCCAACCCGCCCTGATCACACATTTCGACGTGGAACGCGGACGGCTCAAGGACGAATTCGGACCGAAGCCGGACGACCATGGAACCATGGGCCGGGGCGGACACCCGCACATCGTCGAGCGCCGTATCCGGCGAGCCCCGTCAGGTCCCGGAATTTCGGCAACGGGAGGCTGGCCTGAAGCCCCTCGCGTCCAGGCAACGGGCAAAGGCCGCAGGTCCGCAATCACCCCCCAGACGCAACATGCGGATCATTGGGCCCGGAATTCCGAGCTCGCGGTCGGCACCATTCCTGTCCAACCCTCCGTCGATGCCGAAAACAGCGGCACCGATACCGGTCCCTGCGCGCCCCGGCAGCCGTGCGCTGTCGCGCTTCTCACGCCGCTGGCCCGACCACCCGGCACAACCCGGGCGCGAAAGATACATGCCGGGTAGTGCGGGTCAGCAATTCCCGGCCGCCACCACCCATGAGAGTTCCGGGCCATGAGGGGATCCTCCAGCGCCTGATTTCGGCAAGGGATCGCTTCCATTGCCGCGGACCGGCACCGTTTTCTGGAATTTCGCGGCGGCACCGGTACAACCATGCGATATCTCCCGGAGCTTCAGCCACGCTGCTCCGGATCCGATGGCAGCAATACACCGGGATTCATGCGGCCATCCGGATCGATGGTGGCCTTGAAGGATTGCAGCACTGCACGCAGCCCCGGATCGAGACGCTCCCACCAAGGGTAATAGCGGCCGATCTGCAGATGTCCGGCACCGGCGGCCTGCAGAGCGTGGGCGAATGCGGCACGCAGATCATGGGCGCAGGCTCGGGCCGAGTGACGGGCCGGTTGATTCCGATAGCGCCGCAACTGTGACGGGGTGACGTGCTGTCGGTGGAACGGGCCAAGCGCATCCGGCCAGAACAGGTGTGGTTCTATCAGCACGCTGTCGGCACTGGTCACGGTCAGGAAGCTGACAGTCACCTGATGGTCGCTACGAGGTTGCGCCCACTGCTCCATCACCTCCTGAAGGTGCCGCCAGGCCGTGTGGCTGTCGGACGGTCGAAAAATGCCATGGACCGTCAACCATCGTTCACCGTCCGGTCCCAGCAACGCCTTGATCGGTCGAAACGGGCGCGATCGTGTAACCCGGGGAATGGTGTCCGGAATCGGTCGGCCGCCGGCCTCAAGTGCACATTCGGCCGCGTTCGCCAGACGTTGCATGGCATGCGATTCACTTTCTCCCTCGATGCAGAGATGCAGTGAGTAACGCAATGCGGCGACCTGTTGGCGGCCGTTCCCGAGGAGACTCCGGATTCGTCCGAGGCGTGATCCGAGGGTGCCCGGACCGCGCGCGACGTCGGCGAGAATGCGGGCGCCCTGGATGATTTCGAAACCGCCGCGGGCAAGATTGACATGGGTCTGGGGGTCGAAGCCGAAGCAGTCGGCAACGCCGTCGATCCCGATCAGTCCGGTCTGGGCGCTCAGCATCGATTCCATGTCGGCGAATTCAAACGAGGCAAAGGTCTCGCTCGCCGGAGCGTTGCGCAGGTTGAGCACCACTTCCGCCTTGATGCCGAATGCCCCGCAATCGCCGAGAAACAGCGACCCCGGGTCGGGACCACCAGGGTGCGGGTGCGGTCGTCCATCGGCTCCGGTCCCGGTACGCAACAGGGTGCCGTCGGCCAGCACCACCGACAGGCCGGCGACGCTCCGGGCTGAATATCCGTGCATAGCCGAACCGAAAAAGGCCGCACCTTGCGACAGGGTGCCTCCGATCGTGGCGCGATATCCTGAAAGCGGCCCGAAAAACGGCGTACGCAGTCCGTGTGCGCCCAGTTCCTCGAACAGAGCGGCCCAGGTGCAGCCGGCCTCCACCTGGACCCGCCGGTTGACGGTGTCGATGTCGGCGATCCGGTCGAGACCGGTGATATCGACAATCAGGCAATCAGGCCGGTCCGGTACGACACCGCCGGTATAGGAGTGGCCGCTGCCGCGGGGAATGATGGCGTAGCCGAGTCCGGTCGCCGCTTGGACCACGTGGCGGAGTGCGGCGATGTCGCGCGGTCGGACAATTCCGGCAGCAATGTGATCACCGCCACAAATATCTTCCGAATATTCGGCGCAGCGCCCGCTGTCGAAGATCCGGTCGTCCGGGGCCAGAACTTCACTGAGTCGTCGCTTCAGCGCCTGTTCACTCATGCACGCTCCTGTTCGGCAGCATAGTCTGACGGCGTCTCACCGAGATAGACGTCATGGACCACCGGGTTGGCCCGAACCTCCTCCGGCAGACCTTCCGCCAGCACCCTGCCCTGGTGCAACACGGTAATGGCGCTGGCGACAGCAAATACCACGGCCATGTCGTGCTCTGTGAAGATGACAGTCAGGCCGATCTCACGGGCGATCCGGTGCACCAGGGCGATCGATTCGAGCCGTTCCCGGGCTGCCATTCCGGCTGTCGGTTCATCCAGCAGCAGCAGCTTCGGCTCGGTAGCCAGCGCGATGGCCAGTTCCAGCCGTTTCTGGTCGCCATGCGCCAGGGTGCCGGCAAGCTGACTTTCGCGGTCTCGCAAGCCGACCAGATCCAGCAGGGCGCGGGCCTGCGTCACCTGCATGGATCGTGCCCAGGCGAGCACGTTCCAGCTCCTGCCGGAATGCGCGAGCAACGCAATCTGGACGTTTTCGAGGCTTGTGAGTGCCGAAAACACGCTGGTGATCTGGAACGTGCGCCCGACTCCAAGTCGAGCAAGAGCATGCGGAGTCCGACCGGTAACCTCGGTGCCGGACAGGAAGACCCGGCCCAAATCCGGACGATGCAAGCCTGTCAGGGTATTGAACAGCGTGCTTTTGCCGGCACCGTTCGGACCGATGACGGCACGAAACTCACCTGGTTGCAATCGGATGGTCACGTTGTCGAGGGCGACAAGTCCCCCAAAGCGCTTGCCCAGTGCTTCGATCCGCAACAGTGGTTCCGGAACCGCGGCATCGTCGGGCCGGGATTCAGTGACCGACACGTCCGGACCTCGTGCCCAGAATGCCGCCCGGCAGCAACAGGACCAGGGCGATGATGATTGTTCCCATGAACAGAGGCCAGTATTCGGTGTGGCCGCTGATGACCGTCTCCAGGCCAACGAACACGAATGCCCCGGCGATCGGACCGGCGAACACCCGCAGGCCGCCGAGCACCGCCATCACGATCGGCGTCGCACTTGCGGTCCAGTCGAGCCAACCGGGAAACACGCTGCCAGTGGACAGGGCGAACAGTCCGCCGGCCAGGCCAGCGAAGGCGCCGGCGATCACAAAGGTCAGCCAGCAATGGGCCCTTGTGTGAACGCCCAGATGCTGGACCCTGCGGGCATTATCGCGAATGGCCCGGAGGGTCTGGCCGAATGGCGCATTCACCATCCGGTACAACAGGCCAATCGCCAGCGCGGTTATGAACAGCACGAACAGGTAGTAGACAGCGGGATCGACGAGGATGCCCGGGCGCGTCAGCCCGACGATCCCGTCATCGCCGCCGGTGAGGACGGTCGCCTTCAGGGCAACGGTAAAGAACAGCATCTGAAAGGCGAAGGTTAGCATGGCAAAGTAGATACCGGTCAGGCGTACCGAAAAGTACCCCACCGCCGCGGCGCTGACTGCGGCAACCACGGGCGCTGCCAGCAATGCCAGCCAGAACGGCGCCGACAGCTTGGCCATGAGGATTCCGACACCATAGGCGCCGAGACCGAAATAGGCGGCATGGCCGAACGACAGCATGCCGCCATAGCCCAGCAGCAGGTTGAAGCTCATCGCGTACAGGGCGAAGACCAGTGCCTCGATCGCGATGAACTGCCAGAAGGCTCCAAGGCCCAGCGGGGCAACAAGGAACAGCAGTGCGGCAACAGACCAGAGACCCAGCTTGGTTCGGCTCATTCCGGCCTTCCAAACAGACCCCAGGGCCGCACGATCAGAATAACGGCCATCAGCGCGAAGGTCAGGACCACGGCGAGTGACGGAAATGCCAGGATTCCGAAGGCATTGACCAGTCCCACGAGCAACGAACCGACCAGGGCGCCAGGAATGCTGCCCATGCCGCCGATGACCACAACCACGAAGGCGTCGATAATCACTTCGACGTGCAGGCCCGGACCGACGGCGAGGACCGGGGCGGCAAGTGCGCCCCCGAAGCCGGCCAATGCGGCACCGAGGGCAAACACACCCGTGTAGAGTCGCCGCGTATTGACGCCGAGCGCGCCCAGCATCTCGCGATCAAGGGTGGCTGCCCGAATCCAGATGCCGAAGCGGGTCCGGTGCAGCAGCACCCACAGGGCGACGGCCACAGCGATGCCGACCAGGATCAGGAACAGGCGATAGGTCGGAAAGGTCACGCCGATCAGCCGAGTGGCCCCGGACAGAAGTTCCGGCGCCGCTACCGATCGCTCTTCCCGGTCCCAGATGATCATGACCAGATCGCCGATAACGAAAACCAGTCCAAAGGTCAGCAGCAACTGGAACTCATGGGCCGAACGGTAGATCCGGCGCAGCAGCAGGATTTCGAGTCCACCGCCGACCAGCAGGAGCAGGGCGGCCCCGGCGATCAGGGACAGGACAAAGCCGGGCAGTCCGCCAAGCACCAGACCGATCACCGACATGGCGACATAAGCGCCGAGCATGAACAGCCCGCCATGGGCGAAGTTGAGGATACGGGTGACCCCGAAGATCAGCGACAGACCGGCCGAGATCAGGAACAGCAGCATGCCGTGCGATATGCCCGACAGGGTCTGCCGGATCACGACTGTCGGATTGCCGAACAGGGTGAAATTCTGCCATGTCTGGTCGAGCAGGGATTCCATGCCGAAACTATGGCGCAGTCAGGATATGACGTCCAGCGGACAGCTCTGTGTTGCAGGATACGCGGGTTAAATGGCGCTCTTGTGGAGCAACAAAACGCTCGGTAAGCGTTCAGCGCATCCCCATTTTCTGACAACGCGATACCTCATAGGACCGATTCTCTGCGTGATTGTACTGCAAGACTATTGACGGAAATGACGACAACGGAAATCATATTGACGACCTTCGGACTGAGCGAATCTGGCGTGGAGGAACGGCAATGACGGGCTTTTCCCGTAAATGGACGATTTTGGCGGCGGCAGGAATACTCTTGGCGACAGTGACCACGACAGCCAGGGCTCAGGACGCCGGGCCGATCCGTCTGGGCCTGATCGACATCTACAGCGGCGGCGTGGCGTTCATTGCCGAGAGCATTCGTACCGGTTTCGAGATCGCCCTGCAGGAAGCCAATGACGCCGGCGGTGTCAATGGCCGCATGTTCGAACTGACGACCGCCGATATGGGAGGCAGCGTCGAAAAAGCCGTCACCGAAGCACGGCGCATGATTCTCGAGCAGGATATCCGATACGTCACGGTGGGCATCCACAGCGGCGCAGCGGTCGCCGTCGGCAGTCTTGCCAAAGAATACAAGGCTCTGGTCGTCGGCGGATTTGCCACCAGCAAGCGCCTGACCGGATCCGAGGGCCATCGCTTTGTCGCCCGGGCCAATCTCAGTACCGTCGAGATCGGACGGGTGATGGCCGAATTCATCAAGGACCGTCCTGATATCAAGTCCGTGGCGACGATCGCGCCGGACTACGAATATGGCCAGCACTTCGCCGCTGATTTCGTTGCGCATCTCGAGACCGTGCGACCCGACGTCCAGGTTATTCGCCAGGAATGGCCAAAGTTCGGAGCAACCGACTTTGCGCCGCACGTTACCGCCTTGCAGGCCCGGCCGGCAGACATGGTGGTCGCCGGCGTTTTCGGTGGCGACCTGATCAAGTTCCTGAAATCGGCACAGGACTTCGGCCTGTTCGACGGCGATACCGAACTGTTTGTCCATGGCCTTGACATCGGCAAGCTCGGTTCGATGGAAGCACTGCTGCCTGAAAATGCCTTCGGAACCCTCTGGTATCCATTTTATGCGCTGGATTCGGCCAAATCCCGGGAAATCGAGCAGGAAGCCAGCCGGCGCATGGGCACGTATCCAACTGGGTCCGTTCCTGTCGGATATGTCGCCGGCAAGATGATATCGGAAGCGATCATCCTCGCTGGTGGCGCTGAAGACGTCGAGCTGGTTGTCGACGCCCTGCAGAATGTGCAATTCGACGGACCAACCGGCGCGGTCATGATCAGGGGCTGTGATGGCATGGCGCTTTATGATTTCTATGTCGGCCGGGTAACGCGCGACCCCGGACTGCCCGACGGCATAGGTGTCGATGATCTGCGCACCTACAACGTCAAGTCGATCGCGCGGAGTTGCGAGGAGATTGCCGAGGCCCGCAAGAAGTCCTGATCGTCATGCTCGAAGTCAACGAACTGGAGACCGCCTACGGCAGCAGCCAGGTTCTGTTCGGGGTCACGCTTGATGTCGGGGAAGGAGAAGTGGTGGCACTGCTTGGCCGCAACGGGGCCGGAAAGACCACCACCCTCTCCAGCATCATGGGTCTGGTACCGCCACAGGGCGGACGCATCATGTTCCGGGATCAGCCAATCATCGGTCTCGAACCCTACGAAATCTCCCGTCTGGGCATCGGCATTGTTCCCGAGAACGCCCGCCTTTTTGCTTCGCTGACGGTCGAGGAAAACTTCGAGACCGCCCGCCGCCCGGCCACGGACGGCCACAGCCGGTTTGGTCTCGACGAGGTCCTGGACCTGTTTCCCGACCTGCAGACCCTGCTCGGAAGGCGAGCCGGCATGTTGTCCGGCGGACAACAACGCATGGTCGCGGTCGCGCGAACCCTGGTCGGAAATCCCGACCTGCTGCTTCTCGACGAACCGTCAGAAGGACTGGCGCCACGGATCGTCGGAGCCTTGCTCGACCGACTCAAGCATCTCCGTGCCACCGGCATGACGGTCCTCCTGTCAGAGCAGAACCTTCGATTTGCCAACGAACTCGCTGATCGCGCCTATGTCATGGAAAAGGGGGAAATTCGATACACCGGATCGATCGCGGCACTGGCGGCAGAACCGGACATACGCCTTCGCTATCTGATGGTCTGAACGATGGTTCCCGCACCGATGCGGGCACCGTCCAGGATACAGGATCGACATCGTGATCAACACACACGCCCTGCAGGTTCCGGAAACCTATCGGCCGTTGACGGTATCGAGCGGAGTGCGGACTTCGGCGCTGAAATATCCTGATCGCGTGGCGTTGCGCCATGGTCATGTCGAACGGACATTTCGCGACCTGGTCAAGCGGATCGACGCGCTGGCGATCGCAGCGGGAACGTCACTCGGCCTCAAACCCGGGCAGCATATCGGAATCCTGGCGCCCAACTGCATTGCCTATATCGAGACTGTGCTGGCCCTGTCCGACGCCGGCATGCCGGCCGTCACCCTTTCAGCCCGCTTGAACCGTGCCGAATTGACCGAAGTTTGCAACGATGCCTGTATCAGGGTGCTGTTCGTTCATCCCGACTGCCTCAACGTCGCCGGCAGCGCCACGTTCAAGACCGTTGAGCATCAGGTGGTTTTCGGCCCGGAGTACGAATCCCTGCTGCAATCAGGCGTTGGCGCCGGTTTTCGGCCGATTGCCGGCGAGTGGGACATATTCAGCATTCCGTTTACATCAGGCACCACCGGACGACCGAAAGGCGTGATGTTGCCGCACCGGGCCCGGGCACTGCTGTTCTACGCGATGGCAGTCGAGTACGGTTGCTTCGGTCCCGAAGACTCCTTTCTGGCGATCGCGCCGCTCGCACATGGCGCAGGTCTGGCCTTTGCGATTGCACCGATATTTTTCGGCGGGACCTGCGAACTGGTCACCACCTTCGACGCCTCCAGCGTCATTGGCCGCCTCAGGGATGGTCGGTTCACCGGGGTGTTCATGGTGCCGACCCATCTGCATGCGATCCTTTCCCTGTCCGACGACGTTCTGACCGCACACCGGAATGTCGCCCTGAAGAGCCTGATCAGCAACGCCGCACCGCTTTCGCAACGGGTCAAGGAGCAAATCGTCGCACTGTGGGGTGATCATCTGTTGCACGAAACCTACGGGTCGACGGAAGTCGGCATCGCCTGCAACATCCGCCCGGCCGACCAGCTTCGCAAGCAGGGCAGCGTCGGACTGGCTTTCCCCAACTGCGCCATCGAATTGCGCGACCCGGACGGCCGGGAAGTGCCGGCAAACGAAATCGGCGAACTCTACACCAATTCTCCCTTCATGTTTTCCGGATACTGGCAGCAAGGCGGAGTCAGGCCTCCTCCATTGCAGGGTGGCTGGTTCAGTGCCGGCGACCTGGCCCGCAAGGATGACGAAGGATTCATTCATGTTGTCGATCGCAAGGACGACATGGTGATATCAGGCGGACTCAACATCTATCCACGCCAGATCGAGGAAGTCCTGTACCGGCATCCGCAAGTCGCCGAAGCAGCCGTTGTCGGGGTGTCCGACGAGAAATGGGGAGAACGACTGCGGGCCCATGTGGTCACGCGTGGACAACCGGCACCGGATGCCGAGGCAATCATCGCCTACTGCCGTGATCGCCTGTCCGGCTACAAGGTGCCGAGAGACATCGTATTTGTTGAATCCCTACCGAAAAATGCCACCGGAAAGATTCTCAAGCGCTCGTTGCGGGCGCAGTGAGCGCATTCGTCGCCGGTCCGCCCGGACCCGCTTGAATCAGCGTCGGCCAGGGAATGCGCCGACTCGTTGCAGTGCTGAATGCGGCAGTGCAGGAGTACCGGCGCGGCACCCTGACCAACCGGTTTGTTCGATCCCCTTCCTGTGCCACAAATCGGGTGCGGACACGTGCGTCCGGGAGTGGAAAATTCCCATCCCGGCCGCAATTCCAGCTGCCGCTTTCGGATATCGTTGGTCGACGCCCGTGTTCGAACTGACGCAGTGATCAATCGCAAGCCTTCGGTGGCGCAGTGGTTGCGAATGCGGTTGACTGGTTTGTGTTCGCCTGTCCTTGCCAATGGTCCCTTGTCGGATATCCGCGCCTCGGGTTGCCGAACCTCCCACGCCTGTCGCTGGACTGTAGCGCGGGGGTGTTCAGGCGTCGCATCGACCTGTTTGCTGATCGACAATATCGGCCCGGTCAATTTGGCGATCTGCGCGATCATGACCCGTCCTGTCCCGCTCTGTTTGCTCCGATCAGGAAGCGGGTCGCGGATCAACCCATGTTTAACATTTTTGCGCTGATCAGACAGAAATTTGGGTAATTTCGCACTTTTTTCCTGCGGTTCCCGGAGTGACACTCGTGTAAAAACATATAGTTACCGACTTGTCCTGGCTCCGGAAGG
>MPMT01000064.1 GCA_002238645.1 Alphaproteobacteria bacterium bin52 | reverse complement strand
CAACACCTCGCGCACATGCTTCGCGTGCGGCGCGGTGGACAGCCGGAGTCGCAAGAACCAAGCGAGCTTCGTCTGCACCACCTGCGGACATCGAGACCACGCGGACATCAATGCGGCAAAGGTCATCCTGCGTCGGAACACGGCGTCTATGCTCGCGGAGGAAAGGCATTGGCCCTCCGGTGAAGCGAGAACTATCGGTGGAGCGACAAGCCCTACCGGAAATCTCCGGCCTTCAGGCCGGGGAAGATGTTAATCGCTTCCCGATCTTGCACGCGACGGATCGCGCGTGTCTTGACACGGACCGCTCCACTTCATCGGGGTGCGCTCACCAGCGGGATCGCCGACGTCAACGCCCGATCCGTAGTCGGACCTGCACTCCAGGTCGGTCGCCGAAGCTCCCCGCCGCGCCGTTCGCCGCCGAGAGAAAAGCTGGCCGGCAGCGGGCGGCGGTCGGATATCCGAGGGAGGATGTCCCCGCCGTTCCCCATTCCGGCAGATGGAGACGGCACCATGACGACAGCGATGGCGATCCCCGGCAACACGGCCGACACCTTTCTGGTCCACTTCTTCGGCGGCGGGCTTGCCGATGACCGATACGTCGTGGAGAGGCATTCGCGGACGGCGATATCCGGCCCTGGCCCGGCGAAAAGTCGGCGACAGCGAAGAGGGGCCGCCGCGGGGCGAAGCGCGTCACCGCCACGTTGAAGGCGGTCAAGGAAATGCGCCCCGCCCGCACCGAGATCACCATCTGCACCGAGCTCCGCACCCGCGGCGGCGTCCAGGTCTGGGGCAGTTATGCCAACATTGTGCATCATACCTATCTAACCAGATGTATTTCTTGACTTTAACTATTCTACTGAAATATCCGTAACCATATGGTCACCGAATTCGACCGTATTGCAGGCGGCGCATGCCGCGCCCGTAGCGCTACCCCCACGATGTTCCGGAATCGCGCGATTCCGGCTATCGCCAGCTTCGTTACCCTTCTCCGCTGCCCCGGCGGCTCCGTCAGCACGATATCGTAGTCGTCGAGTGCATCCAGAAATCCCGCGTGTCGGACAAGCTCGTCGACGCCAAACGCCCTCAAACTGCTGAAGGCCCGATCGAACACGGCCACGCAGGCATCGGCGGTGAATCTCGACGCGAACTGAAATCCACCCGCCTCCGGCATGGACGGCCGACGCATGCGGTCGCCTGATCGCCGTGCCACCGCGTGACCGCCTCGACCTGTTTCCAACGGCCGCCGGCCGGCTCGGTACCCGGCAGTCGACGGACCGAGAATGCGGGGAGCGGGTAATGACAGGCGCAGGCTCCGGTGACCTTGCGGCAAACTCCCCGGGGCTTGCGCGTCGGCGAAGCCGGCTGCAGGATCGAGTCACACCAACCGGGACGTTTCAGGGAGGGACGGATGAGGATCCGGACACTCACGGACACCGTCGGCGCCGAGATCGAGGGCGTTCGACTGGACCGGCTTGACGACGCATCATTTGACGGAATCCGCGCGGCACTGGATCGCCACGGCGGAGTGCTGTTCCGCGACCAGTCTCTCGAGCCTGCCGACCTGGTCGCATTCAGCCGACGCTTTGGCGAACTCGATCACGCGCCGGTCATGGAGAACGGCCGGACCGCGGTCGAAGGCTTGCCCGAGATCTACATCGTCTCCAACGTCCTGGATGCCCAAGGCCGGCCGATCGGCAGCCTGGGGGCCGGCGAAGCGGTCTGGCACACCGACATGTCCTACCTCGAGAACCCGCCCGACTTCTCGATGCTGTACGCACTCGAGGTCCCGGCGAGCGGCGGCGATACCTGGCTGTCCAGCATGGCGGCGGCGCACGATGACCTGCCGGGGGAGCTGCGTGAGCAGATCGCGGATCTCTCGATCAAGCACGACGGCACCTTCAATTCCGGAGGATACCTGCGCCAGGGGGTGCGCGAAGACACTAACCCCGCAACCTCGGTCGGCCAGCCGCACCCGGTGATCTGCGCCCACCCGCGCACCGGACGGCCGGTTCTCTACCTCGGGCGCAGGCGCAACGCCTATGTGATGGGGCTCGAACTCGAGGCGTCCGAAACGCTGCTCGACCGGCTGTGGGAACATGCAACCCGCCCCGAACTCGCCTACGCGCATCGGTGGCGGCCGGGAGACCTGCTGCTGTGGGATAACCGGGCGACCATGCACCGCCGCGACCCGTTCGACCCCGCGGCCCGGCGCGTGATGCGGCGCACCCAGATCCGCGGCCACGGCGCACCGCGGCCGGTTGTCGAGACCTGATCGGAGGTTTCCAGTTGTTTGACGGTTTCGAGGCGCGGCACGTCGATGCCGGCGCGGCGCGGATATTTGTCCGTCACCTGGGACAGGGTCCTGCGGTGGTGCTTCTGCACGGATACCCGCAGTCGCACGTCTGCTGGCACCGGGTCGCGCCGGCGCTGTCCGGACGCTTCACGGTGATCGTGCCGGACCTGCGCGGCTACGGCGACAGCATCGGCCCGGCCCCCGACCCGGAGAACCGCCACTATTCCAAGCGCAGCATGGCACAGGACCTTGTCGCCGTGCTCGACGCGTTTTCGATCGGGTCCGCCGCCGTGATCGGTCACGACCGCGGCGGCCGGGTCGCCTACCGCTTCGCCCTCGACCATCCGGACCGGATCACCCGGCTGGGCGTGCTCGACATGATCCCGACCGGCGAGATGTGGGAACGGCTTGACGCTCCCGGGTTCATATCCGGGTATCACTGGCAGTTCCTGGCCCAGCCCCGCGGCCTGCCCGAACGCATGATCGGCCGCGACCCCGACGACTACCTCGAGCACACCCTTCACTCCTGGGCGCGGGTCGACGGCTGTTTCACCGATGAGGCGATGGCCGAGTACAGGCGCTGCTTCCGCAGGGCCTCGGTGATTGCCGCGAGCTGCGCCGACTACCGGGCCGGAGCCACGGTTGATTGGGAACTCGACCGGGCCGACAGGGAAGCGGGGCGGCAGATCACCTGTCCGACGCTGACCCTGTGGGGGGCTGGCCGGCGCGGCGGATTCGACCAGCGGGAGGTCTGGCAGTCCTGGTGCGCACAACCCGTCGCGGGACGGCCGTTCGACTGCGGCCACTTCCTTCCCGAGGAGTCGCCCGGAGAGACGCTGGCGGCGCTCGAGAGCTTTCTTGACCGAACGTGACGGCGGCCGGGGTTGCCGGACCCGGGTCCGGATCGGTAAAGAGTGGCGCCTTTCAACGCAAGCGGATGCACACCATGCCGGAATCCTTCACACACAGCCCGGAAGATGCGGTCGATTTCGACGCCCTGGTCGTCGGTGCGGGATTTGCCGGAATGTACATGCTCTACCGGCTGCGTCGGCTCGGGTTTTCGGCACAGGTCATCGAGGCCGGCAGCGATGTCGGTGGGACCTGGTTCTGGAACCGCTATCCGGGCGCCAGATGCGATGTCGAGAGCGTGCAGTATTCCTACCAGTTCGATCGCGAGCTCGAACAGGAGTGGACCTGGTCCGAGAAATACAGCCCGCAGCCCGAAATCCTCGCCTACGCCAACCATGTTGCCGACCGGTACGACCTGCGCCGCGACATCCGGTTCAACTGCCGGGTTACGGCTGCCCGCTACCAGGCGGATCGCCGCCTCTGGGAGGTGACGCTCGCCGGTGACGAGCGGATCACAGCCCGGCACGTGGTCATGGCAACCGGATGCCTTTCGCTGTCGAACACGCCGGACTTTGCCGGCATCGACGAATTCCGGGGCGCGACCTACCACACCGGGCGCTGGCCGCACGACGGGGTCGACTTCACCGGCCAGCGGGTGGGCGTGATCGGAACCGGGTCTTCGGCGATCCAGTCCATCCCGGTGATCGCTCGCCAGGCCCGGACACTGACGGTGTTCCAGCGCACCGCCAACTACACCATCCCGGCGCGCAACGCGCCGCTCAGCCCCGAATACGTTGCGCGGATCAAGGCAAGCTACCCGGAACTGCGGGCACGGGCGCGTTCGCTGCCGACGGGCTATGCCATCAACTACAACACCGGATCGGTCCACGAGGTGTCGCGCGAGGAGTACCGCGCCGAGTACCGGCAGCGCTGGGACGCGGGAGGCGTCAACTTTCTCGCGGCCTACGGTGACCTGCTGTTCGACGCCGAAGCCAATCGCACGGCCGCGGACTTCGTCAAGGACATGATCCGCGAAACCGTGCACGACCCAGAAATCGCCGAACTGCTGTGTCCGACCAACATCATCGGTTGCAAGCGGCTGTGCGTCGACACCAACTACTATGCCACCTACAACCTGCCGCATGTCCGGCTGGTCGATGTCTCGCGCGTCCCGATCGACCGCCTGACGCCGGACGGACTGCTGCACGACGGCACCGCCTACGAGTTCGACGCGATCGTGTTCGCCACCGGCTTCGATGCCATGACCGGGGCCCTGTTCGACATCGATATCCGCGGCCTCGACGGGATTTCCCTGCGTGAGAAGTGGCATGGCGGTCCCCGGACCTATCTCGGGCTTGCCACGGCAGGTTTTCCCAACCTGTTCACCGTGACCGGCCCGGGCAGTCCCTCGGTGCTGACCAACATGCTGCCCTCGATCGAGCAGCACGTGAACTGGATCGCCGACTGTCTTGCCTGGCTGAGAGACCGGGGGCACGAGGTGATCGATGCCAGTCCCGAAGCGGAACTTGCCTGGGGCGAACATGTCAACGAGGTGGCTGCGGCGTCACTGCGTTCGACCTGTGCGTCGTGGTACGTCGGCGCCAATGTTCCGGGCAAACCCCGAGTGTTCATGCCCTACATCGGCGGGTTTCCCCGCTATGTTGCGAAGTGCGACGAGGTTGCCTCCCGGGACTACGAGGGGTTTGCGCTGGCCTGACCGGCCAGTGCCGGGCGGCGGCCCCGGTCTACGCGCTTCACGCCGGCGCAGCGCCGGAATGCAGGACCGGTGTGCCGGCGATCTGGGTACGCTGCATCCGCCGGGCCGCCATGTGATTGTCGTTGATCGCAAGGTGCATCAGACACCGGTTGTCCCAGAAGGCGACCGAGCCGGCACGCCAACGGAACCGGCAGGTGAATTCCGGACGGGCCGCATGGGCATAGAGGTAGTTCAGCAGCGGCGCACTTTCCTCTGCGGTCATCCCGGCAAGCCGATGCACGTAGACCGAGTTGACGAACAGGCATTTTCGCCCGGTTTCCGGGTGGACCCGGACCACGGGATGCTCGTTTTCGGTCATGCGCCAGTCCGGGTCCTCGCGAACCTTGGTGGAGCGCCGGGAGTTGAGGCCCGCCTTCGGCCCTGCCACCCGGCTGTCGTTGTGGACAGCACGCAGTCCCTGCAGCATGCGCTTCATGCCGTCTGACAGCGTGTCGTAGGCACGGTACTGGTTGGAAAACAGGGTGTCGCCGCCATGGTCGGGCACCTCGAGGGCATGGAGGATCGCCCCCATCGGCGGCGCCTCCATCATGGTGGTGTCGGCATGCCACTTCTCACCCGCGACCGCGGTATCTCCGGGTTCCCGGGTCAGGTAGACGATCTCGGGGTTGGATTGGCCCTGGTTGAAGTTGGGGTGCACGAACAACGGCCCGAACCTGCGGGTGAAGGCCTTGTGGCGTTCGATGTTGCGAAGATCCTGGTCGCGGAAGAAGATCACCAGGTGGTCGAGCAGCGCACGGCGAATCTCCGCGACGACGGCATCGTCGAGATCATCCGCGATGTCGACATCTCCGATCTCCGCGCCGACGCACCCTGAAACCGGCTGAACCGAAATATGCTTGTATGGAGTCATGTCAGTGCCCCGGACCCGGGCTGGCCCCGACCGGGGCAGCACCCGCCTTTCCAACCAATCCGACCCGGAAGCCCTGGCGGTCGCGGCGATGACCGGCGTGCCGTTGGATGTCACGCAGGCCCGGCGATATGGACCGACAACCGGCGCCCGGAAATGTCCGCATCCGCCCCGCGCGACCGCGGGCCGTGGACATCGACGCAACCATGCACCGACGCGGTGACAGCCCGCAACTCCCCATGGCTGGCCCGGAGCGAACACAACGCTGCCGGTGGTGCTGCGCCACGCTGCTGGCCGCCGGCCGGCCTTACTCCCCTCCCAGTTTCCCGATTTCCCGCTGCAGGACCGCGCGTGCCGGTTCGTCAGGAGGCATGGTCTTCAGCAGACGGCTCCAGTACTGCCGCGCCCGACCGGTCTCGCCGTCGGTCCGGGCGATCATGCCCGCGTACCAGAGTGCGAGCGGCAGTGCGGGGTCGAGTTCGAGCAGGCGGCCGACCAGGGGCCTGAGTTCGGCGGGCAGTGCGGTGTCCGGCGTCTCGAGCGGGTGGAGAGCGCGGACGCGGGCGGACAGGATGTCGATCCGGTCGGGTGCCAGCTCGCTCGCCTTCGCATAGGCCTCGAGACCCTCCTTGCGCCGGCCGAGCACCATGTAGGACCTGCCGAGCCGAGCCCAGCCGTCGGGATCATCGGGCTCCTGCTCCAGCCGGTCGGCCAGGCCCTCGACCATGGCGACGACACGCTCGTGGACCCCGTCGACCTGTTCCCGGGATGCGATGCTGATTCGTTCGTCGAGCTCCGACCGCCATGGCGCGTCTGCCGGAGTGTCGGCGGCAAGTGCACGCCAGATCCGCAGCGCCGCCGCCCGGTCCTCGCGCTGGTAGGCGGCAAGGCCAAGGTGGAATCGAGCCACCGGATCCAGCGGATTCAGCGAGAGCGTACGGCGAAACAGTGACTCTGACGTATCGCCGACCCGACCATCCTCCAAGTTGACCAGCGCAACACCCAGCGCAGAAAGCACGGCGGGATCCTCGGGCGTGAGGCTTTCCGCCCGGCGCAGTGCGGTGACCGCACGTTCCGGCATGCCGGCGCCAAGGGCGGCGTATCCGAGAGCGACCCAGGCCTCGGCGTCGTCGGGGGCGTCACGGGTTCGTGCCTCGAGGTCCGCGAGTGACCTGTCCGGCGCCTCCCGGCGTTCGGCATGCTGACCGTCCGCGCGGTCCGGAGATCCGAAGTATCCGCCGTAGAGCAGCAGCGAGGCTGCAGGCACGAGCAGGACCATAACCACGGCCGCGAGCCGAAGACCGCGACGAGCCCGTGCCGGCGGCTCGTCGCCGGTTGCAAGGATGCGCCGCTCGATCTCCAGGCGCGCTGCATCGTGGTCCGGCCCGGAGATCAGTCCGGCGGCATGGTCGCGTTCGAGTTCTGTCAGCTGGTCGCGGTAGATGCGCCGGGCCCGGTCGTCACCCGCAATCCGCTCGGGTGTCCGCGCCACCAGCGGTTGCAGCAACAGCAGGACGGCAAGGAGACAGACAAGGCCGACAAGCAGCCACAGCGTCATTGCCGTTCCTCGTCACCGGCCGCGAGTGCTGCAAGCCGCGCACGTTCGTCATCGCTCAGGGCGACCGGTTCAGCGGGGCTTCGCCGGCGCCGCAGGGCTGCCCACGCGATGGCGACACCCGCAAGCAGGGCCAGGACCGGGCTCGCCCAGAGCAGCCAGGTTCCCGGTCTGAAGGGTGGATCAAGCAGCACGAATTCACCGTAGCGCGCGACCAGGAACCGGTGGATCTGCTCGTCGCTCTCACCGGCCACGAGACGTTCACGGATCAACAACCGCAGGTCCTGCGCCAGCGCGGCGTCACTGTCGTCGATCGACTGGTTCTGGCACACCAGACAGCGCACACCGCGGAAAAGCTCCCGGGCCCGCTGTTCGAGTACTGCGTCGGCGAAGATCTCGTCGGGCTGGACAGCATGGACCGGGGGCGCTGCGTGCGAGATCAGCAGCAGAAGCCCGACGATCGCGAGCACCCGCATCACGACTCCGCCTCGCGCAGGTGCCGGAGCAGCGGCAGGATCTCGTCTTCGAGCACCGTCCGGGTCACGGGGCCGGCGTGGCGGTACCGGATCCGGCCGTCCCGGTCGATGATGTAGGTCTCCGGAACCCCGTAGACTCCCCATTCGATGGCGGCGCGACCGCTGGTGTCGGTACCGATCCGCTCGAACGGGTCACCGAGTTCCGCAAGCCATTCCCGGGTCCTGGCCGGGTCGTCCTTGTAGCTGATGCCGTGCAGCGTCTCCGACTGCGCCAGTCTCGTCAGCACCGGATGTTCGGCACGGCACGGCACGCACCACGAGGCGAAGAAATTCACCAGCGTGACCCCGCCACGCAGATCATCCGACCCAAGACCCGGTGCGCCTTCGAACAACGGCGGCAGCGCCATGTCCGGAACCGGCCGGTCGATCAGGGCCGAGGGCAGTTCGCCGGGATCCCGCCCGGTCAGCAGGGGCACCGCAAAGTACCCGGCGACCACGGCGAACAGCACCAGTGGCAGCAGGAAGACGACACGCGTCATGTGCGCTCAGTCCCCGCCGGCGGGTTGTGTCACCGGTCCCACGGTACGCCGCGGCGCGCCGACACGCAGCCTGCGATCGGACAGCGACACCAGGCCGCCTGTCACCATCATCAGCGCACCGGCCCAGATCCACGGAACCAGCGGCGCATGCCACAGCCGCAGCGTGCGGTGCTGCGGTGTCCGGCCCTCGCCGACAGCGGCGTACAGGTCGCCGAGCGGACGGCTGCGGATGGCCGCTTCGGTGGTTCGCGTTCCCTGGACCGGGTAGAAGCGCCGTTCGGGCCGCAGCTCGCCTATTGTCTCGCCATCGCGCTCCACCCTGAGGCGCACGACCTCGGCCTCGTAGTTGGGACCGCTCCCGGACCTGATGTCCTCGAGCACCACCCGGTAGCCGGCGAGTTCCGCGACCGCTCCGGGCGTGGCATCGACCACGACCTCGCGCCGCCAGAAGCTGTCGCCGACCGCCCCGCAGATGAAGACGGCAAGACCGAGATGGGCCAGCGTCATGCCATGGGCTGAGCGGGGCAGCCCGATGATCCGGGCCGCGGTGCCCCGGCGCCGGAACAGTCCGACCCGCCCGGTCCATTCGATCAGGGTCGAAGCGGCCAGCCAGGCCGCAAGCGCGAGGCCGATGACCGGTCCCGGGTGGTGGCCGTGCTGCAGCAGCCAGGTGAGCAGGGCCACGGCGCCAGCCACCAGGGCCGCCACGCGGAGCCGGGTAAACACGCCCTCGAGGTCGGCCCGTTTCCAGGCGAGCAGGGGCCCGATACCGGCCAGCAGAACGAGCGGCAGCATGACCGGGACAAAGGTGGAGTGAAAGAACGGGGGTCCGACCGAGACCTTCTCGCCGGTGGCCGCATCGAGAAACAGCGGGTAGAGCGTTCCCACACAGACCGTGGCGGTCGCGGTTGCAAGCAGCAGGTTGTTGGCAACCAGCCCGCCCTCGCGGCTGATCGGCCGGAACAGGCTGCCCGGGGCCATCGCGGGAGCGCGGAACGCGAACAGGGCCAGCGCGCCGCCGATGGTCACGGCCAGCAGCACCAGGATATAGAGACCGCGGTCGGGATCGACCGCGAACGCGTGCACCGAGGTCAGCACCCCGGATCGCACCAGGAAGGTCCCCATCAGGCTGAAGCCGAAGGCGACGATGGCGAGCAGGATGGTCCAGCTCTTCAGCGCATCCCGCTTCTCGACCACGATGGCCGAGTGCAGCAGCGCGGTGCCGGCGAGCCAGGGCATGAAGCTCGCGTTCTCGACCGGATCCCAGTACCACCATCCGCCCCAGCCGAGCTCGTAGTAGGCCCACCAGCTGCCGAGCGCGATCCCGGCGGTCAGGGCGGACCAGGCGGCGAGCGTCCACGGCCGGACCCAGCGGGCCCATGCCGGGTCGACCCTGCCCTCGATCAGGGCGGCGACGGAGAACGAGAACGCGACCGAGAACCCGACGTATCCGAGGTAGAGCATCGGCGGGTGGAACGCGAGCCCCGGATCCTGCAGCAGCGGGTTGAGATCGCGTCCGTCCGCGGGAACCGGATCGAGTCTCACGAACGGATTCGAGGTCAGCAGGATGAAGCCGAGGAACCCGGCCCCGAGCAGTCCCTGGATGGCGAGCACCCTCGCCTTCAGGACCGCCGGCAATCCGTGTCCGCGCAGGGCGACCGCCAATCCGAAGGCCGCCAGCACCAGGACCCACAGCAGCATCGAGCCTTCGTGGTTTCCCCAGACTCCGCTGACCTTGTAGAGCATGGGTTTCATGGAATGGGAGTTTTCGGCGACGTTCAGGACCGAGAAGTCGGACGTCACATAGGCGTGGGTGAGTGCTGCGAAGGCGCCCGCTAGCGCGAGCAGCTGCACCAGTGCCGCCGAACGCCCGAGCTCCATGAGTGCGCGGTCGCGCCGTGCTGCGCCCACCAGCGGGACGGTGCCCTGGAGCAGGGCGACCAGGAAAGCAAGGACCAGGGCGTGATGCCCGAGCTCGATGATCATGGGGCCCCCTTCCAGGTGCCGGCCTTGCGCAGGGCGTCCGCCACCTCCTTCGGCATGTAGGTCTCGTCGTGCTTGGCCAGGACCTCGTCCGCCTCCAGCATGCCGTTGACCAGCAGGCCCGAGGCGACAACGCCCTGGCCTTCGCGAATGAGATCGGGCAGGAGACCCCGGTAGCTGACCTGGACCGTCGCCCTGAGATCGGTAATGCGAAACCGGATCGGCGTGCCGCCGCGCTCAAGGCTTCCCTGTTCGATCAGCCCGCCAATCCTTACCCTGCCTTCCGGTGCCCGCTCCTGCGCCTGCAGATCGCTCGGAGCGAAGAAGAAGACGACCGTATCCTCGAGTGCCACCAGCACCAGTCCCGCCGCCCCGGCGAGCAGCAGAAGGCCGACACCAACGAAGGTGAGCCGCCTGTGCTTTGCCTTCACGACCTAGTGCCGCCTGATCGGCGCCGACGGCGTCCGCCGGTTGCGGCCTCGAGTTCGGACAGCTGGCGGCGGCGCACCGACCGTTCGCGCAGTGACAGACACAACAGACCGATCAGTACGGTCACGGCCACGGCGTAGGCGGCCCAGACGAATCCGGCGTGGCCGCCCAGATCGACTGTTCCGATGATGACCCCTCTCCCGTGGATGTGGCCCATCCGAACCGTGGCGGGCCATGATCTCACGCCCGCGAACCGGCCGTACCGCGGGCAACCCGGCCGAGCGCCCTGCTCCTGCGCACCAGCATTGCCGATTGCATGCGAATGATCAGCACGGCAAGGAAATACATGAACAGTCCCGCAACCATCAACAGCAGCGGGACCAGCATCGATGAATGGATCGCCGGCGCATCCAGGCGTGTCAGACTGGCCGGCTGGTGCAGCGTGTTCCACCAGTCGACCGAAAACTTGATGATCGGAATGTTGATCACGCCGGCCAGCGCCAGCACCGCGCCGGCCCTGGCGCCGCGCTCGGGGTCGTCGAAGGCGTTCACAAGCGCGATGTAGCCGAGGTAGAGGAACAGCAGCACCAGCACCGAGGTGAGCCGGGCGTCCCAGACCCACCAGGTCCCCCAGGTCGGCTGGCCCCAGATCGCACCGGTGGCAAGCGCCATCGCGGTAAACGCGGCTCCGATCGGTGCGGCTGCCTGGGCAGCCACGTCGGCCAGGGGATGTTTCCAGATGAGGAAACTCGCGCTGCCCGCGGCAACCACCATGTAGATGAACATCGAAAGCCACGCCGACGGCACGTGGACATACATGATCCGCACCGTCTCGCCCTGCTGGTAGTCGGGCGGAGAGACGACGAGCGCCTGCCACAGGCCGGCAGCGAGAAAGACCGCCGCGGCTGCGACGGTCCACGGCAGGACCGCGCCGGCGAGCCGCATGAACCGGGTCGGGTTTGCCAGGGCGTGCATGGTGCAGGTTCTGCCCTAGAGTACTGACTGTCGCAAGGCTGCAGCCGTGGCCCACGGACACAAGGCGAGTGCGCCCAGCAGCATGGCGGCGAGAAACAGCACCGGGGCCGCGCCGTTCGCCGGATCGGTCGCCGCCACGCCGAAGATCAGCACCGGAATGACGAGCGGCAGGATCAGCAGCGCGGTCAGGACACCGGCACGGCGCGCGCCGAGCACCAACGCCGCCCCGAGTGCGCCCAGCAGGCTCAGGATCGGCGTGCCCAGCGCCATTCCCGTCAGCAATCCGGGCAGCGAACCTTCCGGAAGCTGCAGCGCGAGGCCGAGCAGCGGGGCCAGTACCAGGATCGGGACCCCGGCGGTCAGCCAGTGCGCGATCACCTTGGCCAGCACCACGAGTTCGAGCGGGACCGGCGAGAGGATCAGGAGGACGAGTCCGCCGTCGTCATGATCGGGCTGGAACAGCCGGTCGAGCGACAGCATGGCCGCGAGCAGGGCCGCGGTCCACAGCACACCGCCCGCCAGGTCGCCCAATGTCCGGGGTCCGACCCCGAATGCAAACAGCGTTGCGACCAGGGCGAAAAAGGCGAGGACCGCCGAGATGTCGCTGAGGTGCCGCAGGCCGGTGCGCAGCTCCCGCAGGATGATGGCGAAAAACCCGGTCACGATCCGTGCTCCGGCACCTGCCCGCTGGCCCGGTCGAGTTCGAGCCCGCGCACCGGGTTGTCAAGCTCTACGGGCGTGTGGGTCGCGATCACCACGAGGCCTCCCGACCGGCGGTGACGTGCAACCGCGGCTTCGAGGGATGCGAGGCCCGACAGGTCAAGGCCGACCGCGGGCTCATCGAGCAACCAGATGTCGGCGGGCGCGGCAAGAAGACGCGCTAGCGCCAGCCGGCGTTGCTGGCCCGACGAGAGTGCCTGGACCGGCAGGTCCCGCAGGTGGAGCAGGTCGAACCTCGCCAGCGCCAGCAGACAGCGCTGTCGTGATACGGGAGCGCGGACCCTCGACCAGAAAAGCAAATCCTCCCGGGCGGTGAGGATCGCCCTGGAGCCGGTGCGGTGCCCGATGTGATGCAACCGGCCGGCATGTGCGGCGAGATCGTCCCGGATGTCCCGGCCTTGCCAGTCGAGGCGGCCGGCCGACGGCGTTCGCAGGCCGGCCATCACCTGCAGCAGGCTGGTCTTGCCGCTGCCGTTCGGCCCTGTGAGCAGCAGTGCGTCACCGGGCCAGAGCGCGAAACCGACTCCGTGGAACAGCTCATGGCCGCCGCGTCGACAGGCTATGTCCTCGCCGCGGAAGAGAGGCGCCTCCCCCGCGGTCACCCGGGTCTCCCGCCGGGACCGGCGAGCGCCCGCGACACGCTTCGGGTGCACCGGGCTGTCATGCACCCCTCCCGGACAAGGACCGTGCGATCACCCGGCGACCGAGTGAGGCCGGAACACGGTCATCGATCCCCGGACTTCACCGGGCCAGCGGACCGCGCAGGAACCGGCCTGGCAGGGCGCCGGTGTGCTCGTTGTCGACCAGCACGGTGCTCCCGCCGACAACCGTCGCCCGGATCCCGGTGCTGTACTGCTTGAGGCGCCGGGCGCCGCCGGGCAGGTCGCTGACAACCGTCGGCATCTGCGCACCGACGGTTTCGGGGTCGAGTACCACAATGTCGGCCACCATGCCTTCCCTGAGCAGGCCGCGGTCATGGAAACCCCACCGGGTTGCCGTGTCGTAGGTGATGAACCGGATCGCCTCCTCCAGGGTGAATTCCTGTTCCTGTCGCACCCAGTGGCTCAGCAGGTGCGTCTGCATGGAGCTGTCCATGATCTGGGAGACGTGGGCGCCGGAATCGGAGAAGGTGACGCAGGAGTGCGGGTGCCGCATCAGGGCCAGCGCGTCCTCCATGTTCTCGTTGGCCAGCGGCTGGCGGAAGAACACCTTCATGTCGTTCTCGAGCGCGATGTCGATGAGCGCCTCTGCCGGTGTCACACCCCGTTCGGCTGCGATGTCGGCCATGGTCGGGTGCGGCAGGGCAATCTTGTCAACGACATGGAAGATGTCCCATTCCGGCGGCTGGGCTTCCGCTCCCACCACCTCCGGACCCTCGTAGGGCCGACTTGCGACATCGACCAGCCTGCGCCGGGTGTCCGGGTCGCGAAGTGCCGCCATCTGCCCCTCGAGCGGCAGTTTCCGCACGTCGCGCCACACATCCCAGCTGTCGAACGGCATATTGGTCTCGAAGGAGAGGATCGAGTTGATCTCGCGGCTGTGCACCTGGGTGAACATCCGCGCACCGGTCAGGTTTCTCTCTTCGATGATGTTGTAGAGCACCTTCCACTGACCCGGATACTTGCGCCGTGACAGGCTGCCGAAGGTGATCGGACGGCCGGACTCGACAGACAGGTCGGCGAGCCGGTGGTAGACGTCCTGCATGTGGTCGAGCGTCCCGCGCTCCATCGCAAGCTGGAAGATCCCGGCCCCGGTCTCGCCCATCGTATTGACCAGGACACGCACCTCCTCGAAGTCGGCGACACGGCTGGCCACGAGCCGGTCATCGGAGGTGAGGTGGCTCGGGCTGCGCGAGGTCGAGAACCCGAGCGCACCGGCACGGACCGCCTCCCGGACCTGGTCCGCCATCGCGCGCAGGTCGTCCTCGCTCGCCTGGTCCTCGAAGGCGCGTTCACCCATCACGTGGGTCCTCAGCGCCGAGTGCCCGATATAACCGGCGTAGTTGATCGCCTTGGGCAGGCGGTCGATCACGTCCATGAACTCGGGAAAGGTCTCCCACTGCCAGGTAATGCCCTCGAGCATGGCTGCCCGGCTGATGTCTTCCGCCCGCTCAAGGTTACGGAACACGAAGTCGACCTCGGCCTCCCTGCAGGGCGCGATGGTAAACCCGCAGTTTCCCATCACGGCCGTCGTGACACCGTGGTAGCAGGAGCAACTGCCGAGCTGGTCCCAGAAGATCTGGGCATCCATGTGAGTGTGGCCATCCACGAAGCCGGGGGTCACCACGTGTCCCTCGGCGTCGATCACCTCGTCGGCAGGCTCGCTGATCCTGCCGATCGTGGTAATGATCCCGTCCTTCACGCCGATATCGGCGCGGTAGCGCGCCATGCCGGATCCATCGATCACCATGCCGTTCCTGACCACCAGGTCGAAGCCCATCACCTTCTCCTGTCCACTTCTGTGCCATCGCTGTCAGGCATTATTGCGCGCGGGTGCGATCTTCGCCACAGTGCCGGCATGCACGAGGCATCCAGCGACTATCTGGTCGAACCGGATCCGCACGACCCGCTTCTGACCAGGCGGGTCGAGGGCGTCGACCACGAACAGCAACAGGTCACCACCTCGGTCGTGGTCGAACGGCCGCTGACGATCTTCCTCAACAGCCAGGAGATCGTCACCGCCATGACGATCGGTGACTATCCCGACATGCTCGCGATCGGGTTCCTGCTCAACCAGAACATGCTTCTTCCCACCGACCGGATCACCGGCGTCGACCACGATGACGATCTCGACGTGGTGGTTGTCCGGACCGAGCGGTCCACCGACTACGAGCAGAGGCTGCGCCGCCAGGTCCGCACCTCCGGCTGCGCGCAGGGGACCGTGTTCGGCGACCTGATCGACACGCTCGACGAGGTGACCCTGCCCGGCGACGCCGTCCTGCGGACATCGTGGATCTACTCCCTCACGCGCCGCATCAACACCACGCCCAGCCTCTACCTCGAGGCCGGCGCCATCCACGGTTGCGTGCTGTGCCGGGAGGACCGGCCACTGGTCTACATGGAGGACGTCGGCCGGCACAACGCGATCGACAAGATCGCCGGCTACATGTTCGTGAACGGCATCGATGCGGCCGACAAGATCTTCTACACCACCGGCCGGCTGACCAGCGAAATGGTGATCAAGACGGTGCGGATGGGAATTCCGATCCTGGTCTCGCGTTCGGGGTTTACTGCCTGGGGGGTGGAACTCGCGCGCCAGACCGGCCTGACCCTGGTCGGACGCGCCCGAGGCAAGCGGTTCATCGCGCTCTCGGGCGAGCACCGGATCGTGTACGACGCAGACCCTGCCCGGGCCGAGGTGGATGTACCGCGACGGAACACGCGCCGTGCCTGACGGTTTGTTGCCGGTTGCAGGCGTGCTGCTGGCTGGTGGATTGTCCCGTCGAATGGGCGGCGGCGACAAGTGTCTGCGGCCCCTCGCCACCCGCCCGGTGCTTGATCACGTGATCGCCCGAGCGCGGCCCCAGGTCCGGCACCTGATGCTCAATGCCAATGACGACCCGGCCCGGTTCGCGCGCTGGGATCTTCCAGTCTGCGCCGACGTGATCGAGGGGCGGGCCGGCCCGCTCGCAGGCGTGCTGACCGGCCTCGACTGGGCGGCGGCGACAACACCCGGATGCCCGTGGGTTGCGAGTTTCGCGACCGATGCCCCGTTCCTGCCGGCCGATCTGGTGGAACGGCTGCTTGAGGCCGTCACTGCCGACGGGGCACGGATGGCCTGTGCCGCGAGCAACGGGCGCCGCCATCCGGTCTTCGGACTCTGGCCGGTCGAGACGCGCCACGACCTGCGCCGGGCCCTGGTGGATGACGGTGTGCGCAAGGTCGATGACTGGACCGGCCGCTACCGGACCGTGGTGGTGGACTTCCCGGCGGAAGGGATTGATCCGTTCTTCAACGTGAACCGCCCCCCCGACCTCGCGCAGGCGGAACGCTGGCTCGAGCAGGCATCCGTCGCAGGACAGGCGGTGCGCACGCCGCTGGCATGATCACCGCCGCGCCCTGATCCGGAACTGCCCGCGGTGCCGGGGAGCGCGCGGAGGCCTTCGAGGCGCTGATGGCGACCAGAATGACCGGTGCAGACGGCGCAGGCAGCGCCGACTGCTTCGCTTCAACCGGCAGGAAAACAGGACCATACAGAACAACAGGACGAAACATCATCAAAAATTCGGTCTTTATCGCGCCAAATTGATGTCATGCATGAAATCAGGCGTTCGATCCGGCACCGATACCTGCCGTGTCGGACCGGACGGTTCGGTGGCTTTCCGCTCGGCCACGGGCACGGCCGGGACCGGGCATAATGGCGGGACAGGGAAGCCAGGCTCCGACGCTCCCGGGGACGGCAGGCCGGACGTGCGCCGCTCCACGCCGGCCAGGCCGCACGGGAATGCGGTCCGATTCCGCCCGCGTGCTCACGCAGTTGCGTGATCACCTGCCGAACGAGAGCGCCGGGCTGCTGGCCAATATCCCTCCGGATCCGGCTGACGGCATCCTTGTCGACGAGGCCCTGCGCGACAGCCAGAGCAGTTTCCTCTTCGAGGTCGGGCTGAAGGACGAGGCTCCCGCCTTCATCCGTATGCGCATCAAGCACAAGTCGCGGCCCTGACCCCGGTCACGCCCCTGCACCTGGCGGGCTACTTGGTACGCATTCGGCAGCGGTACGCACAGGCGACGGAGCGTCTGCGGGTACTGCGATTGATCGTGCCAGTACATTCTTGCTCCGCCGTTGACATTCGAGCCGACATCCCCATGAAGTAGCACGAATTTCATGTGTTCGGGACTCGCTGCCCTGCGCTTCCACGCCAGTCTCGTACGCCAACGGCCTGCAAGCCGCTTCCGTCGGTCCGAACCTGTAAAGTACGGGACGACACTCCACGGATGGCAGTTCGCGTTCACCCGGGTAACCAGGGTAGACGGACGTCGGCGCCAAGACGCTACCGAGGAGGCAGTTCGACGATCCCAGAACGCGATAACACTGCAGCGTCTTGCCGGCGAGACCGGCTACCAACCCAACAGCTCCAGATGAGCTCATCGGACCTCGCTGCCTACACGACGGCGATCAGGAATTCGGCATAGGACAGGCTGACATGCCGCCCGGCTCGGCGCCGCCGGCACATCCTTGGACCTTGTAACTGCCTTCCTGCATCCGGAACGGTGACGGGGATCCGTGCGGACCGTCCGGATCCCGCCAGGCCGACAGCTCAAGCCGGGTCGACCTTGTCAAGGGCGGTGAAATGCAGGTGCCTCATGAGATTGGTGGGTCGCCCTCGGCGACACTGGGAAATTTTGCGAGCTTGAGCGGACAGATCTTCATCGTTCTGCTCTATCCGCCGCACCCCCGTCGCGGGCGGCGGCGGCCGCCGGTATCAGAAAGGCTTCGAGCGCACTGACCACACCGACGAGCGGCCCGGGGTCGACATTCAGATCCTGCCTGAAACTCTCCCGTTGCTGGTGCTTGACGGCGTCTTCCGCGAACGCCGTCGACAACCCGTCCGGAACCCCATCCGGAATCGCCGTGCTCCGTCGCGCGAAGGTCGCAGATATCGCCCGTGCGAGACGCGATCTGTCGATCTCGAAGGCCTGGCCGATGATCCACAGGTCGTAGTAGTCCTTCATCCGGCTGTTCGCCATGCCGAGATCCACCATGGCCTGGAATTTCTCGGCAACCACGGTCTCCCGAGCGTAGCCGCGCAACCGCGGCGCCGGCATGTCGAGCAGGACCGGGTAGTCGAGCCACTCGGCAGGGGGTTCGGTCGCATCCCCGAAACCGACATCGACATTGACGGTGATGCGGGCGCCGGCGATGTCTCCGGTCGCCCGCATGCGGAGGCCCCCATATTTGTTCTCTTCACGAATACGGCTGACTCGAGCAGTGCCGGCATCGAACACCACCCCGTCCGGCTGTTCCTGGCCCAGCACCTCCCTGAAGACGTCCAGAACAGCGTCAGGCGTCGGATCGCCGTAACCCAGAAGATCGAGATCCCGCGTGCCGCGAAACGGCTCATCGAACCACGTCATCAGCAGCATGGCGCCCTTGAGGACGAAACGGTCTGCGTGTCGGGATTGCGCGAGACGATAGAGCAGGCGCTCGATCGCATAGTGTGTGAGGACCAGATCGAAATTCTGGCCCTTGTCCTTGCTGACCCGGAGGAGGCGGGCCCGAACCGAGGCCCCGATGTTCCTGACCTCCCTAGGCATTGGCGGTGAGCGCCTCGAGATACGGGCGGACGACCGTGGCGACGCCGCCACGCTCCGCATGCCGGGCGATCTCGGCAGGGCTCGCCTTTCGCTGCCGCAGCGCCTCCTGCAGGCCCTCCAGCGCGACCGTCTGCCCGACCTTCCGGCGATGCCGGAAACAGTCGGCGATCGTCTTGGCGACACCGAAGACCTTCACGGGAACATTCTCGATGGGCACGGTGAGGACATCGTCGGTCAGAAGTGCGTCCGTGAATCGCACGATCCGCATCGCCGGCCTTTCCTGTTTCGGCATCCAGTCGCTGGTGCCGATCGCCATCCAGACCGCGCGCGGAAGCTGGTCGGTCAGTTCGTGGTAGGCCAGCGCCGACACCAGGCAGACGACGCCCCTGGGAACGCGTTTCGCCGCCTCGGCCAGGCTGTGGTTGGCGTCGAGCGGCGCGTCGGCCAGCTGGTAGAGGCCGCGCGCGAGGCGGTTCACCTCACCGGCGCGGACCATTCTGCCGACCGTGGCCGCGGTGATCCCGGCATCCATGAACTCGGACAGGCGCGCTATCCCCTTTGCCTGGAGGAAGTCGATCACCTGTTCGCGTTGCGTGCCTGTATTCGCCATTGATATGTAACCAATGAACATTAGATGTATTATCATAGCTTCTATATCACCGTCTCCAGTCCAGGTACAGCATGGATCGGCCGGCCGGATGGGCCGAGGGAAGCGACGCCATGTCCGGAAAATCGAGCCCGTCCGGAGTGCGATACATGGGGACTTATCTCGAACTGTGTCCGCATCACGCCGCCAGCATCCGATCGTTTTCGCGTCTCCCGGGCCGGGCACCCCCGCCGCCTCCACGCGCAGCAGCCCCGGTCCCCGAGGCCAGGATGTTCGCCCCTGCATTCAGGTCGGCGTGATCGACGGGGCCACATGCCGCGCAGTGAAACCGGTCCCGTGTCCTGCGCGATCGGGCGTCGACGTGCCCGTACGCTGTACAGGTCTGGCTGGTGTGCCGGGGATCGACGGCGATCACCCGGTGCGCCTTGTATTCCAGCATTCGGCGCAGGCTCCCCCAGCCGGCAGCCAGGATCTCCCGGTTCAGCCCCGCCTTGGCGCTGACGTTCCGCCCGGGGCTTTGCAGCCGTTCCCTTCGCGCTCCGCGTCATGCGGACCGGTTGCAGGTCCTCGATGACGATGGTGCCGGCTGCGTTCGCAAGCGCGCGGCTGGTCCGGTGATGCCAGTCGCGGCGTACAATCGCGATCCGCCGCGTGGTCTTCGCCAGCCGGGCGCGGGTTGTTTCGCGCGATCCGCGCCGCTGGCACGCAAGCTGCCTGCGGTAACGCTTCGCGCGTGCCTTCAACCTGCCGGTGCCAGGGGCCGGAATGACCATGCCGTCACTGGTCGCGATCTGGCCCGCGTTCATGTCGATGCCGATCGCGTGGCCGTTGTCGTCATGCACCGGCGCCGGGATCGCGACCACGGCGTACCATTTCCCGCCCTCGCGCCTCAGTGTCGCCAACCTCGGCACCCCGTCGGCAGACCCGCCGCGTCGGCGGACCGCTGGCGGCGGCCGAAGCGGTAGGCGGGCGCCGCGGGGATCTCCGGAATGTGCGGGACGAGCTGCGGGCGGACATCCGTGCGCTGGACGAGCGCCTGCGCGCGGTGGAGGCCGGCCAGGCGGAAATCAGGGGACAGCTCACCTTGATGCGCAATTGCGTCCTCGGCCGGAACCTGCGGCAGCCGGAGAACGCGACCGAGCCGGCGCCCGGAGACTGAGCGCCGACGTGCTGCCGATCAGCCCAGAATCCCCTCTCAAAGTCTGAGCCCACTCACCGGGACGCGACGCACAGGGCGACGACGCGGCTGGCGAAGGGCTGGAAGCGCATCGGGATCGAGGACCTCAATGTGTGCGGCAAGGCGCCCAACCGCCGGCTGGCCCGCTCAATCGTGGATGGCGGCTTCCACGAGTTCCGCCGCCAGCTGGAATACAAGGCGGCGATATACGGTGCGACGGTGGTCCTGGCGGACCGCTGGTATCCTTCGAGCAGGACCTGTTCCCGGCTCGCGGTTCGGTCAAGGCCGGACTGGCGCTTTCGGAGCGGGTGTTCCGTTGCGACGAATGCGGCCTGGAGATCGACAGATCTCAATGCCGCGAAAAACCTCGACCCCGTCCCCGATCCGGGGGGGGCGGGTTTCCCGGCCGCAAGCTCTGCGGTGTCAGCCTGTAGAGAGGCATGCTTTGGCGCGACCGCCGCCCGCTCGTGGGTCGGAACCGGGCGCGTGAAACAGGCCCCGGTGAAGCAGGAACCGAACGGCAGCGTCCCCCTGGACCTCGATCCGGGAGGACAGGCTGCGCAGCTTCAAGCAGAAATTGCCAGCTAGCGTAGGTGTTGGAGAGCGGGGCAGGGCTGCCTTCCTGCGGTCGAACCTGCTTTTCGGCACTCAGCTTGCCTGCGGCGCTTCACCCGACATTGTTCCGGAAATCTGTTTCGACACGTGATCCAGGAAGGTCGCCGCGATACCAACAGGGTCCTGATCCCCCGCGTCGCCGGAGAGCACCCGCACCGCGTCGAGCGCGATTCCGTCAGCCTCCGCGCCCGATTGCAGTCCGGTGAGGAAGACGGCCGCTGCCTCCACGTCCTCGGGCTCCGGTTCGGAAGTCACCGCAGCCAGCGTGCACGCGGCAAGCCGCATCGCGTCCAGAGCTGGCACCCGCGCTTCATCGGGGAACCCGCCTCCAGTCAGCAGCTGCGCCGCCTTGAGCTTGTGGCCCGCGCGCTCTGCGAGCGACCGGGCGCGAAGCAGCCCCGCCCGCTCGTCCTGGACTTCGCCGTCGCCCGGCTCCGGGTAGATGACTTCCATGGTCTCTGCCGGCGCCGCTATCAGTCCTGACCGGGCCAACCGCACCATCGACTCGTAGGTTGCGGTGTCGATCACGGTCACCGCGAGTTCCGTCATGTCCGCCAGACGCTCCTCCTCCGCGCCTATGCGTTCCGGCGCCAGGTCGATCACCGCCAGGATTGCGGTGCCATCCGCCTGACCCAGGATCCGTTTCAACGCCGATCCGTGGTCGGCGATCAGCCGGTCGCGCAGGACCTCGCGCGGGGATTGCGGCCGCGGGGTTGTCTCGTCGGGCTGTACAGCCGGGTCCGCTCCAAGCACGGTCTTCAGGCGTTCCATGAACGCCGTTCTGCCGGTCGGAAGCGGAATGGTGTCAAGGTCGCCCCGCCGGTCGAGCACGCCATCAGCCAGCGTTCGTTTCGCGTCCAGAAGCCACAGCATCCTGTGCTCGATGGTGGCCTCGCTCACCAGATTGAAGATCCTGACCGGGCGTTGCTGGTGTTTGCGCCACGCCCGGGCAATCCGCTGTTCCAATCTGGCCGGATTCCACGGCAGGTCCATGTTGATCACCGTGTCCGCACTCTGGAGATTGAGCCCGACCCCGCCGGATTCGGAAGACAGGAACAGGCGACAGTCCGGGTCTTCGCGGAACCTGCGTATCTCCTCGCGCCGCCTTGGCAGCGGAACGGTGCCCGTGTGCCACGCAAACTCGATGCCGGCATCCACCGCGAAGACCCGTACCAGTTCCAGCATTCGCACCCATTCGGAGAAGATGATGATCTTGCAGTCCGGGTCTTCCAGAAGGTCCGGGACCAGTCTCTCCAGTTCGTCCATCTTGGGGCAGGGATTTTGCTCCCTTCCCAGGATGTACGGCGTGTCGCAGACCATGCGCATGCATGCGAGATGCATTTGCAGCAACTTGAACTCTTCAGCGGTCAGAGGCCGTTTCTCCGCGATCGCCGCGAGCCTCTTGGCCAGATATTCGTGGTCCCGATAGACCTCGAGCTGCTCCTCGGTCATGTGAACGAGGAACGTCTTTGTGGACCGTGACGGAAGCTGGGCTTCCACGACATCCTTTCGGCGACGCAGCATGACTGACGATATCCGCTCCGCCAGTCCTTCGAGGTTCTGGAACCCCGTCGGTCGACCCTTTTCGTCAAGTTCGTAGTATTCGCGATTGAACCGGAACAGTGGGCCAAGCAGTTCCGGATCGAGAAACTGAACGATCGAATAGATCTCGTCGATGCGGTTTTCGATGGGTGTTCCCGTGAGCACGAATGCGTACCGGCTTTCCATCTTCTTGACCGCGTTGGCGGTCTTGGTCTGCCAGTTCTTGATGCGCTGTGCCTCATCGAGGATCACGACATCCGGCTTCACCGCGTCGATCATCGCACGCCCGTCTGCGACAACCTGCTCGTAGTTGCACACGGTGAAGAATGAGTTCCTGGAATAGGCCGCTTTGCGGGCAAGCGGATTACCGGAAACTGCCGTGGCCGAGAGGTCCGAAAAGCGTTCGATCTGTTCCTGCCATTCGGCCTTGAGAGAGGCCGGTGCGACGACAAGCACCCGTTCGATCCCGCGCAGGTTGCGCAGCAAGGCGCAGGCTGCGATGGCCTGCACGGTCTTGCCCAGTCCCATATCGTCGGCCAGGAGTGCGCGCTCACCGAAGGCCAGATGCAGAGCCCCCTCGATCTGGTAGGGAAGAAGCGGAAGCTTGAGCATGTCCATCGAGCGTCGGCCCGCCTTGAGGTCCGCCTCGAAGTTGGCCCGTTCAAGCCAGCGTTCACTCTCGGACCGCAGGGCAACGATCCAGTTTTCCAGCCGATACGAGACACGCAGAATACGAGGGTGTTCGTCCGTAATGCCCCGCAGACTCGCCAGCGCTTCCCCGGATCCCTGTTCCAGTTCGGCGAAGTGCCGTTTCACCTGTGCTGTCAGTTCTGGATTGTCCCGCGCCACGTCTTCGGGTACCGAAAGGCGCAGGGTGCGGCCATCACGCTCGTCGAGAAAGATCTCGATGCGGTTGCTTGACTTTTGCGATCCGGTGCGCCTCGCAATTCGGCGCAGAACACCCTCGATGTGCTTGCAGGTTCCGAGCCGGTTGGTCCTGTGATCAAGGCATTCGCACGAATTGATGCGTTCCCGCAGGCTTCGGACTTCCACCCTGTAGGCGCTGCCGCTGGATGACGTCACCATGTAGTCGCAAAAGGGAGCCGCTTCCTCGTCCATGGGCCGGACCCCGTCGATCTCGGTTCGACCCCGCCAGATCCGACGCTTGACTTCTCCCTCGTCGGTCGAGAGCCAGCCCCGGAAGACGGGCGGTGCATCACGGGAACGGCGCCCGCTCTGTCGGTCTGTGCGCCTGGCGGACATGGCACCTCCCCCCTGCCTGCTTCGCCTTCCCCGCACCAGCGCGGTGACGGCAAACATACCGCCCGGCTGAACAGGCGTCAGGGCTCCCGACCCTTGCGACGACGACAGACTGACCGGCACCCGCACCGGATGGGCCGAACTCATGGACGGGAGCACACTTTCGGTACCGGGACGAGAGATGCCAGGCAAAGGGTTCGGCGAAAAGAGCCGAAACGACCCGCGGACGGGAGGGCGCCGAATCGAGCCACTCTCACGACCACGTGACCGGTCTTGCGGACACTCTGGATCACGGGCCCACCGCGAGACTCTGTCGCTCCGCGACTTGTCGGTGCGACGGCGAGCGATGCGATGACGGAAGCCATCTGCAATCGACGGCCTCGTTGCCGATGCGAGCCCAAACGAGCATGAGGTGCTGTTTTCCTTGCCCCAGTGCATGAACCAGTGGCGCTACGCGGGCACACCTCGGGGGCGTCTCCATCACTCCTGATTGGTGGGGTTTTTCATGCGCGCTGTGCGCGCATGCTTCCGGGCCGTAAGGCCCGGCTTCACTAATGCGGATCGATCGCGTTCTTGCCGTTGCGATAACAAGGATGTATTGTTTCCTTACTTCGCATCCATCGTTCGGGAAAAGGATCATGCTTGCCAAGTTGACCTCCAAGAATCAGCTAACCCTGCCCAAGGCGGTGACCGCCGCCGTGGAGGCGACGGACTATTTCGATGTGACCACGGAGAACGGCCGTATCGTGCTGACGCCGGTTCGTGTCAACCGCGCGGATGGGGTGCGCGCGAAGCTCGCCGAGCTCGGTCTCTCGGAGACCGATGTGAAGGATGCGGTCGCCTGGGCCCGGTCGGGCGCATGACGGCGGTCCGCGCGGTTCTTGACACGAATGTTGCGGTATCGGCGCTCGTCTTCCATGCCGGTGCGCTGTCCTGGCTGCGGGGCGCGTGGCGCTCCGGCGGCGTCTGTCCACTCGCCAGCCGGGAGACCACTGCGGAACTGATCCGAGTCCTCGCCTATCCCAAATTTGCGCTGAATGCCGAGGATCTGCGCGACCTGCTCGATGACTACCTCCCCTACTGCCAGACCATCGATGTGCCGGTCCCGCCACCTGCGATTCCGGAGTGTCGCGACCCGTTCGACCGGCCGTTCCTGGAGTTGGCGCTGGCCGGGCGTGCCGATGCGCTGGTGACTGGCGATTCCGACATCCTGGGGCTCGCGGGCGCATTTGCTGTGCCCGTACACTAGTGTCCCAACGTTTGCGGGCGACTGCCTGATAAGGTGTTGATTTTATTGTAATTAAAGTTAATTTTGGCTGTTACCGACTTGAACTGTCCC
>MPMT01000063.1 GCA_002238645.1 Alphaproteobacteria bacterium bin52 | reverse complement strand
CCGGCAAAGACGCTGCCGGCCCCGACGCCACGTCTCCTGCCCGCGGCGGGAGAGAGGGTCGAGGGGGTGTTGGTCGAGGAAAAGACGAGGAAAGGCGGCTGGAAGGCCGCTGTGGAGATCGGCGGGCGGCGGATCGTGGGCGACATTTTCAACTCCGGCGAAGTTCCGCCGGACGCCGGGCCGGATTTGGAAGCAGAGTTCGTGGTCCGGGTCGCCAACCCAGCGAACGCCAGCTTCCTGTGGCTGTCGCCGGATGTGGAGGAACGGCTGAAGAAGGCTGCAGCGCCCCAGCGCGGCGGGCCACCAGCGGGCAGGCGGCGGTGAAGACAGCGGGACATGGAGAAACGCCGAAAAAATCATGCCGATCGGCTGCCACGCTCGCAAATGGCCGAGATTTTCAGCAGCGCCGCAAACAATTCCTTGCATCAGCTCAACGACTTACCCATCATCGGAGAAACATCACCCCCAAATGGAGGGGGACTGCACCGTCGTGCCTGAACATGAACACGGCCACAGGGAGAAACATCACCCCCAAATGGAGGGGGACTGCACCCACGTCCTCGATCAGGGCGAGTTCCGGCGTGAGAAACATCACCCCCAAATGGAGGGGGACTGCACCGACCGCCATGGACAGGTCGGACGCCTCGCCGAGAAACATCACCCCCAAATGGAGGGGGACTGCACCCGAACATACGCTGGTTGACGATGGCATAGTGAGAAACATCACCCCCAAATGGAGGGGGACTGCATCTATGCGGCGAGTGCCTTGAGGAGCGTTGTTGAGAAACATCACCCCCAAATGGAGGGGGACTGCACCTGGTCTTTGAGGTTGGATGTGTCGTTGTTGAGAAACATCACCCCCAAATGGAGGGGGACTGCACCTGGTCTTTGAGGTTGGATGTGTCGTTGTTGAGAAACATCACCCCCAAATGGAGGGGGACTGCACCTTGAACAGCTGCTCCGCCTTCTCGCTCTTGGAGAAACATCACCCCCAAATGGAGGGGGACTGCACCCTTCGCCTTCGTCAGTTCACCCACCTTCGTGAGAAACATCACCCCCAAATGGAGGGGGACTGCACCTGCTCTCCCGAGTAATCCTTGAGCTGTTGCGAGAAACATCACCCCCAAATGGAGGGGGACTGCACCTCCGAGTAGGAGCATTGATGAAGGTTCAGTGAGAAACATCACCCCCAAATGGAGGGGGACTGCACCCGGGTTTTGCTCCTGCCAGCCGATGTGCAGGAGAAACATCACCCCCAAACGACGCCTCACGCTCGTTTGTCCAGGTGTCTACGCCCGGCCCGGGATCCCCACATCCGCCGCGATCATGACCGCCACGGCCGCGATGACCATGGCCCACACGGCCACGAGGGCCCACAGCAAGCGCCGCGCCGCCGGCAACCGGCGGATATCCTGGTCCTGCTGCTCGCGGCGCAGCCGCGCCAGCCGGCCGCGTGATCCCGGTGATCGCAGCGGTCTCACCGCGCCGGACTGGTGAAAACGTCGCCGCTGGCGGGCCCGGGAGCGTCCCTCGCCTCGGTCAGGAGGCGGCGGCGACTTCCACGCCGTGTCCCCTTTCAGCCACTGACCCGAACGCCGCGGCTGTTTCCTCGACCCACTGACGGGTTTCCGGTTTCGCGTCGGGCAGGAAACAGGTCACGAGCCAGTCCATGTAGATGCGGTCCGACCGGTCGCGCACCGTCTTCCATTCCTCCTTCGCGGCCCTGTATTCCGCACACCGGTCGCAGGCGTCCTGGTCCAGATCCGCCAGTTCATCGGCGTGATCCGCGAGCATCGACGCGCGTTCCCCGGGCCGCTTGCGTGCGATGTCGGCCAGTTCAAGCTGGTGCTCGGCAACCAGTCTTGCGCGCTCCAGGCGATGCTCGACGCCAAGTTGCCCGAGCCGGGCCTCGTGCGCGGCCGCTCGCGCGGCACGGTCACTGCGCAACTCGTCGAACTGGCGCTCCAGGAACTCCCTGCGCTCTGTATCGCCGAAGCGCCACCTGGGGAAATATGACTCGAAATTCACATACCTCCATGGGCGAAAGCAATCACCGTACGAGTCTTCCAGCTTGGCCAGCTTGGCCGTGCGCCGGATCGCGATATCCTGATCGAGCCCCGCCAGTTCTTCCCTGTGGGCAGCGCACAACTTCGCGCGTTCCTCCGGGTGACCGGACCCGATGCGTGTCAACGCGCGCTGCTGTTCAGCAATACAGTCCGAACGCCGTTCCTGCTCCTTCAGATCGAACTTCTCCATCCGGGATTCGAGAGTCGTCAGGCTCTCCTCGCGACGCTTGCGGAAATCGTCAACCCGCTCCCAAAGCCGTTCCCTGTCCCGAATCCGGTCCTGCATCCGATCCCTGCGGTGAGATATATACACGCAGACAAGGCAAGCGGTCGTAGCGCAGGCACAGGCAACGACAAATGCCATGAGTGCCATTGATGCAGTGAAACTTGACATTGAACCGCGCCCCATATCGCGTCGGCATCCGTCGTTCCGGCTTTCGGATCGAAACAGCAGGACCATACCATGTCTTCAGACCGGGAAACGCCAGGCCCGACCGGCTCGATCACGGGCATGCGGACCGAAACAGATCGTACCATACCACGCCGGGTTGCGGGACCTCGGCGCCACCGTGCGAAACCCTGTCGCATGCCGATTACGCCTGACCGTTCCAACAGTCACCCCGTTGTCACTGCCTGCCGCCAGCCGAGGCTCCCGCCTGCGCCACCCGGCGTCCACGGCCGGCCGTAACGCCCGTCCCCGGGTACACGGCGCCGGCCATCTCACATCGTCATGCGGCGGCCTGGCCCCGGCGCCCGCACGGACAGGTCCGGTCCGTCCGGCCGTATGCGGTGGTCGCGGCCGGCGATCCGGCGCAGTGCGTCCCGGCCGAGCACGCTGGACAGGCGGTCGCTGTCGATCGGCGACAGGTGCCCTTTCACGATCATGTCTCGGACATCGGCGACAATGCCGTGCCAGGCTTCGGTTGCGAACTCGGCGATGCCGCGCCTGCCGGCATCGGCACGGTTGCGGAGGACACGCTCCATGAGGCGGGCGCAGCTCTCATCCTCGGCAGCGCGCCGGCGCATCGCCGTGCCGATTGCCTCCACCGCATCCGGTGCACCGCCAAGCGCCGCAAGGTGGGCCGCAAGGTCTTCCCCGGCGATCCCGGCGCCGATCGCGCCCGCCTCTTCGGCGATGCGCAGAGCGTCGCGCCAGACTTCGCGCGCCACCACTTCTTCCAGCGGGACCGGTCCGGTTTCGGCGGCGCGCGCCGCCTGGACGCGATCGAACGCCGCGGCCGCATCGAGGAATGCGCGGATGCGCTCCCGCTGCCCGCGCCAGCCCCGGTCCTGGTCAAGCAGCTCCCGCAGCAACGTCCGCGTCTCCGCGGCCACGCTCTCGCAGGCGTCGAGCGCGCGCGCGCGTCCGATCATCGCCCGGTGGGCCGGGGTATCGAAGACACTGCCGGCACCCACGCCGGCCTGTTCCCGCGCCAGGATCGCGAGCCGGCGGATCTCGCGCCTGCCGGCCTCGACCAGTCCCGCGTCAAGGCGCAGCATGGCCGCCCTGATCGCAGCGCTCTCCCGCGGCATGGCGTCGAGGTGGGGCGCATGCGGACTGTCGGATGCGCGCATGGCGGCGGCTTCCTCGAGCAGAACCACCGCCCGGCCGCACCAGTCCGCCAGCCCATCGACCCCGGCGGACGGTCCGGGGTGCTCGGCGAGCAGCGCCTCCGCCCGGCCGGGCCAGTCGCGGACCCCGGCCGCGAGACGCTCGTTTTCGCGGTGCCAGGCGAGACACTTCTCGATGAATTGCCGCTGGTCGCCGGAGAGCGCCGGCGCAGCCGCGAGCGACCGGGCCAGGTCGATCATCTCGCCGCAGCGAGGATGGTGGAACGCGAGTGCGCCTGTCTCCCGCTGTCCCTGGCCGAGCCTGCCCGCAAGCCAGGCGAGCCCGGCATACCGGTCCCTGGCGAGCGCGGCACGCACCGCGCCGGCCGCCTGCCCAATTCCGTCACTCGTCCCCGGCGCCGCCTCGATCCATGGCGCATGGGCGGCGTCCGGTCGCAGCATCGCCGCCGCCACGCGTTCGAGACGCTCGCCGTCGCGCCGCAGCGTCAGACGGGCCGTGTCCTGCGGATCGGCGCCGCCGTGCCGGTCGCGCGGCAGTGCCGCCAGGCGCTGCTCCCACGCGGCGATACGCCCGGGCAGGGTCCGGACCTCGTCGGCCAGCGCCGTCTGCGCGGCGTGGGTCTCCTGCCAGTCGGCAAGGGCCGCCCGGATCCCCGCGTCGAGCCCGGCCGCTGGCGCAAGCCGGCGGGCCAGCTCCGCGACCTCCGCATACCCGTCCACCAGCGCCTCCGGGATGCGGGTGCGCGCCGCCCCCGCCCGTAGCTGTGGCCACAGCCGGGCGAACCGGTCGCCATCGTCGAGCATGCGCGTGCGCTCCAGCGCCAGCACCGCGCCCTCGATCCCGGCGCGCAGATGCCGCCTGATGCCGCCCGCGCCGGCCAGCATCGCGCGGCCTGCCGCAACCAGTCCCGCGCCCTCCTCGCGCCAGGCGGCATGGCCCGCAACCTCGTCTACCGGACATCCCCGCGCCCGCGCCGCCCAGCCGAGTTCCGGCCGGCGCCGCCAGGCCTGGCGGATCCTGTCGATGAGGGACAGGACCTCCCGCTCGCGCGCGAGGTGCGCCTCGTGCGCGTCCAGCATGGCGTCGACCAGGCGGCGCATGTCGACCGGGAGGTCCCCGCGTTCCGCAAGCGCGTCTGCCCGCTCCATGATCTCCCGGTAACCGGGCAGGGAGGCGGCACCGGTCCCCGCAGCCTCTGCCCGGTCCGTCAGCGCGCGCCAGTCGCGCGCCAGCGCCGCAAAGGCGGCGGGGTCCACCGCGGGCTCGGCGGCGGGGTCGATGCCCAGCGCCTCCAGCGCCCCGTCCTCGCCCGGACCCCGTGCCTCCAGCCCTTCGATCAGCGCCTCGCGGTCGTCGGTCAGCAGCAGGAACGAGTCCGTCACCCGGCTGAGCTCGACATGGAACAGCTCCATGTCGGCCGTGGGCGACGCGTCGAGCACCGCGATCGCGCCGCGCGCCGTTCGCCCCTGTGCGGCGTGCACCGTGTTGCTGTAGGCGTGATCGAGGTGGCGCAGCTGCGGATCGCCGCGCGGCAGCCCGAACTCGCGGTCCCCGTCGCGGAACCGGACCCGCTTCGCATCGATGCCGACAATCTCCGCCTCGCCGCCGTTGACCAGTGCGGGCGCCGGGGGATGGCCGAAGCGGGGAACGGTCGCCTTGCGGTTGCGGGTCCAGCGGATGCGGTCGCCGGCGCGCAGATCGATCCGTTCGGTGTCGTAGAGCCCGAGATAGCCGGCCGCGTTGCCGGACGGCCGGAACCGGCGCTCGCCGCCGTCGGGATGCGCCAGGACCACCGTGCCGTCCTCGTGGCCGGTGACGATGCACACGTCGTTCGACCGGCAGCCGAACACGTCGCGGTGGAACACCACCGTGTCGCCCGGCTCGTAGCTCGCGATCTCGCTGGCCTGCGCCCGGGTCAGCCTGCGGTTGACCAGCCGGTCGATCCCGAGTGTCCGGCCGTGCAGCCTGCCCTCCCGCGCTAGCCCCTCGCGGACCGCCTCGTTGGTCCGGCGCCGGATCTCGTGCGTCGGCGCCAGCAGCAGCGTGTCGGCCCGCTCGCCCGGGGCCAGCGCCAGCCACTGGCGCGCCGCCTCCGCTCCGAGCGCCTCGCGGGACACTTCGCGCACCCGCCGGCCGAGCCCCTCGATCGCCGCGCCGGCCGCACCCTCGCGCGCATTGCCGACCGCGGCCAGCAGTTCCGGGTCGCGCTGGCGCAGCACCTCGTCCATGGTCGCGGTCGCCATTCCGGCCTTCTGCAGCAGCCGGAACGGCTGGCCGGCATCGACCGCGCGCAACTGCGCGGTGTCTCCCACCAGCGCGACCCGCGCCACCCCGAGGCGTGCCGTGATCCGCAGCAGCGCATCCATGCGCGCGGTATCGATCATCGAGGATTCGTCCACCGCCAGCACCGCGCCCGCGTACTCGGCCCGGCCACGGGCCAGCAGGCCGGGATCGGAGAGATCGGCGAAACGGGTGAGGAAGTACTGCAGCGTGCGCGACGGCACGCCGGCCTCGCGGTCGAGTACGCGGGCGGCCGAGGCCGAGGGCGCGAGGCCCCGGATCGGCGTTTCGCCCAGCAGCGCCCGGACCTCGCGCAGCATGGTCGTCTTGCCGCTGCCGGCATGGCCCTGCACGCCGATGACTCGATCCCCGCCGAGCAGCACCATGCGCACCGCCGCCTTCTGGCCCCGCGTGAGCCGGCTCGCGGACAGCCGCGCCTCGATGGCATCCTCCCGGGCAAGCGGCCCGCCTGCGGCGCGCCCGACGCGCATCGACGCCAGCACCCGGCGCTCCGCGCGCACCGCCTGGTCGGTGACGAAATACCGCTCCGTGCCCCGGCGCTCCGCCTCGACCAGCTCGCCGCCGGTCACCATCCGCTCGATCGCCGCGTCGATCTCCGCCAGCCGGTAGCGTCCCGGCGCGTGGCCCAGCGCCACCGCCCGGATCTCCGCCTGCGCGATCGCGGTGCGCCGCTCGGCTACGTGCGCAACCGCGCGCGCCACCGCCTCCGCCACCCCCACCTCCGGCTCCGGCGACAGCAGGCCCTCCCGGCCGGACGCGGGCGTGCGACGGCCCCGCAAGGCCGCCGCGGCGCGCGGCAGGTGCGGGAGCGCCGGCGCGCGGCGCAGGCTGCGCAGCCTGTTCGCGGGAAGGTCCGGCGGCGGAACACCGGGCACCGGGACCGGCTTGCGGGTTGCGGGGTCGACCGGCCGGCGCGGCGCCAGTTCCGCCGCGCTCCGGGAGAACCCGAGTGCGCGCGCATGCGCGCGCCACGCGGGCACCAGTTCCGCAACACCCGCGTCCTCCTTGCGCCGCCGGGTGCGCAGCGTCGCTATCTGCGCGTTCCTGCGCGTGTAGGCCAGGTTGTGCCGTTCCAGGTAGGACAGGATCTCCCGCCGGCGGCTCGAGAACGCATCCAGGAACGAGCGCCGGTAGCCCGCCAGTTCGAACCCGGGCATCCGGCCCACCATCCGCGGCGTCACCGCCATCCCCATCGCCTGCAGCCGGCGCGCCAGCTCGTTGCGGTAGTAGGCCCCGATCAGCTTCTCGTTGCGCCGCAGCCGGCTCGGCTCCACGCTGCGCCAGTCGCCCGCCGCATTCCGCGTCATGTTGGCCAGAACGCAGTGGGTATGCAGCTGCGGGTCGCGGTCGCGGCTGGTGAGATGGCGGAACCCCGCCACCACCATGCCGTTCGCCCGCACCCGCGGGCGCCGCCGGGTCGCCGGGTCCCAGCCCCGGGTCTCCAGCAGTTCCGTCTCGACCCAGTCCAGCGTCGCCCGCACCGCGTCGTCATGCGCCCGGATCACCCGCCGGTCGCCCACCACCAGCGCCTCCAGCGAGACCGACTTCGGCGCCGAGAAGGTCAGGTCCCAGCCCGGCCGGTGGTCGTTCTCGCCCTCGCGCATCCGACCGAGACGGATGTCCGTCCCCGGCACGTACCCCGACAGGACCGACGCGAACCGCGAGGGCCGCACATGCGCCCGCAGACCCAGCGCCGCCGCCCCCCCGCCATGCCAGAAGCTCGACTGGCGGTGCTCGGGATCGTTCTTCGCGTAGTACCCGTCCCGCTCGTAGTACGACACCGCGACCGCGGACGAGCGCAGTTCGAAGAAGGTCGCAACCACCGGCTCAGCCCGCGCGCACCGGCGCGACGGTGCACAGCGGAACGGCCCGCCGCCGCCGGCTCATCCGGCCCACAGCCATCTGTAGAACACAAGCGCCCTGCTCTCGAACAGCATGCCCAGGGCAAAGGGGACCACCGAGACAATCATCAGGGAAACAAGGGTGCCGACCCCGAACCTCCACCCGGGCGCCTGTTTCGCGATGCGGTCCGCCACCGCCGCGATGCTCGCCGCCATCGAATGGATCTGCGCGGTCCGGACCACCGTGCCCTTCCCCTCCTCGACGATGCGGTCTGCTGCCGCCTGGTTCCGGGCCGCCATGCCCTTCGCCTCCTCGACGATGCGGTCCGCCGCCGCCAGTGTTTTCGTGGCCGCCTCCTCGATCCGCGTGACCAGGCCCGCCATCGCGGCGGCGTCCGGCGCCGCCACCCGCGCGGTCTCGGCGTACCGGGCCACGAGGCTCTCGAACCACTCCTTGAGGGCCTCTTCACTCTCCGGCCTCGCCGGGCGGTCCGCGGACTGCGCCTGCTGCAGGCCGGCATAGAGCTCCCGCAGTTCCAGCATGCCCGCCCGGATCTCCTCGATCACGGCCGGATCGATACCGGGCGCCGGACGCTCCGCCGGCAGGCTCGCCAGCAGGTCCGGCGGACGTCCCGTCTGGTCACGCTTCCCGGTCATGCCGTCTTCCCCTCGTTGGAACCTGTCCTTCCCCCGTTGGAACGGCGTCGCGCACCCGGGCGGCATCGACGCCACGCACCATCCCCACGTCTAGAACAGCCGGCCCTGGCCGGTGTCCGTCTCCCCGCCTCCGGACCGCGGAGCCTTCGGCCCCCGTACCGGCCCGGGCGCGATCGAGGCCATGGCGATGCCTGCGCGCTCCTCGCCCACCACCCGTTCGAGCGCCGCGCGGAGCTCGCCCCGCCGGCCCGACCCGGCCATTGCCCACGCCCAGGCGTTGAACATCACCGCGATCCGCTCCTGCATGTCGCGGACCAGGGGACCCGCGTCCTGCCCCTCGAGCATCAGTGCGCGGATCTCGCGCACCGCCTCCTGAAGCTCCCGCTGCCCGTCCGCGCTGATCGCCAGCGTGGGAGAGGCATCCTCCTGCGAGCCGTCCCGCTCCACAAGATCCACCAGGTAGCGCGCAATCGACAGGCCGCAACGCTCGGCGTTGCGGCGCACAACCTCCCAGTCCGCGTCCGTCGCCGAGATCGAGATGTGTCTGGATGGCGTGCGCCGCCGCCGCGGCCGTCTCATGGCGAGCGCTCGCGCGCAAGCACGGCGATCGCGCTCAGCAGGCTCAGCCCGCCGGCACCCCGAAGCTCGCGCCGCAGCGCATGGACGAAGTCCCGCAGCTCCAGTACCCCGCCGCGCACCTCCGCCTGCTCCTCCTCCGTCAGGACCAGCGGATGCCGGTCGGGATCGTCGGCGAGCGCACGCTCGATCACGTACCGCGAGACGGTCATGCCCGCCGCCGCCGCGCGCTCCCGGATCATCGCCTGCTCGGCAGGGTTGCAGTACAGGCTCCGTTGACGCCTGCCGGACCGGACCGGTGCCGCTGTCACGATCCGTCGTCCCCGGCCGTCCCCGCCGCCTTCCAGCGGTTCGCCGCGCCCGGGTCGGTCAGACGCTCCAGCATGCCCTCCTGCTCGATCCACTCGTCCACCTCGTCGCAGGCATCCTCCCAGGCGGCTCCGGCACCGGCCTCGCGCAGCCGTCTCTCCTCCAGCCTCGACAGCACCAGGAGCTCGCGCACCGCGCGCCGCAGAACCTCCCGTGGCAGCCGGTCCAGGTCCAGCGCCCGGTGAACCACGAAACGCGACACGTCCATGCCGCTCGCCGCCGCCGCCCGCCCGATCCGTTCCCACTCCGCGTCGCTCGCCATCACGGCCCGCTGCCGCCGCCCGCCCGCGTCCTGCGTCATGAGTCCCGTCCCTGCCAGGACGCTATTGGCACCCGCAACATACAGGCCTCCCATACAGGCATTCGGTTGTCTCAGTTCCTACGGTATTCCTCACGCCCGCTTTCCATGTATCGGTGTTGTGCCTGTCCTGTACCCCGTCCTGCCACGTTATTGCACTCAGACACCATCCAACCTCTCTGCCACAGCCTGTTCCCCAACTGCAACTGTGTTTGCAACACCGAAACGATACTATGTAGTCTTCACCCTCTTCTCTCTGCCCTTGACAACCCAGCTAACCACATGTATTGACTGCTTCTTCATCAGGAGATCGCATCAATCACCCCAACCCCACCGGCTACCATCTGGTCATTTTGAGGGCTCACACCAACGGAAGCACGATTGCCCATGGCAGAAACAGGGCAACCGTCGACTGGACCTCGGGGATGTCGGTCATGGTTGCCACGATGTGCGAACCGGCACCGAGAAAGGTCGCTGTAAACAGCATGGCCACGACGGCGGCCCATCGGGTCGTCGAGAGGACCGCGCGTCGCAGGCTCGCTCGATCGCGGCGGCCGGCGGCCGATCCGACCAGGGTCTCGGCTGCATGGGCAAAGCCGTCCAGCCCGTAGGCGACAAGGGTCTGGAGCAGGAACAGGATCCCGTTTGCCGCCAGTATCAGTTCCCCCATCCTCGAGCCCACGGCGGTGAACAGCATCACCGAACCCACGGCAAGGAGGGTGCGCAGAAAGATGTCTCCGTTGACGCGCAGTGCGCGGCGCAGCGCCGGAGTGTCACGAACCGCACGCCAGTCGAGAGGGGCCCCTTGCCTTCTGGCCAGGGCGATGGTCATGCCGACTGCAAGCACGAGTCCGCTCCACTCGGCCAGCACCGAGGCCCAGGCGACGCCCGCCAGTCCGTAGCCGAGATGAACTCCCAGCCACAGGTCGAGGCCGCAGTTGAGAACATTGACCAGCAGCTGGTGCGCAAGGACGAGGTCCGCCCGTTGCCATCCGAGCAACAGGCCCACGGCCGCAAAGTTCACGAGCACCGCCGGCGCCGACCACATGCGGATCGCAAGATAGCGGTCGGCAAAGGGGGCCACGCCGGGAGCCGGATCGGTCACCAGAAGCGCAAGCCATCGCAGGGGCATCGACAGCAGGACCAGGATCACGCCGATCACTGCAGCAGCCAGGAAAGCACGAACGGCCCAGTTCGAGAGTTCCCGGACATTGCCGGCGCCCCAGGCCTGGGCGGCGAACCCGGTGGTGCCCATTCGGATGAAGACGAAGACCCAGCAGACGAAGGCGAACACGGACGAGCCCAGGGCGACCGCACCGATATCGGCAACACCGATCCGCCCCACCACCGCCGTATCCACCATGCCGACCAGGGGCACCGTCAGGTTCGACAGTGTCATCGGCAGGGCGAGCCGCCACATCGGAACGTCAGCAGGGGCGGGCCTTGCCACTTCGGCCGTCTCCTTTACCTCGCACCGCCCCGTGGCAGTGTTCGGGCTGTGCCGTGACTACCCGGACCTCGGACAACGGGCACCATACTCCCGTACGGAATGGTACCGGGGCTCCGGACCATCACACTTTGTCACGCACTCGTGGATCGGGGCAGGTCCTGATTGACTTGAGGAACACCCTCGGCGACCATCTCGATGGTCGGGCTGCGATCCTCAAGGAGTCAGGATCGGATCCGGATGTTCGGACCGGTAACTGCACCATGATGAAGGTCGGAATTGAACTTGTCCAACTCCGTCCCTGAGCGTGACCTGGACTACCAGGTGTCGATCCTCGACGGGGTCTCCCGCACATTCGCCCTGACAATCCCGCAACTTCCGCACGACCTGCGCATTGCGGTCGGCAACGCGTACCTGCTGTGCCGGATTGCCGACACGATCGAGGATGAGCCGGCGCTTGCTCAGCATGAAAAGCACGAGTTCTCGGCACGGTTCACCCGGGCTGTCGAGGGGTCCGAGGATGCACACCGGTTCGCGCTGGAACTGCACGGGTCCCTTGGTCCGGCGACGACGGCGAGTGAACGGGATCTCGTGTTCAATGCCGGTCGCGTTCTCGGGATCACCAACAGCCTGCCACAGGCGCAACACCGGGCAATCGCCCGGTGCATCAGGGTGATGACCACGGGAATGGTCCATTTCCAGGAACGTGCCAACCTTGGAGGACTTGCCGACTTCGAGCAGTTCGACAGGTACTGCTATTGCGTTGCGGGCGTAGTCGGAGAATTGCTGACGGAACTGTTCTGCGCCCATTCGCGCGAGATCGGGGCCCGCAGGGACGAACTGCTGAAACTCGGAAGGTCCTTCGGCCAGGGCCTGCAGATGACAAACATACTCAAGGACGTGTGGGAAGACCGCAGCAGGGGTGTGTGCTGGTTGCCGCGCACCGCGTTCCCGCAAAGCGGGTTCGACCTTGCATTGCTGACACCGGGGGACGGAAGCCCCGGGTTCGCCGAAGGGCTGAACACCCTGATTGCGATTGCGCGGCATCACCTTGTCAATGCCTGTCGATACGTCCTTGTCATCCCGGCTCACGAACCCGGCATTCGCCGATTCTGCATGTGGGCCGTGGCGCTCGCGGTGCTGACGCTGCGGCGCATCCACGCCAATCCGGGATACAGCAGCGGTCGTGAGGTAACGATCTCGCGTCGCAACGTTGCGACCGCCACGACCCTGGTCAATGCCACTGTCCGGTTCAATCCCGCGCTTGCGATGCTGTTTCACCTCCTCAGTTTCGGCCTGCCACCTGCCACCCGCGGTCCCGGATGCTATGGCGGCTCCGATGACATGCGAGGGTTCGAAGGGACGTAGGTTCAGGCCGGTCACGTACCGGTCGATCGGGGCCGGATCGAAGCCCGAACTCGAACCGGACCGGCGATTGACACGCGCGACGGCCCCGGCGCACCGTGGATCCGGCCGTTCGCTTGCAAGTCGTCGTGCGTTGCGGTCCACGCGCTGAAACCGCTCGTGTTCCCTGTACGGAAGCATGTCGTACCAACAGCCAGACCCGCCATGAAACCCACCACCTTCCTCCGCTGGCTGATCCTGTCCCTCCTGTGCATGGCGCCGTCCGGTGCCCCTCCGGCCGCATCGTCCCTCGAAGACGCCAGAGTGGCATGGATGCAGGGAAGGTTCGTCGATGCCGCCCGAATGGGCGAAAGCCTCGCAACTTCCGAAGGGTACGCGCTTGCCGCACGGTCACTGGTCGTGCGTGCGGTCTATGTCGCCGTCGAAGCCGACAGGAAGGCACTGCTTGAACGCGCCACGGCACTCGCTCGCAGGGCGGTCGATCTGGATCCCGGCAGCGCGGACGCGCAGATGGAGCTGGCCCGTGCCATCGGCCGGTACGCGGAAACCATCGGTGCCTACGAGGCTGCGAACGAAGGGTACGCGGAGAAGATCCGCGCGGCGGCGGACGCCGCGGTCCGGCTCAATCCCGAGCTGGCCGCCGCGCACCTGTGCATCGGCGGATGGCACGCCGGACTTGTGGGCACGGTGGGCCCGTTCCTGGCGCGCCTGACCTACGGGGCCACGGAAATGAAGGCCGTGGCTGCCTTCGAACGCGCTCTCAGGCTCGCTCCCGATGCAAAGGAAGTACCGTACCAGTATGCGCTCAGCCTGCTCGATATCGATGAGGACGAACACCGGGAAAAGGCGCAAGATCTTCTCGAACGCGCCGTGGCAATTGCGCCGGCAACCGCCCACGACCGGCTGCTGCATGCAAGAGCCGTCGAACGACTGAAAGCGATACGCGCCTCGGGCGGTTGAGAGAACCGCGCCTCAGCCTCCGAGGCCAGGTCAGGAGCGCGGGAATGGCGGAATGCCGACGCGTGCCGTCCGACCAAGGGGAGGCCATCACGCAGTTTCTGCGTTGGTACCGGATAGCGCGTTCACCACCGTGATTGGTGGACCGGACGGTGCAAGGCACCTCTGCGAGCGCCCTGAGCGGACGCGAAGAGCGTACGGGTACTGGCTTGAAGGCGAAACGCACTCATCCGGCGAAGACCGTGCAACCGACGGTGCCGGCGGGACTTGCGGTCTCCGCCCGCATCGCTCGCATATCGCGGATCACATCGGGTGTAGCGTAGCGGGCGTACGCCAGGGCACCGCGGATGCGTGGCTCCGTGCCGCAGCAGGGAAACGACCCCTGACGGCCTCGATGACCTTGCCTGAGCACGCCACGCACATACTTGCCTCCCCGACATCGCACCTTCACCCGATTGCTTCCAGAGGCTCGGCGTCGATCACGAACGACTTCGACCGACAGCAACGACCGCGTCGCGACGCATGAGAAAGTCCTGGATCCGCCTGGTGCGGCGCAGACAGGACTATCGCCGAGAGCACCTCGTGCCACGTCCACGAAAATGATATTGGCGCGTTCCGTTCCGATCTCGTCCGGCACATCGACGTTGGTGACGTCAGCCCGACGCACCCGGAAATGGGCGAACTTGCCTGCGGCAGGGGTCTCGCAGGTACAGTTCGTCCGTACCGCGCAGTGGCTCTCGTCCCTCGGGCCAGTTGCGCTTTTTGTCGCCGGGGATACGCCCTTTTCGTGTGATCTGGATGCGAGTGGGAAAGACAGACGGCGCAATTGAAATCCGACATATCCCGGGCAGGTTCTGAAAACCGGGGTTCCCGCAGGCGTGATCAGGGTAGGGTGTCGGTGGAGCGTAGTTTCGCCGCGAGAGCCACCAGAAACACCGTTCTGGGAACGCGCGCTCACTGTCTGCCGACCAGCGCTCGAGCGTCGACGGCGGCAAGCGTGCAACCCCGGGTTGACACTGGAGAGCCCTGTGAATCTGCCGACGTCCAAACTGCCGCACGGACCTCGCGCCCCGCCCCCTGTCCAACTGTTCCGGTGGGTTTTCTCGCCGCTGTCATTCATGCACGCCTGTGCGAACCGGTATGGCGACACGTTCACCGTACGTCTGTCCGGCCTTGCGCCCATGGTCTTCTTCACCGACCCGGAAGCCATACGGCGGATCTTCACCGGGGACCCCGACCGGTTCCAGGCCGGTCAGGCCAACAGGGTGTTCGAGGTGTTCTTTGGTCCCAATTCGCTGTTGTTCCTCGATGGCGCCCGGCACCGGCGCGAACGACGGCTGCTCATGCCTCCATTTCATGGCAGGCGCATGCGGTTGTACGGGGAAATGATGTGCGACATCGCCGACCGGTCGATCGATACCTGGCCGGTCGGCAGGTCGTTCCCGGTTCAGGCCAGGCTACAGGACATCACCCTGGAGGTCATACTTCGCGTTGTCTTCGGTGTGGCGGATGAAGCACGCCTGTTTCGTCTGCGCACGGCGCTCGTCGACACACTCGCACTCTTGGACGTGGGAAATCCCTTGCGTCCGATCAGGGCATTTTGGCGTCTGGGACGTGTTCGCCACCGCATCCGGGAGTTGCTGCACGACGAGATCAGGCGCCGACGGGCAGGGGAAACCGGGGAACGAACCGACATCTTGAGCATGTTGATCGACGCTCGCGACGAGGATGGCCTGTCCATGAGTGACGAGGAAGTCCGGGACGAGGTGTTCACGCTGCTGGTAGCAGGCCACGAGACAACGGCCACCTCGCTCGCCTGGGCGATCCACCACCTGCTCAAGAACCCGGGCGCCCTGGAGACGGCGCGCGCGGAGGTGATGTCGGTCATCGGGAACGGTCCGTGCCCGCCCCCGCCGACCGCCGAGCAGATCGGCCGGCTGACCTACCTGGATGCGATCATCAAGGAAACTGCACGTCTCCACCCGGTCGTTCCAATTGTCGTGCGCAAACTGGCGATGGACGACACCGTGGGTTCCACACGGCTTCCGGCTGGCAGCATTGCCGCCCCGTGCATCTACCTCGTTCATCGCCGGCCCGACCTTTGGCCCGAGCCGAATTCCTTCGATCCGGACCGGTTCCTGGGGATGCGCACGGACCCCTACACGTTCTTTCCCTTCGGCGGTGGCGTGCGATTTTGCCTGGGCGCAGCGTTTGCCACCTTTGAAATGAAGATCGTACTGGCCCGTGTGTTGTCGCGCGTTAAATTGCGACCGTCTCCCGGTTACACGCTTCGTGTCGTGCGACGCGGCCTGGCGTTGGCGCCGTCTTCCGGCCTGCCGGTTATTCGCATGGCAACGTAACGTCGCGCCGGACCCGGACCGCGCTGCCCCGTACCGAGGGACTGCGCCGCCAGGTCGACAGAAAGTGCGGCCTGCATCGACGGGACATGGATTCAGGTCTGCCGTCGCGGGCGTTCCTGCGGCACGCAAGCTTCCGCGACACGGCCGCCGGTATCGTTGCCTGGCGCGATCAACCGCTGCGCGTTGTTGCGCGGAACTGTCGCCCCGGAAGACCTTGCGCGTTGCCCATGGATTACCCTCGACTACCCGGCGTCCAGCCCGCCCGGCAAGATTCGCCCGTCTCTCGACACCATCCTGGTCCAGCTCTGTGCCGTCACGGCGTCGTCCGGGGCACCGTGTTGCACCGGGCATTGGCGGCCTGTTGGCCGTCGCCACCAGCCCCTGGTTCACTTGCCCCGCGCCGGATCCGCACGAGAACCTCCCCGACAGTCCCTGCCGGTCGACATCGACCGCGCCCGCTACCGCTCCGGCTTCTTCGCCCGCCAGCCGACCGAAGACCTGTCGCCGTTTCGCGTGCTCGGGCAGAATGCCGTGCGCTACGTCGCCCGCGGGTGCCAGGAACAGCTGTAGTCTGGCACGCAGACTCGTCTACAAGCAGCACGACAGCCTGTTGACTTGCTTCCGTTCCGAAGGGTCATGTACCGACACCGAACAACATCATTATCCGCGATTGCGGGGTCAACACGTCTATCGACTTGATCTGCCGATCTTTCCGACCTACCGCATGCTCTTGATTGAGTGTTCAGCCTTCTTGAGCAATTCCCAGAGATATTCGTGCATGTGGAATTTCCATGGAACTCGCAAGTATCGGGTTCTTTTCGCCCGTAGTGAAAGTACTTCGGCCGGTGGAAGTGAAATTCGCAACGACTCCGGTGAGCGACCGCAACCGCAGGCTATCGCGGTCCTCACCGGTCCGATGCAGACCGGACGCTCGGCGGGCTCGACCAGAGGCGCGATCAACCATCCCGCGGGCGTGGCACCATGGCCCCAGGGTCACGAGAACATCGACGGCACCATGAGCGGCTACTGCGCCATGATGGCTATGCTCGCCGTTGCGGCACGGTCGTTCACGCCGCCACCCAGGCCTTTCGTACCGCACGGTGCGACCCCGTCTTCGGGATACGCGTCATCGGGTCCGCCCCAGCAAGAGATGACCGTAAGGTCGTGTTCACCGGCCGACAGATAATCGGGCAGCACAATTTCGGCGGTGAATGCGCCGTCAGCCGTTGTGCCCTCGGGATCGATGTCAATGTGTTCGGCGATGCAGGTGCCGGAGTCGGTGGCCCTGGCTGCGTGGAGATTCGCGCTCGCAGCATCGACGCTCGCCACGCTGCCTATGGGCACGCCAACAATGGTAATGGTCGAGGTGTAGATGAAGGACGCTTCAGTTCCCGTCCTGAAACCGGAGCCCTGGACCACGATGCTGACACCTGGCCTTGCTTCATTCGTACTCAAGCTCAACTTGGGCTTGTCGCCCGCCTGGGGCGCTCCGGACCAAGCAGCCAGCGCTGCGATCACGGCTGTGACTCCAAGGGTAATCGAACCCATGCCCATCAATATCGGCCAGATGTGCTTTCCGGTAGTCGTCATCATTCGACGAGGCCTCCTTGCCCGGTAATTCAAACACGGGCCGGCTTCTGATCCACCGAAGTCGGATGCTTCGAGGACGAACAGCCGATGCGAACGATTCTCATTTGCCAACGGTCCTATATCAACCAACTGATCCGCCCCCGGGGCGGTTCGGTTCACGCGGGAAGGTCAGTCTCCCGATGAATTCTCCCATTGAAAGACCGGGAAGCCGTCTCCGGACCGGAGTGCGTCAGCAGACAGATAGAGATTGCGCGGGTGCATGGCGAGCCTCCCCATGTGTCAGACCCTGCTCTCCAGACCATCGATGACGGTCTCCACGTCTTCCGGCTGCTGCCTGTCGGCGCGGCAAGGCAGAAGCGGTTGCCCCCCATACATCCTGGACGTTGTGCAATCCGGGCGCCCTGCCTTGAACGACTTGAAGGCATCGCGGTCCTGGTGTTGTCCATCCCATGCAACATTCAGAGCAAACCCGATCACGACGGGTCCTGCTGACGAGGGAACTAGGCCCCAGTTTCCGTGAAGTCACGGGCTGGTTCGAATCCCGCGTGTTGCGGTGGACGCTCTGTCACGCCGCAAGCCGACCCGGTCTGTCGATCAGACCTTGCCGGCGCTGGCGATGGCGGCAACGTTGAGCAGGCCGCGCACGGTGGCGTTCGGCGTGACGATATGGGCTGCGCCGCCATAACCGAGCAGGATCGGGCCGATCGGCTGGGCGTTGCCAAGGGCCGACAGCGCGTGGATCGCCGCATTGGCTGCGTCCATCCCCGGAAAGACCAGGATGTTGGCGCGGTCGGTGAGCCGCGCTTCGGGCAGGAAGCGGTCGCGCGCCGCTTTGTCGAAGGCCAGGTTGAGCTGCATCTCGCCCTCGAACTCGAAGTCGGCTTGCGTCTCGGCAAGGATTTCGGTCGCACGGCGCATCCGGGCCGCGCTCGGGCTGGAATGGGCGCCGAAATTGGCATGGCTGATCAGTGCGACCCGCGGGACCTGGCCGAAGGCGTGGACCTGCGCTGCCGCCGCGCGGCAGATCCCGGCAATTTCCTCCGCATCCGGCTCGTAGTTCACATAGCCGTCGGCGATGAAGACGGTGCCGGTGTCCATGATCAGCGGCACCAGGGCCGAAACGGTTTCTGCCCGGGGTCCCAATATCTGGTCGACCCGTTCCAGATGGGTCGGGTAGTGGCCCGAGGTGCCGCAGATCAGGCAGGTCGCTCCACCCTCGCGGACGTACATCGCCGAGGCCAACGTGTCGCTGGTCCGGAACAGCTTGCGGGCGGCCTCCGGGCCGATCCCGTCGCGCGCACGCAGACTGTGGAGCTTGGCGCCGTAATGCTCGATCAGCTCTTCGTCATCGTGGTCGAACACTTCGAAATCCCTGTCGGGTGTCACGCGCAGGCCCATTTCGGCGCACAGGGCGGAGATCCGGCCTGCCCGCCCGGTGGCGACGGGCGCCGCGATACCCTCATCGAGGATGTTCTGGATTGCCCGGAGCACCCGCCGGTCCTCGCCCTCGGCAAAGATCACCTTGCGCGGCGCCGCCCGGGCGCTGTCGAAGATCGGCCGCATCAGGAAGCTGGTCCGGTAAACGAAACTGGAAAGCCGCGTACGGTAGGCGTCGAGGTTGTCGAGCGGGCGCGCCGCGACGCCGCTGTCCATCGCCGCCCCGGCGACAGCCGGTGCGAGCGCATCGAGAAGCCGCGGATCGAATGGCCGGGGCAACAGGTAGTCGCGGCCGAACTTCAGCCGCTGTTCGTCATAGGCCCGGGCGACCTCGTCGGTAGTGCCCGCGCGCGCCAGTTCGGCCAGCGCGGTGACGCAGGCAAGCTCCATCTCCCTGTTGATGGCCGTCGCGCCGACATCGAGCGCACCGCGGAAAATGAATGGAAAACACAGGACGTTGTTGACCTGGTTCGGATAATCGGTCCGCCCGGTGCAGACGATGGCGTCCGGGCGCACGGCGCGGACTTCTTCGGGCATGATCTCCGGCACCGGGTTGGCCAGCGCCATGACCATCGGTTCCGGTCCCATGCGCCGGCACTGTTCGGGGCTGAGCACGCTCGGCCCTGAAAGGCCGAGGAAGATCTCTGCGCCGTCGATCGCGTCGTCCAGGGTTCGGGCGTCGGTGTCCTGGGCGAAGGCGGCCCTGTGCGGTTCCGCGTCACGCCCTTTGTGGACAAGCCCTTCAATGTCCACCAGCCAGACATTCTCGCGCTTCAGACCGAGGTCCAGAAGCAGGTTCAGGCAGGCGATGCCCGCTGCGCCACCGCCGGTGGAGACCAGCTTGACACGGCCGAGGTCCTTGCCCAGCAGATACATGCCGTTGACAACGGCGGCAGCAACGACGATGGCGGTGCCGTGCTGGTCATCGTGGAAGACGGGGATATTCATCTCCGCCTTCAGCCGGCTCTCGACCCGGAAGCAGTCGGGCGCCTTGATGTCCTCCAGGTTGATGGCGCCGAAAGCCGGCTCGAGCCGTCGGATCGTGTCGGCCAGCGCGTCCGGATCGCTCTCGTCGATCTCGATGTCGAACACGTCGATATCGGCGAATCTCTTGAACAGGACAGCCTTGCCTTCCATGACCGGCTTCGCCGCCAGCGCCCCGATGTTGCCGAGGCCGAGCACGGCCGAGCCATTGGTGACAACCGCGACCAGGTTGGCCCGCGCCGTGTAGCGCGCCGCATCTTCCGGCCGTTCGGCGATTGCGCTGCTCGCCTCGGCGACGCCCGGGGAATAGGCCAGCGAAAGATCGCGTTGGTTGGCCAGCGGCTTGGTCGGACGGATTGCCAGTTTCCCGGGCCTGCCTGCAGCGTGATAGCGCAACGCGTCCTGGTCCATGTCCTGCCCCTCGAACCGGCGGATAGCGACCTTCGCAGTCAGGAACCGTATCACAGAAGCCGCGCGTTGGCCGCCCGGCCGCAGCATCGGCCGGGCGGCTTGCCGGCAGCGCAAACCGTTTTGTGCTCAGGCCTGCGCGGGGATTGAACCCAGGCAGAGGGGCCGAACCGCCTGCTTCACCAGGCGCCTTGCCGGCCCGCGTTCCTCCTCACGACATGCGGGGTCCGCCGGCCAGACGTCCGCCTGCGGCTGAACGGCAGGCATCGGTCGACTTCCGATTGAAAGCTCCGATAGTCCCCACATGCCCTTTACTTCGTCTGCAACGCGCTCCGAGGCGGCGAAAGCACGCGCAAACCGGCCGAATTCCTCTTCGATTTGCCCGACGAAATACGTCGAACGCAATCATCCTGTCGAAACCGGTTCCGTTCAAACTCGGGACCTCGACCGGCCCTTCATGAGTTCGTGCCGTTCGGCCTTGGGCCCGACGGCCAGAGCCTCCTTTAGATACTTGCCCCAACCGTCCCATTCATTCTGACGACGGACACCCGCCAGGCATCTTTGTCCTGTTCGACGGAACAGGGCTGGTCGCCAAGTGCGCCGAGAACATCCCCAACAATGCTCCGCCCAAGGTTCGCATAATCTCGAACAACATCATTGGGCGGATCCGCTGGTTCTAGCGGGAGATTTGAAAGCGGTTTATCGCACCACCTATATTTATGCCGCATGGTTCGAGGAAACCTGTGGGCGATGATCCAATGGCAAGGTCAACAGCACGGCTGCCAAAATCAAACCCCCTGACATCCCAAGGCAGGCAACGAGCCCCCCAGCCTGATAGACTAGGCCAGATAACAACGTACCACCGAGGCGTCCAATGGCATTTGCCATGTAGTAAAATCCGACGTTTAGTGCCACTTTGTCATGGTCCGAGTAGGCGACAATCAAATAGGAATGCACTGACGAGTTCACAGCGAACACCACACCGAAGATCAGCAATCCGCCAACAAGAATGAGCGGCGTCATATCAGGGCCAACTAAGATCCCGACGGTCTCCAGAAGTTCGGGACTGACCCCCAAGGCGATTAGGGCCGGGATCAAGGCCAACAGTGCGCCCCATTTCTTCGCAGCCAACGCCCCAGATTCTGCTCCCCTCGTTCGGCGCAGGAATTTCGGCACACTTGCTTGAACAATCCCATATCCCACCACCCAAGCGGCCATGAACGCACCCACCTGGTCGAACGACCACCCGAACGTGCTGTACAAAAACACCGGCACACCAACGACGAACCAGATATCGCGGGAAGCAAACAGAAAGATGCGGGCTGCCGACAGGTAGTTGATTTCACGGGTCTTGGAAAATAGGTCCTTGCCCCGGATTTTTTTCTTCGCCTTGCCCAACTGGCCTCGCACCAACGGCAGCGCGAGGACAAGCACAACGGCCAACATACCGGCCATCGACCACAACGCCACCTGGAACCCCAACCAGGACAGCAACACACCCCCAAGAAAAAAGCCAACGCCCTTGAGGGCGTTCTTGGACCCCGTGAGCAACGCAATCCACTTGAACAGAAGGCCGTGTCCCTCTTCCTTGACCAAGAGCTTCACGGCACTCTTGGAACTCATCTTGGTGAGGTCCTTGGCCACGCCGGAGAGAGCCTGAGCACCCATCACGTAAGCGACGGAAAGCGTCAACGTCCATTCGGGTTCAACCGCCGAAAGGGCGGAAAGCGCGATGATCTGGATGGCCAGTCCCGCGAGCAAGGTCAACTTCAGTCCGAACCGCGCCCCGATCCATCCGCCGAACAGATTGGTCACGATGCCCATCGCTTCGTAAAGCAGGAACATAAAGGCCAGGTCAAGTGGGCTGAATCCCAACTCGTGGAAATGCAACAGAACCAACATCCGCAAAGCGCCGTCGGTCAAGGTGAAAGCCCAGTAGGCGCCGGTCACAGCGGTGTAATTCCGGATATCGGCCATCAGAGTGAACTCGCCACCATCTTGGTGATCTCCATCATCCGATTCACGTATCCCCACTCGTTGTCATACCAAGCGAAGACCTTGAGATGCGTACCATCAACCACCATAGTGGACGGTGCATCGACGATGGACGAGCGAGGGTCGTTGACAAAGTCTGTGGAAACCAACGGGCGCTTCTCGTAGCCAAGTATGCCCGCCAATTCTCCATCAGCGGCTTCCTTAAACAGGGCGTTGACCTCCTGCGTCGTGGTTGGACGCGTCACCTCGAAAACGCAGTCTGTAAGCGAGCCGTTCAGAAGCGGCACGCGGACGGCGTGACCATTCAGCTTGCCCTTGAGTTCGGGGTAGATGACCGTGATCGCCGTTGCCGACCCCGTGGTGGTCGGGATCAATGAGTTCAACCCCGAACGGGCTCGACGCAGGTCCCTGTGGGGCGCATCGACCATGACCTGGGTATTGGTCACATTGTGGATGGTGGTAATTGAGCCGCGCACGATACCAAGCTTGGCGTGAACCACCTTGACCACGGGAGCAAGGCAGTTGGTGGTGCAGGAGGCCGCCGTCAGGATATCGTGTTGCGCCGGATCATAGAGATCCTGATTAATGCCATAAACGATGTTGAGCGCACTGCCGTCCTTGACGGGACAGGCGACAATCACTTTCTTTGCGCCATTGTCCAAATGGGGGTGTATGGCGTCACCGCTTTTGAATTCTCCGGTGCTTTCGATGACAATATCTACGCCGACACCGCCCCAGGGAATATCCCGGGGCTTCCCATATTCAGAAAACCCAACTTTCTTGCCGTCGATAACAAGCGCGTTTTCCTCTGCGGCAACGTCGTGGTCCCACTGCCCATGTACCGTGTCGAACTCGGTCAGATGTCCGGCACAGGTGGCACCGCCCTTGACCTCGTTGACGTGAACGATCTCGAATTCCGGCCAGTCCCAAGCCGCCCGCAGCGCCAGCCGCCCCATGCGCCCAAACCCGTTGATGCCGACACGAATGGTCATGATGCAGCTCTCCTCTCGTACCAGTTCTTGGTTTTCTTAACGATGCGGACCACAGACAGCATCACCGGCACTTCGACGAGGACCCCGACAACCGTTGCCAATGCCGCGTCGGATCCAAACCGAACAGGCCGATGGCCGTCGCCACGCCGAGTTTAAAGAACTTGGTCGCCCCGGTCAGAACCGATGGCGCGGCGACGCAGTGGGCCACACCGAACTGACGGTTTAGAAAATAGGATAAGCTCGAGTTGAAATAGACCTGGATCAATATCGGCACGGCCAGCAACACGATGACCAGGGGCTCCGCCAGAATCTGTTCGCCTTGGAATCCGAACAGAAGGACGAGTGTCCCCAGAAGCGCCAAAAGCCAACCCAGGTCCGGTGCCGCCAAGACCTTGTCTAGGGCAAGTTCGCCACCGCTCTTTAGGAGATAGGAACGCAAAATATAAGACACGATCACCGGAATGACGATGACCGCCAACGCGAAGATCAGCAGCGTATCCCGGGGCACCATGATGGACGAGAGGCCCAGCCAAATGCCGACAACCGGCCCGAAGGCGAACACCATGATGGTGTCGGTCCACGCCACCTGGGTCAGCGCGCAGTGCGGTTCGCCATCCGAAAGGTTTCTCCACACGAAGAGCATAGCGGTGCAGGGTCCAGCGGCGAGGATGATCAGTGCGGCAATGCAGGAATCCTTCTGATCGGCAGGCACCATGTCTCGAATCAGATAGCCGATGGAAAGCATTCCCAGGCCCGCCATGGAAAACAGCTTCACGGACCAGTTGATGAACAGGGTTACGCCGACACCGCGCCGGAGCTCTTTAACGTGGTGCAGTGCACGGACCCCAATCTTTAGCAGTATGGGGATGATCATCAGCCAGATGAGTATCGCTTCGGGCATGTTGAGCTTTGGGACTTGGGCTTCTCCGGTGATTTGGAGGGGGTCCGGGAAGCATTGGCCCAAGGCGATCTCCGCGACGACGCAGAGCGCAACCCAGGCCGTAAGACAACGCGCGAAGTTTCCCAGCTCTGCCCCTTCCGCTTTCTTGGCGGTGATTTCACATTGGGCGGTCAATTACAAACCCTTGCCGATTTCATTCAGCAGTTGTTTCAAGGACATCTTGTCCAAAGAGGCGACTGGCAAATTGGCAAAAATAGACATTCGTTTGTTAAGCATCCGGTGTGTGTCGTTAAAGACAGCCGCGACTTCGGCATCATTACCTGTCGATTGCGCGGAGTCAGGAACTTCCCAATGGGCACTCATCGGTTGACCAAGCCACACGGAGCACATTTCGTTTGCAGCGTTGTCACAGACCGTGAAGACGAAATCCATTTGGGTGCACCCTCAGCCGAGAACTCATCGCAACTGTTTGAGCGACGATCTCTGGTTTCAAGGCTCAGGTTGCACAACAGATCCACCGTGCATGGATGAACGCGGCCCGGAGACTGGCTCTCCGCGCTGTAGGCTCTGAATTTCTCAGGGGCCAAACGGTTGGAGATACGCTCGGCGATAATGCTTCGTGCTTAGTTCCCTGTGCACAAGAAAAGAACACAAATAAAACACCATCTCCCGTTAAGCCGCTCATAGCTTCGATCCTCTCATCGCCACTCCACTGGGGAGAGCACTGTTCTGGTCGACCGCCACAGCAATTTCTGGTTGGAAAAGAAGCTAAGTCCTTCATCACCGGAATGCGGGCGGTATAGACAATTCGCCTGTGGTTTTGAACGCAATCGACCATGCCAGTCGCTTTGAGTTCGTTCAGGTGATGCGCCAGGGAAGACGGGACGACATTCTGTCGTTCAGCGACTTCGCCCGCCGTAATTCCCTCATCGCCCACCTCAAACAACAGCAGAAACACGTCCAGCCGCGTTCCACGCGCTAATGAGGCTAATATGCTTGCCACTTGCTCACGATTCATATTTTGAAGATGTTCGAAAAGAGATGATGTGGGAAGTGAATTTTTTGTGACAATGTTGGTCAAACTAATGTACTCAGATTTGCTCACCCGCTTGCTTCCACAGGGCTTCCACAGGGATGATGGCGTGATTATCGTCAGAATCAAAAACCCCGCTATCCTATTGGAATAACGGGGCCTTTTTTGGTTGCGGGGGCAGGATTTGAACCTGCGACCTTCAGGTTATGAGCCTGACGAGCTACCGGGCTGCTCCACCCCGCGATGTTGTTGTGAGTGATGTGTGAGTGAGGTGTGAGTGAGTTGTGCGCATCGATCCGGCCTGGCGACGACCTACTCTCCCACGTCTTGAGACGCAGTACCATCGGCGCGGAGGGGTTTCACGGCCGAGTTCGGGATGGGATCGGGTGGGGGACCCTCGCC
>MPMT01000062.1 GCA_002238645.1 Alphaproteobacteria bacterium bin52 | reverse complement strand
CATTCAGGAACTGCCTCGAGCCGCGGGGGTAGTCCGCCGCTCCAGCCACTGCAGCACATTGTCCGGTTCGGCGAACGCCTGTCGTGCCCCGCGGCTCCGCGGCCGCTTGCGCTGTCCGCCGCTCCCAGTTGATGGTCACATCCGCGCGACGATCGCGGAAGTCGTCGCGCGAACCACGTCCTTGTTGTCGTCCGGAACGAATTGGAAGACTTGCCGCACTGTTCGGGACGTGTGCCTCTGCTCGTGCACCATCGGGTGGGACACGATCGCGCCACGGCCTGTGGCCGGCTGAGGGAAGGGACGGATCGAAGTCCAGACATGTCGTTGACATGGGCAACTGGACCTGCCCGCATAAGCTTCGCGCTACTGGCCGGCACCCTGTCCCCTCCGGACTGTTCTGGCGAGCAGCTTGCGCAGTCTGGCAAGCCTCCTGAACATGATCCCGCTGACCAGTTCCCGGAAATGCCGCGATGCTCCGAAGTGACTGGCGATCTCCGCGCTGGAGACCCGCCGCAGTCCCTGCACTGCCGGGCGTCGCTCGATCAGGACAACAGGCAGTCCGCGGATGGCGTCACGATAGGCTTTCAGCAGCGTGGTGCGGCGACCGTGCATGCCGTCGGTGATCAGGATCCGCAGCAACAGCAGAAAGAAAGCAGGAAGGTTCCTGAGCAGGAGATCGATCGGCATGTTCTTGCAGAACGACCAGATCAGGTTCCGGTAGCCGTGATAGATCTGGAACTCGCTGCTCATTCCGGCTGACGCGGAACCGACGTGGTGGACGACCGCATCGGCGACATGCAGGCACCTGTAGCCGGCAAGGCGCAACTTGAAGGACAGGTCGACATCCTCGAAGTAGCAGAAGAACGATTCCTCGAAACCGCCGACCTCGCTGAACGCCGCCCTGTCGTAGAGTGCAGCCGCGGCACAGGCGCCGAACACCTCGTCAGACGTACACACGGCGAGGTCGGCCGGCACCATGTGGTCCCGCCGCCATGCCAGTCCGTTGCGCGCCAGCATGTCGCCGGTACCATCGAGGATGTCACCCTGGCCCTTCAGGTGTTCCGGAGGTTCGAACAGGTACTGGTGCGAGCCGAAGAACGAGAACTCCTGAGAGGTTTCTGCTGCGTGCAGCAGACGTTCCAGCCAGTCAGGCGCGGGGAAGGCATCGCTGTTGAGCAACGCGATCCAGGGGGATCGTGCGACCTCCACGGCGCGGTTGTTGGCAAAGGCGAACCCGGTGTTGCGTCCAAGATCGAGGATCCGGAAACGGGTGTCGTCGGGGACATGCGCGAGTGACCCGTCGTGCGAGCCGTTGTCGACGACGATGACCTCGAAATCGGTCACGGTCTGGGCGCACAGGTGCCCCACGCACCTTTGCAGGTACTCTCCACCATTGTAATTCACGATGATCACGGACGCGGACAGACCCGCCTCGCCGGCATACGCCTTCGCGTCTGCGGTGGACTCCAGGAGAGGATCAAACCGCGAATTCACTGGCGGAAGTCCGTAAAATCTGCACGGCGGCGCCGGTACGGGAACAGGCAGGTCCTGTGTGCATGATCAGGCTCTCCGTCGCCAATGCGGAGCCTCGCACACCAGGGCCGGAAAAGCCCGTGCCCGCTCACCGTGTCGCGTGGTTGCCGAGCATCTTCAGGCCCAACCGCAGAACCGTCCGCACGAACCAGCGAAATATCCGGACGTGCAGTGCACGGCTGCGCAGGACGAGCAGGGACCCGGCCGACACTCCCAGGGTGTCGGCGTACTCCTCGACCAGCTGCTCGTACTCGCTCCCGATCTGCCCGGCGTTCAGGGATATGTCCAGTTCCCGGTGCTTTTCCCTGGCAATCGCATAGTATCGCTCCAGGGTTTCCTGCCTGGCGCCAACCTGCTGGTGAACCATCGGGACACGGTAGAGCGCCGTGGTCTTCTCGATGTGCGCGAATGGTCCCGAATATGCCGCGTACCGCACCCACAGGTCCCAGTCTTCCTGGTTCTCCAGTGCGGGGTCCATTCCTCCGCATTCCTCGAACAGGGTGCGTTCGAACAGGACGCAGCAGATCGGCATGATGTTGCGGTGACACAGTTCGACGTAGGTGAAGGGTCGATTGAACACCACGTCCCGCGAGCCTTCCCGGACGATCTCGTGATTGTCGTTCCACTCGGTGCGGACCTCGAAAGCCGTGGAGTACGCCACGCGCGCATCGGAGGCCTTCAGGCGGGCGACCAGCTGTTCGACATGGTCGGCAAACAGTTCATCGTCCTCGTCGAGGAAGCACAGGTAGGAGCCTGTAGCGAGTTCCATCGCGGTGTTGCCGGCAACGCACCTTCCCCGGTTTTCCCCGAGCGCACGGTAGACGATGTCTAGTCCGGAAAACCTGTCAATGACGTCTTCCACCGTGGAAGGGCCGTCCTCGATCACCACGGCCTCGAGCGGCCGGTAGGTCTGGTTGGCGATGGTTCGCAGCGCCCGTTCGAGCTGCGCCTTCCTGCCGACGGTCCGGATCAGGACCGAGACCAGGGGATACTGATCCAGGTCCGGGAACGGTGTGACGACGTGAAACGCTCCGAGTCGGGTTGGTGCAAAGTTCAGGCCACTGAAGTAGGCATCTCCGAAGTTCCGGCGCTTTTTCATGAAGTGCCGGAAGTCCCGGGCGTAGCGGGTTCCGATGACCAGGAGATCCTTGCGTTGACCGGGAAAGTACCGGCGGCCCAGCAGAATTGCCAGGTAGATGCCGTAGCCCCGCAGCATGTCCGTGAAACTGCCGAAGCGGGTGCGGATGTAGAGCATGCCGAGCACGCTGTGGATCAACTGCACGGGCTTGACCTGGCCTGCGAACTCGTAGGTGTGGTGCCGGATACATGCCGACGGAACATACCGCAGCGTCCAGCCGGCGTGCCTGATCCGCCAGCACAGGTCGACATCCTCACAGTAGAGGAAGATGCGTTCGTCGAATCCTTCCACTGCCGCGAAGGCGTCGCGGCGGAGCAACAGGGCGGCACCGCAGCACCACGGAGAGTTCATGGATACCGGGTTGTACTGCTTGGGGTGCTCGTAGGGCACCTGTCTCGGTTCCCACGCTCCAACGCTTGAACTGTCGTTTTCGGCGGCCTCGATGAGTCTCTCGATGCAGTCGGGATAGAGCTCGGTGTCCGGGTTTAGAATGAGAGCGAACGGAGCGTGGCCCTCGCGCAGCGCGCGATTGTGGGCTCTTCCAAAGCCGTCGTTGGTCGCGTTCTCGACCACTTCGTAGGAATGGAACAGCCCGACCTTGTCCCATCTGAGCACCGAGAGCCTTTCCACGGTGTTGTCGGTGCTGCTGTTGTCCACGAAGGTGATCCGCGCGCGGGTCATGTCGAAGGTCTGTCGGGTCAGGCTTTCGACCAGTCGGTCCACATGACCGGCTGAATTGAACGTTACAACGGAGATATCGAGGCGGGGCTCTTGCTGGGGATGTCTGAGTTCGGACACTGAGACGAGGGGCGGGTTCTCGGCCTGCACATCCGATCCGAAATCCGGTTGTGCGGAAGCCGCCTGGCAAAACCCGGGAGCTGCCGGGGCGGCCCCTTGAGCTGTTGGCGCCGGCTCCAGTTCGACCACGGGGGAGGACTGGTACGGTCCGCTGAGTGCCGGTTCAGGCTCTGATCGTGAGTCAATGATCATACAAGGGCTTTCTGAGCCTCCGCACCGCACGAAGGCCGGTCGAACCGGGACAGGGCCGTTGCTCTCATGCTGTCCAGATATACACATGCCTGCGGCATCCTGTCACTGTGCAGTAATGGTTCGAACGGCATTCACGGCATCACCGCATCACTCACGTGCTTCCGGCCTCCAGCGATGGCTCCCCTGCGTGGGGCCGGGGATCGCTGATGTCGTTGTCAATGCCGCGTGACCCGTTGTCCATGCACAACCCGACAGCGGACCGGGGCTCGATGCGGCCCTGCTCCGGGAGAGGTCAGGTGCGCGCCGGATCGGAACCGTATCGGGTCCGCAGCAGTGCCGTCCGTCGCCAGTACTGGTTACCCGGTCCCCGGTCGATGCACGGTAAGCGTGCCCGCGCCCGGTGCGCCGGTTCCCGCGTTCCGCAGTTCTCTTGACAACACCTTGCGGCTTCGACGGTCTCCCTCAGTCATGCAATCGCGTCCGGGCCATGCCGGTGTACCCTGTCTCCTGATACATCGCGAACCAGGGACTTCCGGACGCAGGAGCATGGTCCCGGATTCCTGCTATTCTGCCGGAACAGCCGTTCCTCACCCGTACACCAGAGGTGCCCATGCCGTCGGAACAGAACTCCTGGACATCCGATCTCTTTGTGCCCGTCGGACATTTCTATTCACCGACAGTCAATCCCGAGGAGGTCTCGGTGCGCTGGGGCGACATATGCGATCGCAGGCGTAAGACGCTCCCGGGCATCGACCTGTGCGAGGCTGATCAACTTGACTGGCTCGGATGCATTGCTGCGTTTTACGATGATCTGCCCTTCGCTGATCAACCCGTGGACGGATTGCGCTATGGGTACGCCAACGACCAGTTCGGGTTCGGAGACGCCGCAGTGCTGTTCGGCATGCTGCGGCATCTTCGCCCGAAGCGGGTTGTGGAGGTTGGCTCCGGGTACAGCTCTACCGTGATGCTGGATACCAATGACCGGTTTCTCGACCAATCGATCGCTTTCACCTTCATCGATCCGTTTCCCGGGCGCCTGTACGAGTTGTCAGGCAAGAAAAGCCTCGCGGCTCATACCGTGATCGAGAGCCCGGTCCAGTCCGTTCCGGCCGACGTGTTTTCCGTACTGCAGCCGGACGATATCCTGTTCATCGATTCCTCGCACGTGCTGAAAACCGGAAGTGACGTGGCGTACCTCCTGTTCGAGGTTTTGCCTGTTCTCGCGGATGGTGTGATCGTTCACGTTCACGATATTCATTATCCATTCGAATACCCTGAGCAATGGGTGATTGAGGATAACAGATCATGGAACGAAGTATATGCAATCAGAGCGTTCCTTCAATACAATAATGAGTTCTCGATCCTGTATTTCAATTCATACATGGCGATCCACCACGGGAAGGAGATCGACAGGCGCATGCCGATGGTATACAAGGCTCCCGGCGGAAGCCTGTGGCTGAAAAAGCGCGCCGGAGGGACCGCATCACCCCGTCACACCGGGCTCAGGGGACTGGTATCGCGGGCTTGTCGTCGATTTGGGCTGTGATCCACCGGTGGCTGTCATTCGGGAACGACGGCGGGAAGCAGGCTCGTGCCGTACCGGATCGCGGTTTTCTGTCCAGACGTCTCGTGCAGTCACGCGTTGACGGGAGACTCGAGACCATGATCTAGTGCCTCAAAACCAAGACCGGACCCAAGTACATAAGCTGTTTCCGTGCCTATCCGGTTATCTCCCACACCCACTATATGTAGGGTGCTGCCAATCGCCCGCGTAGAGTTCGGCGTAGGTGGGGGCAGTGACATCGCCAGAGATTCCGAGCAGGGATTGAAAGGCGTTGAAGGGATAGAACCGCCAGTCGAAGCGGAAGGTGAACTCGTTGAGGTAGGCTTGGAGGTGCTGGTGGCTCACACCGTGATGAATGCCGTTCAACCACGTCTTCAGGTTGGAGAAGACGAGGTGGATGATCGGCAGGTGCTCCTCTGCGATCATAGGGTCGCCTCGCTCCGCGATGGCGAAATGCGTGTAGCCGCGCCTGGCAAGGCTGGTATAGCCGGACCAATCGTCGGTGACGACACTGCCGTGCGGGCATTGACCCTGCTTTGCACCCACGTCCTGAAGGCTGGCCGAGCAGTGGCCGTCAAAGATCTCTCATCTGCGGCCAGAAACGCGAAGTGAGGGACGTGTCATGCGCAACGTAGCGGTCATCGGCTCGCAGAGGGACGACGAGGGCAAGGGCAAGATCGTCGACTGGCTGTCAGAACGCGCCGACGTGGTGGTCCGGTTCCAGGGCGGACACAATGCGGACCATACCCTGGTAATATACCCTGGTAATCGAGGGCAAGACCTACAAGCTCAGCCTGCTGCCGTCCGGAATCGTGCGTCCCGGACGGCTGTCGATCATCGGATCCGGCGTCGTTGTCGATCCCTTTGCGCTGCTTGATGAAATCCGGACCATGAGCGCACTCGGTGTGGAGGTGACCTCCGCGACCCTGATGCTTGCCGACAACGCCTCCCTGATCCTCGATGTCCATCGCCGCCTCGACGCCGCTCGCGAGACCCGGCGTGGTCGCAATCGCATCGGAACAACCGGCCCGGGTATCGGTCCGGCCTACGAGGACAAGGCCGGAAGACGCGCCATACGGATCGCCGACCTGGCGGAACCCGATACGCTGAAGCGCAAGCTCACGGCGCTGCCGAATCACCACACCATCTTCCTCGCCGCGGTCGGCGAGGAAGCCGTGACAGTCGACGAGGCCTACCGGGCACTTGTCGACATCGCACCTCGTATCCTGCCGCATGCAGGCCAGGTCTGGCACCGGCTGGGCCAGCTGCGCCGGAACGACAAGCGTATCCTGTTCGAAGGTGCCCAGGGCGTGATGCTGGACGTCGATCATGGCACCTACCCCTTGGTGACCTCCTCGAACACGGTTACCGGCCAGGCTGTCACCGGGGCCGGGGTGGGCCCGACCTCGATCGGCTACGTGCTCGGAATTACCAAGGCTTACACCACCCGTGTCGGAGGCGGACCGTTTCCGACCGAACAGTCGAACGACATCGGCGAGCGCCTCGGTGATCGCGGACACGAGTTCGGCACCGTCACCGGAAGACGCAGGCGATGCAGCTGGTTTGATGCGGTCATGGTGCGCCAGGCCATCAAGACTGCAGGCATCAACGGCATTGCGCTCACCAAACCCGATGTGCATGACGGGTTTTCCGAGATCCGGATCTGCACCGGATACGAGCTTGATGGCCAATATCTGGATCACTTTCCGAGTGGTCCTGCCGTCCCGGCAACGGTCAGGCCGGTTTACACTCCCGTCGACGGCTGGTCCGACAGCACCTGCGGCGCCCGTTCATGGGCCGATCTGTCGGCCAACGCGATAAAGTGCACCCGGCTGGTCGAGGAGCTGATCGAGGCGCCAGTCGCCTTGCTCTCTACCAGCCCCGAACGCAACGACACGACATTGGTCACCGATCCGTTCCAGGAGCGAAAGCGTCACCGGGGCGTCGGGCCGGCCGCGTTCGCCAGGACCCACCCTGCCGCCAACAAGCCCTTTGTGTAAAATACATGTGATGTGTGATTGACGCGATGTCAAATCTGAAACCCGACACCGTTTCCAATGAAGTACGCCGATACAATAACTTTAATTTGATCCGGCTTATAGCTGCTGGATTTGTCATCTACAGTCATTCGTACGCACTTGTTGGTATAACTGAGCCATTGTTTTTCAGGTACATCACGTTTGGTGGTGCGGGAGTCTATATCTTTTTTGTGGTCAGTGGCTATCTTATTATCCAGAGCTGGGATCGCGACCCGCATCCTTTCAGGTACTTTGTTCGACGTTCGCTGCGAATTTTTCCAGGTTTGGCGGTTTGCGTCGCAATATGCACATTTGTCTTGGGTTCGATGATAACAACATTGAGTTTGTCAGACTATATTACTCATGATGTGACGTGGCAATATTTGAAAAACACAATTCTGCTCGTCCAGTACCATCTGCCCGGAGTGTTTTATGACAACCCTCACAAATTTGCTGTTAATGGAGCACTTTGGAGCCTCCCAATAGAATTTTGTATGTATATCGCTTTACCTATTATTGCATATTTTATCAATTATGTTTGGACTTTCGTTTTTATAGCTGTCGCCTCCTCCATCGTCACTATATCTTGGGCTCTTAACCCCGGATCTGAAGCTCTGGTGTTTCTGGGTTCTGATATACGAATGCTTTTTATCTGCGGTACCTACTTTTGGTTTGGCGCACTGCTTTATAAAATAATCATAATATCAAAAGCACCAATGTCGGTATTGGCGGTGTTAGCGGCATTATCAACTGTTATAATGACAACGCTATCTTTCATGAACCCACATTTGTTGCACTATGCCACATGGATCCTTCTGCCGTTAATTTTGATCTGGTTTGGAGAAACAAAATGCCCCAACATATTGAAACCAATAGCGCGGTTTGACATATCATACGGATTATACATTTACGCTTTTCCAATTCAACAAACATTTGTTTATTTGATTCCCGATATCACAGCAATTCAATTGTGCACAATAACGCTAATTTGTGCATCTTGTGCAGGCGCTATTTCATGGAAATTTGTCGAAAAGCCGTGTCTTTCTCGCAAACCAATCGCAAGACCTGTGTAAATTCTACAATATCTCGACTGATAGCACACATTCACCCCTTGTTGGGTGCAGACTATGGGTCGTGCAGGGGATGCCCGGCAACAGTCGCGCTGGCGGACTGCGACACGAAGCCGGGGAGGGGCATTGGACGGGTCCCGGCCCCCACCGTAAGATCGGGCACCGATGCCATGGTGAGCATCCGGTGCAGGGACGGGGGAGATCATGACCAATTGCGTTCACGATCATGCGCGCTGGGGGACTGGTGACCAGGTCGGCGCAGCCGGCCATCTCCTCGACGCGACAACCACGCTCGCAGCGCTCTCGAAGGTCCGGGAGGGACGGATCCTGGATCTGTCCCACGTCATCGAGATGGGCGCACCGTACATGGCGCCGAACCAGACCCCCTACATCATCTCCTCCTCGGCAACGGCGCGAAACAGCATGAAGATTCGTGCGCGGATGGGGGCCACCAACAGTGTAGGCGCCAATCTCGAACGCATCGAGATGACCACCCATGTCGGCACGCATATTGACTCGCTCGGGCATTTCTCGATCGGTGAACACCTCTACGGCGGACACAGCATCGACGAGAGTGTCGGCGATTGGGGTCTGATCGATCTCGGCGTGGAAAACATTCCGCCCATCATTACCCGCGGGATCTGTCTCGACGTCTCCGGTCTCGACGATGGCGCGCATCTCGAGGCGGGTCGCCCGGTCGGTGTCGATGATCTCAAGCGCGCATGCGACGCTGCGGGTGTGGCCCCTGCCCGTGGCGATGCGGTGTTCATCAATACCGGCTGGGGCCGGTTCTTCATGACCGACAATAGCCGGTACCTCGCCGGTGAGCCGGGGCTCGATCTGGAGGCAGCCCGGTGGCTGACGAGCTGCGACGTGGTGACGATCGGCGCCGATAACATGGCGGTCGAGGTGCTGCCGGGTACCTGCCATCCCGAGATCATGATGCCGGTGCACCAGCATTGCCTGGCCGAGGCCGGTGTGCACCTGGTCGAGAACCTGGTGCTGGACGAGATATGCCGGCAGGGAATCCACGAGTTCTGCCTGGTGATGCTGCCGGTGAAGCTCAAGGGGGCGACCGGTTGTCCGGTCCGCCCGGTGGCCATGGTGTAGGAAGGGCTCAGAACCGCAGCCGGTCCGCGCGAACCACCAGAGGCAGTGCGCGGACCATCTTCAGGACCTCGTCGTCAATGGCACCGTCGATTGCAACCAGGACGATTGCCTCGCCGCCGCTCTCGCGACGGCCGAGTTGCAGGGATGCGATGTTGAGGCCGGAGCCGCCGAGCACGGTGCCGAGCCCGCCGATGAGACCAGGCCTGTCGTAGTTGCGCACGTAGAGCATGTTCGGTGCGAACTCGGCTTCCATGGCGATGCCCTGGATGTCGATCAGCCGCGGCCGGTCGCCGGCAAACAGGGTTCCCGCCAGGGTGCGGGTACGCGAGGCATCCTCGACGGTGAGCCTGAGCAGGGTCTGGTAGTGGCAGGGCCGGTCGTGACGGACCGTGGTAACGGCGATCCCCCGGGACTGGGCGATCCTGGGTGCACTGACCATATTGACGCTGGTGACCTGCGGGCGAAGCAGACCGGCAAGTGCCGCCGACAGCACCGGCGCGGAATTCACTGTCGCCGCCAGTCCCTCGAACTCGAGGCTGACCGATCGGATCGCATCGGCGGCCATCTGGCCCGCAAAGCTGCCGAGCTGTTCAGCGAGTTCCATGTAGGGTCGCAGTACCGGAACTTCCTCGGCCGAGACCGCGGGCATGTTGACAGCGTTCACGATGGCGCCCGTAAGCAGGTAGTCCGCCATCTGTTCGGCAATCTGCTCGGCAACCTTCTCCTGTGCCTCGGTTGTCGAGGCGCCGAGATGGGGCGTGGCCACCAGGTTGGGGGCCCCGAACAGCGGATTGTCATGTGCCGGTTCCTCGGAGAACACGTCGACGGCCGCACCCGCTACCTGGCCGGCCTCAAGCGCGGCGCGAAGATCGGCCTCGACGATCAGACCGCCGCGGGCACAGTTGACGATGCGGACCCCGGGCTTCATGCGTCCGATCGCCTCGGCATCAATCAGGTTGCGCGTTGCATCTGACAACGGGGTGTGAAGCGTGATCACGTCGGCTTCGGCGTACAGCGTCTCGAGCGGAACCTTGCGTACGCCCAGGGCAACCGCCCGTTCGTCGGTGAGGAACGGATCATGGGCGAGAACCCGCATCTTCAGGCCCCGGGCGCGATCCGCCACGATGGAGCCGATATTCCCGCAGCCGATGATCCCGAGCTTCTTGCCGGTGAGTTCGATACCGACAAAGCGGGACTTCTCCCACCTGCCTGCCCGGGTCGACGCGTCGGCTTCCGGGATGTTGCGCGCCAGGGTGCACATCATGGCGATGGCGTGTTCTGCGGTTGTGACCGCATTGCCGAACGGTGTGTTCATGACAACCACGCCTGCCGCAGTGGCTGCCGGAACGTCGACGGTATCCACACCCACTCCCGCTCGCCCGATGACCCTGAGAGCGGTGGCCGCGCGCAGGATTTCGGAGGTAACGCGCGTCCTCGAACGCACCGCGAGTCCGTCGTACTCCCCGATGCAGTCTGCAAGCTCGGCGGGACCCAAATCGACCCTGCGGTCAACATCGATCCCGCGCTGTCGGAAGATCAGAGTGGCGGTCTCGCTGAGACTGTCAGCGATCAGGACCCGAAGCATGTGCCGCTCCAGCGCGCCGGCTATCGTGCATCCACCAGGCTGGCAAACGACCAGTCGAGCCAGGGCAGAACCGTTTCCATGTCCGCAGTCTCGACGGTGGCCCCGCCCCACAGGCGCAGTCCGGGTGGTGCGTCGCGGTAACTGTTGATGTCGTGGGCGACACGCTCCCTGTCAAGAAGCTCGGCCATGCGCCGGGGAAGGTCGGCCTGTCGTTCGGCTGGCAGATGGGCGCAGCGTTCCTCCGCGATCCTGAGGCAGATCGACGTGTTTGACCGGATTGCAGGGTCGCTAGCGAGGAACCGGGCCCAGGTGGAGCGGCCAACCCAGCGGTCGACCGCGGCCAGGTTGGCGTCAGCGCGAGCCCTGAGCGCGGTCAGTCCGCCGATCCCCTCGGCCCAGCGCAGGGCGTCGAGCACATCCTCGACGCAGAGCAGTGACGGGGTGTTGATGGTATCGCCCTTGAATATGCCCTCGTTCAGCCGGCCCTTCGTGACAAGCCGGAAGAGCTTCGGCATCGGCCAGGTCGGCGTGCGGGATTCCAGTCGTTCGACGGCGCGGGGAGACAGCACCAGCATGCCGTGGGCCGCCTCTCCCCCGAGCACCTTCTGCCAGGAAAAGGTTGCGGCATCGATGCGTGACCAGGGGATGTCCTGGGCAAGTACGGCGCTGGTGGCGTCGCACAGGGTGAGGCCAGCCCTGTCCTCTGCAATCCAGGAACCGTCGGGGACGCGCACCCCGGAGGTGGTGCCATTCCAGGTGAAGACAACGTCGCGGTCGCAGTCGACGCGCGAAAGATCGGGCAGCGTACCGTAGTCGGCCTCGAGAATGCGGACGTCATCGAGCCGGAGCTGGGTCGTGATGTCGGTGACCCACCCCTTGCCGAAACTCTCCCAGGCGAGCACATCGATGCCGCGGGCTCCGAGCAGCGACCACATCGCCATTTCGAAGGCTCCGGTGTCCGAACCGGGGACGATGCCGAGCCGCCAGTCGTCCGGCAGCTCAAGCAGGGCCCTGCTCCGTTCGATAACCTCCTGAAGCCGGGCCCGTGCCGGCGATGACCGGTGGGACCGGCCGAGGACCGCGCCACCAAGGACGGATGGACTCCAACCCGGCCGCTTGGCACAGGGGCCGCAGGAGAACAGCGGGATGCGGGGTGAACGATCGGGCTTGGCTGACATGGTGTGGGCCGTCCGGTGTTGAAACCACGTTTCGAAGACGGTGGGCTCTCTCTGTTCGATGGGCAGGACGGCACTGGCCGTCCCGGGGGCCCTGGCAACGAGCGTATGGCGTCGCAGCCCAGCAGCGCCCCGGGGCAAAAGGGGAGGCACTATAGGAAGGCGGGTACGCCCGATCAATGCAGCCTGTTGGGACGGAATCACCCATCGTGCCGCGCCGCCCGCTCCCGTGATCGTTCTCCTTCGGGACCAGGTGCCGCCGCACCAAGGCAGGAACCGGAATTCACGGGGGTCGGCGGCGTCGGATCAATTTTTCCGCCGGGATCGGATGGCAGTGCGGAGCCGGAGCGCGAGAGGTCCCGATAATCCGGACGGCGGACCCCTGCAGACATGGTTCCGGTTCCGACATCTGCGCGAGCGACGCGCGGGCCGTCACCGCAAGGACAAGGACACCGTCATGGCCTTGCCAGTGCCGGTTCATGCATCACGCGTTCGGAACTGCAGGTACGCGAAGGACGCGGACATCACCTCCCCGTGGCGAACCGGACTTCAGGTTGACACCGGGCCCCGTCTGCGTCGGGCCAGCGGCGGTGGCTGTTCGTGGAGCTGGTCCGGAACAGGGGCACATGTTCGTCCCGGAGACCGGGGGATCGATTGCGGCCTCGGTTCGCGAAATGTCTGGACGCGATTCGGGACACGATCGGTCCCTGGCAGAAACCGTGCCCTCGACCGGCAGACCGGTCTACCGGGCGCGCGTCTTGAAGACCATGCGCGTGAGGGTCTGTCGCATGAGAGTGGCGCAGAAGCGCACGAACCGGAGCCGGACCGACAGCTTCTTCAGGGCGCGGAGTTCCTCAGGCGCGATGCCAAGCATTTCCACGTGGCTTCTGTGTAGCGCGTCGGCGTCCGAAGCCAGGGCCCCGATCGTCAGGGTGATCGGGGTTTCACGGTGCTTCATGCGAACCAGGTCGTAGTAGCTGTGCAGTTCATTCCGGCGATCGAGTTCGGACCTCGGGTGCATGTTGAGCCGATAAAGTGCCGTGGTCTTGGGAAGTCGTGCGAAGCGACCTCCTTCGGTGATGAATCGCAGCCAGAGTTCCCAGTCTTCCAGATTGTCCAGCTGCGGATCGAGGCCGCCGCATGTTTCGTAAAGGTGGCGGGAGAACAGGACGTTGCAGATGGGTGTGAGGTTGCGCCGCGACATCTCGACGAAGGAGAATTCTTCATTGTAGACGACGTCACGCGTGCCCTCACGAACAATGTTGAACTGATCGTCCCATTCGGTCTTTACTTCGAAGGAGTTCGAATAAACCGCCCGTGCAGAACTGTCTCGCAAGGTGACGTACAGCTGTTCGATGTGGTCGGCGTAAAGCTCGTCGTCCTCATCGAGGAAGCAGAAGTACTCGCCCGACGCCCGCTCCATCGCCACGTTGCCCGCATGGCAGCGTCCCCGGTTCACACCGAGAGGAACGTAGGTGAGGGAGACATGCGGAAACTCGGCGACAACGTCCTCGATGGTAGCAGGTCCGTCCTCGACCACGACCACCTCGATGTTACGCCAGGTCTGGTTTGCGATCGATTGCAGTGCGCGCCGCACCTGTGCCTTCCGTCCGATCGTGCGCACCAGGACCGAGACAAGGGGTGGGGAGTCGATGTCCTGGTAGGGGACGACTTCGTGAAAGGCGCCGTCACGGACCGGGGCATAGTCCCATCCGTGAAACTCGATGCTCGGCATCCGGCGCCGAAATGACAGGAAATGAAGGAACCGATAGGCATAGGTAACCGAAATCCGGAGCAAACCTTTGCGCTGTCCCGGAAAGTACTTTGGGCCATACAGGACAGCCGCGAACATCACCCATCCTGCCGCCATTTCCCGCGCGGAGCCGAAGCGCGCGCGGAGATACAGGTTGCCGAGAATGCTGTAGATGAACTGGGCCGGCTTGACCTGATTGGGTGCGTCGTAGGTATTGTGGCGGACACAGGCCGACGGGACATAACGCAGCTTCCAGCCGTCGCGTTTCAACCGCCAGCTCAGATCGACATCCTCGCAGTAAATAAAGATATGCCGGTCAAATCCTCTGACGGATTCGAAGGCGGTTCGCCGGATCAGCAGGGCCGCCCCGGCACACCAGGGCGGTTCCATGAGAACGGGATCATACTGTTTGGGATGCTCGTAGGGGACCTGGCGCGGTTCCCAAACCCCGACCGTCTCCTCGTCGGCGATGGCCCGGTCCAACAACTCCGCGAGACAATCCGGGTAGAGACGCGTGTCCGGATTGAGGACGAAGACGAAGGGCTCCGACCCCTGTTCAATCGCGCGGTTGTGCCCGCGTCCGAATCCGAGGTTCCTCGAGTTTTCCATGATCTCGAAGCAACCGAAGTTCCCGCCGTGTCTGGAGGCGTGGTCCCTCAGGCGGGCAACAGTGTTGTCGGTGCTGTCATTATCGACAAACCTGACATTCAGATTTTCACTTCCAATTTTCTGCTCACAAAGACTGTCAATCAAATCATCGACATGCCGCTCAGAATTATATGTAACAACAGAAACGTCAATATGTATGTCCGCAGGGCATCGGAATCGTGACATCAGTATACTCCCTTGATGCCGAATTCAATTTGTCAATACTTGCCACTGCGGTCGGCGCCAATCGGGTGCGCACCATAGCGACAGAGCCGGGGTCATGAAAGGACAAACACGGCCTGCGCTTCGCCCGATGGCTGCGTGGTATACAGGGCCTGAGCGTGACCTGTCGAAACCGGAGCTTTCGGATTGTCCATCATGGAGTGAGACGGGCCGGGTTCCGGTGGGAGCAGCAGGAACAAGGGAGATGTAGCGCGCATGAATGACCGTTCGGCGAGAAGGGTTGCGGTCATCGTCGGCATGCATCGAAGCGGAACGTCGCTGCTCGCCCGGTTACTTGACGGCCTTGGTGTTGCCTTCGGGCCCAGGGTGATGACCCGGTCCGTCCCGGACAACGAGGGAGGGTACTGGGAACATTCCGACATCGTTGCGGCCCAGGAGGCACTGCTCGATGATGTCCTTGATCGGCCCTGGCATCGCGCCCGTGGCCTGGAGCCGCTTGCCGGAGACTGGTGGAAGTCGGCCGAGGTGCTCCCTTACCGGTTGGCGCTGACAGCGGTACTCGAGCGCGAATGTGCGCCAGCGCCGCACCTGTTCGGGTTCAAGGACCCGAGGACGGCGAGGCTTCTCCCGCTGTGGCTCGACATCTTCCGGGAAACCGGGTTCGAACCCGCCTTTGTCCTGGCGACACGGGCACCCGACGCGGTGGCAGGCTCACTGCACCGTCGCCAGAACATGCCACCGGCACTCGGGCGCCTTCTGTGGTTGCAGCACACTCTTGAGGCCGTCTCGCAACTCGATGGCTCTGTCCGCGCCGTGGTCGATTACGATGAACTGCTGGCCGACCCCGGTACCGTACTCCGGGGGCTCTCTCTCGCGCTCGAACTGCCGGAGCCGGGCGAGGAACACATGAACGAAGTAATCGCCTCGGTTGATCAGGGGCAGCGCCATCACGTTTCGGAAGCGGGGGGAAGCGACGAGTGGACCGCACGGGTCCACGCACTGCTATCCGGGACGGACGAGGCCGGCAGGTTTCCCTGCCCCCTGCTGGAGATGGCCGAGACGTTTCGCGCCGTGCAGCCGCTCCTGGCCGCTTCGGCCCGGGAACTCGAAGCTGCGAGTGACACGATCGCAACCAGGGAAGAAGCCGCAAGACGGGGAGCCCGTGACGCTGCGGGTGCTGAGGAAACGGTCGCCCGCATGGCCTATCACGGGTTTAGAGACATCTCGCCCGGCGATGTCGCACTGCTGGCGCCGGTTCAGGACGAACTGGCCATTACGAGACAGGACCTCGCCGCAACCAGGCAGGACCTCGCCGCAACCGAGGGCGAACTGGCATCAACAGTGCGGAATTTCGCCGCAACCAGGCAGGACCTCGCCGCAACCGAGGGCGAACTGGCATCAACAGTGCGGAAACTCGCCGAAACGCGAGAATTCCTTTTCATCCAGCTCTCAAGGCTGATCCCGGTGCTGGCCCCGGGTCAGCGCGACCTTCTGGAACGTCCGACCGGCTCGCAGGAACAACGCCTTGAGACCGCGCGCAGGGTGCTCGCCCGTCTGCGCGGGTACAGGAGCTGGCGGTGGTCGCTCGCTCTCGTGTCGTCCGGAGGCGCGGCAACGGACAGCCAGGATCCCACCGATGAACTCCAGGCGCTTGACCAGATCGTCTCCGTCCTGGTGTCGCGGCGCTGGAGATTTTCCCGGCCGCTGAGGTGGTTCGGGCACATGCTCCGCCGCCGCATTGGCGATAAGCACTCGCCAGTTGGTGAAGGTTCGCCCACGCAGGCGGGCGAGATCCAGGAGATCGGCGCTGTCGCGGAGATCGATGAGGACCGGGAGCCTGACCGGATCCCGTACCCTGTTCCGCGGGAGGCGCCTTACAGCCCCCTGTACAGCGCCTGGGCGGTAAACCGGCAGGCCGCGCGCGTGGATCCCCCCGGGTCGGCCGGCAGGGTGATGCTGCTGACCAGTCCCGGGGACGCTGCCACAGGCACACACCTGCTGGCCATGATCGAGACACTGCGCCGGCAGACCTGGACGGACTGGTGTCTCATGGTGTGCGTCGACGACAGCGGCACTTCGCCCGGTGCGCCCGAGGAGCACGCCGATCCGCGGGTCCGGATTCTGGAACCGGCGACCCGGGGCGCACTGGAGGCCGCCCTGGGCGAGGATCAGGAATGGAAGTGGCTCGCCTGGTTGCGGCCGACGGATCTCTACGAGCCCGACGCCATTGCGGCCGCGCTTGCCGGCGCGGCGCCGGATCGCGATGTCGCCTACTCGGATTTCGATCGCATCGATCAGCGGGGTATCCGGTTTGCGCCGACCTTCGCGGGGCCGCCGGTTGCGCACGTGCCCCTCATGGCCCTGAGACTGGACGGCCTCGCGCTGGTGTCGCGGCGGGTCGTGGAACGCGCGGGCCTGCGGCTATGCAGAAACTCCGCCGATCTGGTGCACCAGCACGTCGACTGGGTCCAGGGCGCCGACATTTCCCGGATCTGCCACCTTCCGCGCATTCTGGTGCACAGGAAGGCGGTCCCTTCCAAACCCGCGGGTCCGGCCGCAGTGTTTGCGGCCCTGCGCCTTGATGATGTCCTCGGGCAGTTCGGATGGCGCGTGGTCACGGGGCTTGCCGGGCTTGCGGAGGGCCCGGGACTGGGGGTGGAACCGCTGCCTGCCCGCGACATTCGGGTCGTGGTGTGTGTCTTAAACGAGACCAGGGCTCCGTTGGCGCCCTGGATGATGACGGCGCTGCGGGATGGCGAACAGCAACTCGAGATCGTGATGCTGGGGATGCCCCGAAACGCGTCGTCCGCCGACAGTGAGCCAATGACCGGTCGCCTCCACATCGTCGAGCCGGGTACCAACGGAGCCACTGGCGAACTCCGGGCCTGGCTCGAGCGTGCCCGGCCCGACGTCGCGGTGGTGATCGATCACTCCTGTCGGCCCGTGCACACCGATGCGGTGTCCGAGCTGATCTCGCTTGCGGCTGCCGACGGTGTCGCGGTCGCCGGCGGTGCGGTCACCCAGAAGCCGTCGTTGTGCGACGGGTTCCGTTCGACGGGCACCCGGTCGCGGTACCTGTTCCCGCATGCCGTCGATCCGAGGTGCTTTGCATTCAGGGTGGATGGAGGCCACAGCCCGGACGTACTCGCGGGGCACGACACGATCGAGTGCGTGGCCGCGGCCATGTGCGTCGAGGCGCGGTCGCGCGGTTCGGTGGTTGTCGTCAGTAGGGGTGCCGAGTTCGTCTGTGACGACGAGGCCCGGACCGTGCCCTATTCGATCGAGGAGCGCATGATCGTCGAATGGATCCGGCGCACGGCGTCGGACCGCGGCGAAGACGTGATTCCCGCGTCCGTGGATCCCGACGGTGCGCCGTAGCTTCTGCCTGCCCCTGGTTGGCGGAGACGTCCTGACGGTCATGGCATCACGTCTGCTGATGCGGTTGGGCGGCCGCCTGTCGGCTGCCGGTCACGCCGTGTCCTATTGCCTGTGCCGGACGGATTCGGCACCGGACATCGTGTTCCCCGTCGAGGAAGCCCGTACGGTTGCCGCCGGGCACGGCGCCGCTGTAACCGAAGTTCCGGTCTCGGTCGAGGTCGAGACCGATCCGAGGGTCGGACTCGGGCTCAGTCTGCACCTCGACCGGTTCCTGTCACATCGGCCATGTACCGACGTGATCGTGCCCGGCGCCTTCGGTGTCGGTTTCTATCCATTGCAGGCAAAACGGCTCGGGTTGCGTCACCGGGCAACGGGTTTCAGCCTGCTTCATCTCGGCGAGCGACGCGAGCTGATGGCCGATCGGTCGGTCTATCCGTCGCTTGAGGATGTAGCGGCATTCCATCGCGAGGAACGCTGTTTCGAACTCGCCGACCGCATCCTTGCCGTCTCTCCGTACCAGCTTGAGGAGCTTGACCCGGATCGGGCGGAACTGGTGCCGGTCTGGGACCGGGATGAGGGCCCGGGCATGGACGGCCCGGCGCCGGACTACCTGGTGCTCACGGGGTATCCGGGTGCCGAGGATGTCGGCGTTGCCGCCCGCGGGCTGGGGCTCGCAGTCGCGGTCGGGTCCGAACTCCCGCGGATCGAATTCCTGCAATGGGGGCAGCCGCATACCGCAGCTCAGGTGGAAGAGGTGCTTCGCGCGCTGGGCGGGCAACGGGTGGACGTCAGCTTCGACTGGTTCATCGAAGGGAACCCTTCCCGGAGGCTTGCCGCTGCAGGCGTCGTCATCGTCCCTGTCGTCGGGACGGACGCCGGCGTCATGCTCGAGCTTGCGGTCGTGTCCGGCGCCCGGATCGTGGCGCAGGATCACCCGGCGCTGCGTCGGCGGATGCGTGCGGCCGGCATTCCCGTCTACACCCGCGATCACAGGACGCTCGCCCGGGTTCTTGCGAGAGAAGTCGAGAGTGTGATCGGCACGCCGGTAGGGACCGGGGCATCCACCGTGCTCACCCGACGCCGGGAGGACGTCAGCGTTCCGCTCTCCGCACCAGCCACCGCGACCGGACAACCGCTGGTCAGCGTCTGCATGACAATGTTCAACCGCACCCGGTACCTGCCTGCCGCACTCGAGAGCATCCGGTGCCAGACCTGGGAGCGGCTCGAGATCCTGCTGTGCGATGATGGCAGCACGGAGGATGAAGCGCTCGCGTTCCTCGACAAGATCGAGCGGCAGCCACCGGTCGCGGAGTTCCGGGTGCTGCGCCAGGACCATCATTCTCTCGGACGCAATCGCAACCAGGCGCTCGCGGCGGCACGCGGCGAGTACATCCTGTTCGTCGACGACGACAATGTTGCCCGGCCGCAGGAAGTCGAAACCCTGCTTGCGGCCGCACAACGAACCGGGGCGGACGCGGTGTCGTGCTTTTGCGAGGTTTTCGCGGACGACGCGGTGCTCACGGAGACCGCGCCGCCGCTCGCGATCAGGCCGTTTTCTGGAGACGATGTGTCGATCGGGAGCATTCACAACTGCCTTGGCGACGCGAACGCGTTCTACCCCCGCCGGAGTTTCGAGACCTTCGGGCACATTCTCGAGGAGCCGGAGCGGGGGTATGAGGACTGGGAGTACCTGCTGCGGATCGCACTCTGCGGCGGCCGGATCGAGGTCGTGCCCGATGCGCTCTACTGGTACCGGGTCAACCCGGGCTCGATGACCGCCACTCTCTCGATGGCGGGCAACAACATGGTTGCATTGCGCCCCCTGCTGTTTCCTGCCGGGCACTGGCCGGCCGAACACGCCGCCCGACGACAGCAGGTGCTCGCCGATCTTGCCTGGGTGGTCAAGGGCGCCCGGATACGGGCGGTCGACCTGTAGACCGATGTTCAGGTGACTGCCCGCGACGGTCAACCGACCGGCAGTCCCGGTCCCGACCATCTGACAGCGTCCTGGTTCTGTTTGCCGCGCGGCGTTGCGCAGGCGCTTTCGGCTTGCGGTGAGGGACGGGTATGCGCTCCGGATTGCCGGCCCGTCTTCCGGTTGTCTGCGGTGTCCGGTATCCCGGTCGGCAAGGATGCCTGCGATCGCCGGTGCAGCAACGTGCCCTTGTCCAGCATGGCCATCCAACCTGACGCTCTTGTTAACAACGACCCGCTGCACCTGATCGTCGAGATCAAGGGCTATCGCGGGGAAGACGGGAAGGCCAAGAAGGCGACCATGGACACCTACTGGGTACCGGGAGCGAACGCGCTCGGTACCATCGGACGGTGGGCCTTTGCCGAGTTCACCTGCATCTACGAGCTCGAAGCCGAGTTCGACGCGCTTGTCACCGGCTATCTTCCCGAAGATGCTGCCGCATGAAGTAGATATGCTTACTTGATTGGAAATCCGGGCAGGGCGAAGGATGACGGGCGCCATGATCGCGAGACCAAAGCAGGCGAGGAGCGGCCAGTGAGCAGAGACGAAGTCCTCGCGCTGCTGCGGGCGCACAAGATGGCCCTGGCCGAGCGCTACGGTGTCGCCGATCTCGCGCTGTTCGGCTCCTTTGCCCGCGACCGGGCCGGCGACGAGAGCGATGTCGACATCCTGGTTCGTTTTGACGGACGCGCGACCTCCGAACGATATTTTGGCACCCAGTTCTATATCGAGGACCTGCTGGGCCGTTCCGTCGATCTGGTGACCGACGACGCATTGCGCCGCGAACTGCGCCCCTATGTGGAGCGCGAGGCGATTCATGTCTGAAAGGGAGCCGGAAACGCGGGTCTGGCGCTTCTACGTCGAGGACATGATCGGCTTCTGCCAGAGGGTCCGGGACTACACCGCGGAATTCGATCAGGCTGCGTTCGTCGCCAGCCCGATGCCCTACGACGCCACCCTGCGCAATCTCGAACTCATCGGCGAGGCGGCGAACCAGATCCCGGAATCGGTCCGTGACGCGCATCCGGAAATCCCCTGGCGAACCATTATCGGGACCCGCAACCGCCTCATTCACGGATATCTGGGCATCGATAACGACATCGGCTGGGACATTATTCGCAACGATGTACCCGCGCTGCTGCCAGCGCTGCGGGGCCTGCTGGAGAGGACGGACGGCGAGTAGATGGCGACACGGTAGCATCCATGTTTCGCGTCAAGGGGGCGTGGTTGGCGGGAACCTCGCCGCCCGGATTGTTGGTCTCGGCTGAAACGGGGACACAACCAAGGACAATTCCATGGCTCGCAACCCGGTGCAGTTCCAGAAAGGAATGAGCCTCAACGAGTTCCTCTCGCTCTATGGGACCGAAGAGCAGTGCTTCGCCGCCCTGTACCGATGGCGCTGGCCCAACGGCTTCGTATGCCCGAACTGCGGCCACGACCGAGGCTGCCGGTTGACCACGTACAAGCTCCAGCAGTGCTATCGCTGCCATCGCCAGACCTCGATTACCGCTGGCACCATCTCTGACTCCACCAAGCTCTCTCACGGTGTGGTTCCAGGGCATCTCCCTCATGACCCAGGGCAAGAAAGGGGTCTCGGCGATGACACCGCATCGCCAACTCGGCATCTCCTGCAACGCCGCATGGCGCATGCGTCACAAGCTGATGCGGGTGATGATGGAACGCGACCGGGAGCACCCGCTCGGCGGGTCGGTCCAGCTCGACGATGTCTATCTCGGCGGCGAGCGCAGCGGGGGCAAGCGGGGGCGGGGCGCGCCGGGCAAGACCCCCTTCGTCGCCGTGGTCGAGGTCAATGAGGCGGGACATCCGCTGCGCGTGAAGCTCACCGAGGTCGAGGGCTTCCGTCTCACTGAAATCGCCGCCTGGGCGCAGCAGCACCTGAGCCCGGGGACACAGGTGCTCTCCGATGGGCTGGCCTGCTTCAATGGCGTGACCGCACAGAATGCGTTCATGAGCCGGTGGTGACCCGGTGGCGGGAAAGTCGCGGTGGAGCGTCCCGAGTTTCGAGGGGCAAACACGATCCTCGGCAACATCAAGAGCGCGCTGCGCGGCACCGACCATGCGATCCGTCCCAAGTATGCACAGCGCTATCTTGTGGAGTTCGAGTACCGGTTCAATCGTCGCTTCGACCTGCCCGACATCATCCCCAGACTGGTCTGTGTGGCCCTGAGGACGCCGCCAATGCCGGAGCGGATGCTCAGGTTACGCTTGGCTTGAGCGGTAACCAGGAAAGGTATAGTGGAAACGTCGGGCCGGTCCCGGGGCCCGATGCTTGGGAGACCGACGAAAGCGCATGGTTGACGTGGCTCGCATGGTGTTCCGACACCACGATCTCCTCTTCCAGCTGGTCTGGCGGGAGATTGTCGGCATGTATCGCGGCTCGATCATGGGCATGCTGTGGATCGTGATCTCGCCGATTATCCTGTTGATGGTCTACGGCTTCGTGTTCTCGACGGTCATGCAGGTGCGATGGCCGATCACCCATGATGCCGACGGTCTCGGATTCGCGCCGATCCTGTTCTCCGGGCTGATCGTGCACGGGTTCGTGTCCGAGGTGGTGAACACCACCCCCAGGGTGATCACCAATTCTCCCAACTTCGTCCAGAAGGTGGTGTTTCCGCTCGAAATCCTGCCGCTGGTCCGGGTGTGCGTTGCGCTGTTTAATCTCGGAGTCGGGTTCCTGATCCTGCTCGCGTTCCTGGTGCTGACCGGTTTTGCCATCCACTGGACCGTGCTGCTGGCTCCGGTCTTCTTCCTGCCGGTGATCTTGCTGATGATCGGGGTTGCCTGGGGGCTGGCGGCGCTCGGGCTCTATTTCCGAGACATCACCCACACCACTACCGTGATCACCACGGCCATGCTGTTCCTGAGCCCGATCCTGTACCCGCTCTCGGTCCTACCCGAGAAATGGCGGGCAGTTGTCTATCTCAATCCGCTGACGGTCATTGTCGAGGCACAGCGCGACCTGATCTTCTGGGGAAGGGTGCCGGATCTCGAACTCGTGGGGCTGTACATCGTGGTGGCGCTCGTCGTGGCCTGGGCGGGCTGGACCGTATTCCGCAGGAGCCGGCACGAATTCGGCGATCTGCTGTGACCGCAATGACCACCCAGACCTCGCCCGTCATCAGTCTGCGCGGAATCGGCAAGCGCTATGACAGCTTCTCAAGCCCGGGACACAGGCTGCTCGAGAAGCTTGACGGGCGCAGCCGGGCGGCGTTCTCGACATGGGCGGTGCAGGACATCGACCTCGACGTGATGCCCGGCGAGGCAGTGGGGATCATGGGCCGGAACGGATCCGGCAAATCAACGCTCCTGCAGATCATTGTCGGAACCACCAGACCGACGACCGGAACGATGCAGGTCAACGGGCAGGTGTCCGCCCTGCTGGAGCTCGGCAGCGGCTTCGACCCGCAGTTTACCGGCCGGGAGAATGTCTACATCAATGGCGCCATCCGGAACCTGCCCCGGTCCTCGGTCGACGAACTGTTCGAGAAGATTGCCGATTTCGCGGCGATCGGCAGCTACATCGACCAGCCCGTCAAGACCTATTCATCGGGCATGATGGTCCGGCTGGCCTTTGCGGCCGCCACCGTAACCGAGCCCGAGATCCTGATCATCGACGAGGCCCTCGTGGTCGGTGACGAGGCGTTCCAGCGCAAGTGCATCTCGCGCATGGAACGGATGCAGGCGGCCGGGGCCACGGTCCTCCTGGTTTCGCATTCCGGTCGCCAGATCATCGAGGTCTGTGACCGGGCCGTCATGCTCGACCGGGGAGAAAAGATCTGCGAAGGCGATGCCAAGTCGGTCGTTACTGCCTACCACAGCTACATCTACGCGCCTCCGGAACTCGCTGACGAGGTCCGTGACGCACTCAGGCGCGATGGCCCGATCCCGCCGAAGCGCGGTGCGCCTGTTGAGAAGAAAGTGCATCAGCGTGTCCCCGACTTCGACCCCGACATGGTGCCCGAGAGCCGGGTCGACTACCTGCCGAACGGTGCCGAGATATTCGAGCTTGCGTTGACGGACGAGACTGACAGGCGGGTCAACCTCCTGCGACGCGGTCACCGATACCGGATTCGGTACCTCATCGCCTTTATCGACCGGTGCGAGGATGTCGGTGCGGGAACCCTGATCAAGACGCTTACCGGCGTGGCGATTGCGAGCGCCTCGACAGCTCATCTGGGCGAGATGGAACGGACCGGGGTTCCGGGCAGGGTGACCGAGGTGGTATGGGAATTCGAGTGCAACCTGCTGGCCGGTACCTACTTCATCAATGCCGGCTGTTCCGGGGTGGTGTACGGTGAACGCCGCTTCCTGCACCGGATCATCGACGGGCTGATGTTCCAGGTGCTGCCCGAACCGGGGCTGCACATGACCGGGATCGTCGATCTGCGCCTGTCCCCCCGTGTGCGCGGGATCGAGGAAACTGCAGACCGGGTCGAGATCCCGTGACCGGCGGCTCACGCACCCGGCAGCCCGGGGAGAGCGGCTGGATGTTGCGCGGTTTGCGGAAACTCGCGGGTGTGTCGACCCGGGACCCGGTTGTTCCTGCCGTTCCGGATGCCCGGGGGCCGGGTTTCATCGGAATCGGCGGTCAGAAGAGCGGGACAACCTGGCTTTTCAGCCATCTCGAGCGACACCCCGGTGTCAGCTTCCCCGGCGGCAAGGAAATCCACTACTGGGACTGGCACTACGGGCGCGGCATCGAGTGGTACCGCGACCTGTTCCGCGGGGCGCCGGCCGGTACCGTTCCGGGCGACATCACGCCTGCGTACGCCACGCTCGACCAGCGCATGGTGGAGGACGTCCACCGGAACTTCCCGGACGTCCGGGTGATCTACCTGATGCGCAATCCGGTGGAACGGGCCTGGTCGGGGGCGCTGCACAATTTGAAGATCTCCGACATGACCAGTGACGAGGCGTCGGACCAGTGGTTCATCGACGTCGTGCAGTCACGGGGTTCGATCCTGCGCGGCGATCACGAACGGACCCTGCGCACGTGGAGGTCGGTATTCCCGGCAGAAAGCGTGCTGGTGGAAACCTTCGAGGCGCTCAAGACCGAGCCTCGGGCGGTTCTGGGCCGGGTTGCGGCCCACATAGGGTTCGATACCGGACCGTTCGACGGTCTTGCCGATCAGGAGCTGAGTGCGCCGGTTCACGAGGGCTACGGCACGCCGATGCGGGCGTCACTGGGTCCGGTCCTGCACGAACTCTACCGCGACAGGATCGCCTCGCTCTCGGACTATCTTGGCCGCGACCTGAACCACTGGCTGGAAGTCTGTCGACCGGACACGGAACCCGGTCCGGATCGCGGGTTCCGGCCCTCCTCCGTGTCGGGATCCGGGCTGGACGGGGCACGCCCGGTCCTCCAGGCGGTGCTCGACGCCTGCGGAACACCGGCGCGCAGCCTGCGGGTCCTCGATCTCGCCGCCGGTGCGAGCGGACTTGCGGTGGAATTCGGATTGCAGGGTGCGACGGTCGTGGCGTTCGATCGTGCCCCCGAGGTGGTCGGCCGGCTCGCACGTGCCTGCCGGGATATCGCTCCGGACCGGATGACCTGCCTTGAGGCTGACGTGCTCGCGCTCGATCTCGAGGCTCTCGGGGAGTTTGACGTGGTGATCTGCCTTGGTCTGGCAGGCGGGATTGGCGCTGCGGAGTTTGCAGGGCTGATGCGCCGGGTACATGTCAGCACGAGGCGGGTTGTGGTCGTCGACAATGCTGCAGGTCCTGGCGGTGCCGGTGCGGCAGAAGAGATCGATCCGACAGTGCTGTCCGGCGTGCTCAGGGAAGCAGGGTGCACCTCGGTGTTCGATCTGCCGCTCGACGCGGAGCCACGCACGGTCATGCTCGGGATCCGGGGCAGGTCGGTCACCGTCCGCTCCGAAACGTCGGCGGATGAACAGGTGCCCTGCGAGAAGGGCTCACTGCAGCAGTCTTAGCATTGCAGTATTGCCATGTATTATTATGCGCTATGCAGAGGTATGTGGGCATAGGAGAGGCGGCGGCGCTGGATGTGTCGGTTGACACGCTGAGGCGCTGGGAGCGTGCGGGCAAGCTGGTGGGCGAACGCACGCCGGGCGGCCACTGGCGCTACGACCTGGCGAAGCTGCGCCCGGAACTGTTCCGGGCAGTGGACGATGCGGAGCGTCGCACGATCGGTTATGCGCGTGTGTCGAGCCATGACCAGAAGGAGGATCTGGAGCGCCAGAAGCAGGTTCTGGAGCTTTACTGCGCCCGGCAGGGCTGGATCTACGAGGTGGTTTCCGACCTGGGCTCGGGCATGAACGATCGCAAGAAGGGGCTGAAGAAACTCCTGGATGCGATCGTGGAAGGCTCCGTCGGGCGTCTTGTGGTCACGCACAAGGACCGGCTGCTGCGGTTCGGGGCGGAACTGGTATTCGCCATCTGCGAGGCGAAGGGCGTCGAGGTCGTGATCCTGAACAGGGGCGAGGACACCTCGTTCGAGGAGGACCTCGCGCAGGACGTGATCGAGATCGTGACGGTGTTTTCGGCCCGGCTCTACGGGAGCCGGGCGCACAGGAACTGCACGCTGTTCGACGGCGTCGCCCGGGCGGCGCAGGAGACGGGATCCCCGGACCGGGAGAGCCTGTCCCGGCCTCCGAGCCGGGAGGCAAGCTGTGCTGATTGCGCACCGCATTGCGCTCGACCCGACGAACCTGCTGCGCAGCCGTTTCGCCCAGACGTCGGGCGTGGCGCGTTTTTCCTGGAACTGGGCGCTGGCGGAGTGGCGCCGGCAATACGAGGCCCACAAGGCGGACCCGGGCCTGCCGCAGCCGATCGAAGCGTCGCTGCGGCGGGCGCTCAACCGGCGCAAGCGGGCCGAGTTCCCGTGGATGTACGATGTCACCAAACGAGCATGAGGCTCGTTTGTGCGATAGTCGACACCACCGCCCGCTACGCTCACCTTGCCAACGATCCCGTCAAGTCGGCTGCAAACCGCATCGCCCAGCCGCATTGCTGAGGTGGCCGGGTGAGGCCGGAACTGGAAGTGTCCCCACGGCGCGCCTCTGCGATGCGCGGAACGCCCGATTCGGCAAGAACCGCAAAGGGCAACTCGCCCTAACCCGAAGTTCCAGCCATGGCCAAGCGTACCAGTTTGAATATATTAGCATTCGAGATAAAGGAGTGTGTCGCTACTGGGAACGCGCCAGCCGCACGCCGAGGTGGTCGAGTATTTTCCTCTGGAGCGGCGTGGGCCGGGTAATGGCCTGGAAGGGTTCGGCGCCCGGGATGTGGGGCGCCACGGTGTTGCGGGTGATGGTGGCGAGATCGTCGATGAGTGTGCGAAGGCTGTGCACCGGATCACCGTCAGAAGCTGTCTTCGCTGCCGCCTT
>MPMT01000061.1 GCA_002238645.1 Alphaproteobacteria bacterium bin52 | reverse complement strand
CCATACATCGATATTGATCATTGCATGTAAAGGATTTGATCTTTCGATTGCCGTCATAGTGTTGGACGAACTGGCGGAACTTGTGCCATGGCAGGTGATCCATGATCTGAGTGAACACCAGTTTTCCAGTATACATGCCTCGATACCACCTTGCCTTGAGAAAAGAGGCTTCACGGTGCGGGATCGAGTGGGACAGTTCAAGTCGGTAACAGCCAAAATTAACTTTAATTACAATAAAATCAACACCTTATCAGGCAGTCGCCCGCAAACGTTGGGACACTAGTGAGAATCACCAAAGAAAAGTGCTGCACCGAACTCTTGGACCAGAGGGACAGTTCGGACTGGGCGCAAGCAGGGAGAGGCGCCGTGAAGCCAGGGCCTTTCGGACGAATTTGCACTTTGTCCATGACATCGACAGGACGCGCAAAAGCTGAAAACCCGGTCTGTGAGATTTGGTGGCGGTGAGGGACAACGCCGGAAATCTACAACACAGTATGTTGTAAATCACGTCGGTTTCTGACACGAGAAGCCATGTGCCGACATTTTTTGGAGGAGTCTCCACGACGAGTTGTCGTCTCGTGCCTTGAAGCTACCCTTGCATGATCCTGAGCAGTTGCCGGCCACATCTTGTATTTGAATCGCCCAGTTGCGTCCCTGCAGCGAAAATCTCGCTCCTCTAAGCTCTGTTAAATCACTCCTGTACATGGATTTCCTGTGCACCAGTACCGGGCAGAATTGAACCCGAGTATTGCCCGGAAGGACTCTCTCTACCAGATCAGCGCCGCCCTGAAGTTGTTCCGTCACATGCGTGACATTGCCGACCCGATCACTTTTCTGTTCGATGGGTATAGCCCGAACTGTTCCACGTTCTTCGCTGAAAAAAGATAACCTGCTTATCCATGACACTCCGCCCGTGAGGTTGTGTGTTCTCAATATGTTCTGTATGAGGGGGCACGGTTGTGAGGTTCAAGGTTGCATCGCGCGTAGGTGGTTTGAGCGACGAGGCGTTTCGGGAGGCCTTCGGTACCGAGGAGCAGTGCCGCGCGGCGCTGGTCCGGCTGCGCTGGCCGGACGGCTTCGTCTGCCCCTGCTGCAGTCATCGCGTCGCCAGTGCGGACAGCGGCGAGCGGTCTGGCCAGACCTTCAGTCCGTCGCGCGCCGTTCCCTGCCGCCGCCGGCTGGCAACCTGCCTTGTTGCCTCGCCCAATTGACATGCATGCGCTGCACCGATCCGCCCGCTCGTTTCGTGCAAGCCATGTCGCCTTCATCGGCGCGATGTGATAGGGTCACACCATGTCCAGGATGCAGCACGACCCTGCTTTCCCCAGCGTGGCCGCCGCGAACAGCCGGCTGGCGGAGGCCGCACATTTGCAGGCGATCGAGGGCAATCCCCTGACGGCGAAAGAGATTGCCATGTTTGAGATGTTCGAGCGCGAAGGGTGGTCGCCCGAGCGGCGCCGCGCCCATATCGTCCGCCGAATCCGGGACCGGGGCCGCGTCGCCGCGGCGAAATGAGCGACCGCGACTACTGCTATCCGCCTGCCTACATCGTTCTCCGCAACAGGCTGGACATCCGGGACGCCCGGGTGCTGGAGGCGGCGGAACGCCAGCTTGTCGCCCAGCGGCTTGTCGAGCCCGTGCCGACGGGCGATTTCGACCTCGCCCACCTGAAGGCGATCCACCGCCACCTGTTCCAGGACGTCTACGCGTGGGCGGGCGAGGTCCGCACAGTCGAGATCGCCAAGGGCGAGAGCCGCTTCCAGCCGACACGGTTCATCGCGGCCGGCATGGCAGACGTTCACCGCCGAATCGTGGCAGCGGGATACTTCCGGGAATCGGGGCCGGATGGGTTCGCCGAGAGAGCGGGTCCGGTGATCGGCGACGTCAACCATGTCCACCCGTTCCGCGAGGGCAACGGGCGCACGCAATTCCAGTATCTGAAGCAGCTTGCCGCGCGCGCCGGACACGCCATCGACCTCACCCGCATCGACCGCGCCGCCTGGCTGGAGGCCTCGCGCCACTCCAGCGCGGGCGATCACGCTGCCATCGCACGCTGCATCCGCGCGGCGCTCGTCAATCCATGATGTCTAGTAGAGTGCGACTACAGGTAGATCCAGCCGATCAGCCCGAGCCCCAGCAGCACCCGGTAGGCGACAAATGGGGCGAAGCTCGCGCGGGCGAGCCAGGCCATCATCAGGTGGATCACCAGCAGGGCCGAGACAAAGGCAAGACCGCCGGCAATCACGGCGTCGAGGCCGATCGCGGCGTCTCCGTGCCGATAGAGATCGAACCCGGTCAGCACCGCCGCGCCGGCGATCGCCGGGATGCCGAGAAGCAGCGAGAACCGGGCCGCGTCGGCACGCCCGTAGCCGAGGAACAGCCCCGCCGTCATGGTGATGCCGGACCGGCTGGTGCCGGGAACCAGGGCCAGGACCTGGGCGGCGCCGATGAGGAGGGCGTCGCGCCAGGTCATCGCTTCAATCCTTCGCGACTTCGCCCCGCTCCGGTCCGCAATCCCCAGCAGGATGCCGAAGACGAGCGTGGTCCATGCGATGACCTCGATACTGCGGAACACGTCGCCCAGGTGGCGCAGGACCAGGAACCCCGCGACAGTCACCGGAACGGAGGCGAGGATGACCAGCAGAGCGAGCCTGAGGCCCGGTGTGCTGCGCCCCGCAAGCCCGGCAATCATCCCGGCAACCTCGTGGCGCAGGTAAACCAGGACGGCCAGCAGGGTGCCGGCATGGACCGCGACATCGATCGCCAGTCCCTGGTCGGGCCACGCCATCAGGTGAGGGAGCGCGGCAAGGTGCCCGGACGAGGAGATCGGCAGGAACTCGGTGATGCCCTGGACCAGGGCCAGGACCGTGAGCTGGAAGAGTGGCACGGTGGCTGCTACGTCGGGTCCTGCGGGAAGATCCGTGCGAGAAACGCCAGCATTTCCCGGTTGGCGTAGTCTGGCCGCTCGTAGTGCACGAAATGTCCGGCCCTGGCCACGATGGTGATCTCGGCGTCGGTGAAGTGATCGCCGAGCCGGTCGGCCCACTCGCACTTGATCACCGGGTCATGGGCGCCCCATAACACGCGAACCGGAACCTCGATCGGCGGTTCCGGGTCGACCAGTCCCTTCATGGTGCGCAGCCGCATCTCGTTGACACCCGCGTACCAGTCGAACCCGCCCTGGATGTTGTCCGCCTGCATGAAGTTCTCGACCCAGTCCTCGAGGTCGTCGTCGAAAGCATGTGGATCGTGCGACCAGTGAGAAAGGAAGTGGCGGAAATAGATGCGGCAGGTGTCACGGTTGTGGCCGACCAGCTCGGCCGCCCACGGCTGCTGGTGGAACGACTGGTACCAGATCTCGCGCAGGTGGTCCGGCGCGGCCCATCGTCGGCCGATGCCCGGGTAGGGACAGTTGAAGAAGACAAGCCCGGCCACCCGTTCCGGCGAGTGGCGCGCGAACCTCTGGGCGACGAATGCGCCGATGTCGTGGCTGACGATCACGGTGCGCGCGATGCCGAGCCCGTCCATCAGGTCGGCCAGATCGCCTGCCAGCACCTCCGGGTTGGTGGGGGTGCAGTCGTCCGGGTTCAGCGGACGGGTGCGCCCGAACCGTCGCAGGTCCGGCGCGATCACGTCGTGGCGTCCGGCGAGGGCCGGGATGTTGTGCTTCCACACGCCGGAGAACTCGGGCCAGCCGTGCAACAGGATCACCGCGGGACCCGACCCCGCGCGGAGATAGTGCAGGTCGAGCGACGCGGTCTTCAGCCATTCCGACGAAATCTCGGCCATTCCGGATCTCCGCCACAGGTCACGGTCGATCAGGAACTTGCATCACTGTGCCGCCGGGTCAACACTTGGCCGTCTTCAACCTGGGATGCGGGACATGCCTGACCGAACCCGGAACCATGAGTGCCAGGCGCACTGGAGCGGCCGCGATGTCTGGCATGGACACGGGCTCGACCCGGCCGACGGACTCCATCGACTGTCGCAGGAGTGCCTCGACGAGATCGATGCCGCACTCGACCTGCTTGCGCGCAATCCGCTTCCGGTCCTTGCACTCGATCCCGACGAATTCTCCATGCCGGCCTGCCGGGCGGCGATGGCCGCGGTGCGCCGGGAGCTCGACCACGGGCGCGGGTTCGTGATCATCGACCGTCTCGACCCGGAGGCCATGGATGCGGGGCAGATGACGGCGGTCTACTGGCTGCTCGCCCGCATGGTCGGCAGGCCGGTGGCCCAGAAATGGTCCGACGGGCGCCTGCTCTACGACGTCACCGATCTCGGACGGCCGTCGGGCAACGGCGTGCGCCCCGACGTCACCAACGAGGAACAGAGCTTCCATACCGACAATTCCTACAACCTGTGTGCGCCCGACCATGTCGGCCTGCTGTGCCGGCAGCCGGCGATGGAGGGCGGCATGAGCCGGGTCGTCAGCATGAAGGCGGTCGCCAACCGGATGGCCGAGGAGCATCCGGACCTGATGGGACGCCTCTACCGGCCGTACTACTTCGACCGGCAGCGCGAGCACGCGGACGGGGACGTTCGCTATGTCGCCAACCCGGTGCTCTCGGACGATGACGGCGCGCTCAGGGTCAGGGTGTCGCGCAACCTGATCTACCAGGGCTACCGGCTCGCCGGGGTCGAGGTCGACGACGAAAGCGAGGCGGCGCTTGCGGCCTGGTTCTCGATCGTCGATGACCCGCGGATGTACGTCGAGTTCGTGTTCCGGCCCGGCCAGATCCAGTTTCTCAACAACCGTGCGTTTGGCCACAAGAGGACCGCGTTCCGCGACTGGCCGGAGGACTCGCGCAAGCGTCACCTGGTTCGGGTGTGGCTGCGCGACCGGGGACGGCGGTTCTACAATGGCTGACGCGTCAGGGAGCCGGGAATGATCCGCAGTGGCGACCAGTACCGCGACTCGATCCGCGACGGCCGCAGGGTCTGGATCGACGGCGAAAGGGTCGACGACGTCCCTTCACATCCGGCATTCCGACCGATCGTCGACGTGCGGGCCCGGATCTACGACATGGCCTCGGAGCCGGCGTTTCGCGACGTGATGTCCTACCGGTGCCCCGACACCGGGGAAAGGAACGCGATCGCGCTCCGGTTGCCGACGAGTCGGGATGACTGGCAGGACAAGCGCCGAGCCGTTGACACCGTGCTCGGCGAAATCGGCGGGGTGGTGATCCGGGTGGGCGACGAGACCGTGGGCGAAATGTGGTCGCTCTACGACGGTCAGGACGTCCTGAACGAGGTCGATCCGCAGTTTGCCCGCAACATCACCGACCATGTCCTGCGTGCCGTGGTTGCCGACCCGTTCCACGTCTCGGCCAACACCGATCCCAAGGGCGACCGGTCCAGGCCTCCCCAGGAGCAGGATCCGGACATGCTCCTGCACGTGGTTCGCGAGACTGATGCCGGCATCGTGGTCCGGGGCGCGAAGTACGAGACCGCGGCCGCCTACGCCAACCAGGCCTTTGTCAAGCCGACCATCGCCAACTGGGGCAACGAGGCGCTCTCGGACTACGCGGTCGGGTTCATCTCTCAGATGAACGCCCCTGGCCTCATGCACATCTGCCGCTCGGGCTTCGCCGGGCGACGCCCCGCGGCCGACTACCCGCTCGCCAACCGTTTTGACGAGGTCGACACCATGGTGGTGTTCGACGACGTCCTCGTGCCCTGGGAGAACGTCCTGTTCTACCGCCACACCAGGGCCGCCACCTTCATCAGGTCCTGCCTGCACCGCTACAGCGCTTTTCCGTTCGTCCAGCGGGTGTTGGTCATTGCCGACATGCTGATCGGAGCGGCGCTGCACAACCTGCGCCAGACCGGTCTCGAGAACAATCCGGCCGTGCGCGAGAAACTCGCCGAACTCGCCTGCTATCGCGAGACCATCAACGCGCACCTGACCGCGGCGATCACCCTGGCCGAGGACAGCCCGGGCGGCCTGCTGATGCCGAACCAGTCGCTGCTCTACGCGGGCCGGGTCCATGCCTGTTCCCGGCTGCCGGCAATGATGCACCTCGCGCGTGAACTCTGTGGCGGCCAGATCTGCCTGACCCCCGACAGCGCGAGTTTTGCGAACCCGGAGACCGGGCCGTGGCTGGAGAAGTTCTACACCGTCAACGACGGCTGGATTGCCGAGGACCGGCGCCGGCTTCTGGCCTTCGCCCGCGACCTGCTCAATTCCGATAGCGCCGGTCACCGGGTGACTTTCGAGCTTTTCGCCCAGTCACCGCCCTTTGCCCACCTGAACGCGGTCTACAACGCGTTCGACTTTGCCGGCCCGCTCGAGTTCGTGCGCAAGGCGGCACAACTCTCCGACAAGGTGCCGACCGGGCGCTGACCGGCCCGAACCTCGGGGGCTGCGCGGTGTCAGTCGTGCAGGTCCGGAGGAAACGGCCTGAACCTGGTCGCCGACCATCCTCCGTCGATCACCAGCGTGTGGCCGGTGATGAAGTTCGCCTCATCGGAGCACAGGAAGGCGATCCCGTTGGCGATGTCCTGCGGCGCCCCGACCCGGCCGAGCGGGGTGGCCGTGAGCAGCAGGTCCTGGAACCAGGCGTTCTCGCGGAACCGGTCCTCGTTGATCGGAGTCAGGATCATGCCGGGTGAAATCGCGTTCACCCGAATACTGTACGGACCGTAGTCGGCGGCCATGTTCTGCGTCAGCCCGATCACCGCCGCCTTGGTCGCGGAGTAGATCGAGCTGTTGGGTACGCCGACCATGCCGAAGATCGAGGCTATCTGGATGATCACGCCGCCGCCGGCTCCGCGCATTGCCGAGACCGTCTCGCGGGCGCAACGGAACAGCGCGCGCAGGTTGACGTCCAGGAACCGGTCCAGGTCGGCATCTTCGGTCAGGTGCGCAGCGACCGATGCCCCGATGCCAGCGTTGTTGACCAGGATCCGCACATCTCCGAACTGCTCCCGACAGGCCCGGACCATGCCTGCCGGAGTGTCCTGGTCGGTCACGTCGCCGTGATACATGGCGCACCTGCCCGGGCCTGCCACCGCAAGTTCCAGCGTTTCGGCCAGTCCCTCGGCGTTGCGGTCGACGGCAAGAACGTGGGCACCGTCGGCCGCGAGGCGTACGGTGGTCGCGCGGCCGATACCGGATCCGGCTCCGGTCACGATGGCCGCTCGGTCGGCAAGAGGACTGGTCATGATGCTGGGCCTCCAGTGCAGGTCACGGTTCGGGGTACCACCTGTCATGATGCGCGCCAACAGGAAGGTGACGCCAGCCCGTCCGGTCCCGCCGTCCGTTTCGAGCGACCTTGTGAGGCTGCTGCTCGGGCTGGTCGTGCTCGCAGCGGTGGCGGGGTGCGCCGGTCGCGTGCTGCCGCCGGCCGCAAACCCGGTGCCGCCGCCACCGGGATGCGTGCTGCCGGAGTACCGGGATGATCGCGCGGTCACCATCGAGGCGTGGTCCATTCCCGATGAACGATTCGCCGTCGGCGAACCCCTGTTGCTCGAGGTCAGGACCAGTAAGCCGGGGTTCCTCAACATCTTTCACGTGGGCACGACCTGCGGGGTGACCCACCTGCTACGCGATCACCGGGTCCGCGCGTCGGAAGTCGTGGAGTTTCCCGACCCCGCCAGCGGCCTGCGGATCCTCACCACGCTGCCCGCCGGACAGGAGGCGTTCTACGTGACTGCCACCGGGCAGCCGATCGGCGGACTGCTCGAGCCGGTCATCCGGGGCGAAGTGGCCGGCATGGTCAATCTCGCGCTCGAACCCGGGGACCTCTACCGCTTCCTGCGCAGGATCCGACGTCTGACCGGCGCGGAGGGCTGGGGGCTCACGACCCTGAAGACCGAGGTTGTCGGATCGTGAGGCAATTTCCGCGCCGATATCTGTCGATGTGTCGGGGCTCACGCGCCAACCCATGCAAGCGGAAACAGCCGATTTCAAAAGCCGGGCAGAGGGACAGGAGGGCCGGAAGCTATCTCCGCCCGGACCCCGGGTCGGCTTGCCGGCTCCGGCGTTCGCGAGCGGCGCGGGCACCGGTACTGCCACCGTCTCGCGCAACGTCGGCACCAGGTCTGGCGGTGTCTTGCAAGGAGGCATCTCGCCGCCTCAATGCGCAGAGGCTGCCCCGCCCTCTCTGGCAAGGCCGCTGAGACATCGGCTACCGGCGGAAAATCTGTGCGGCAAGAGGGTAACCGGCGATGAGAGCAGCGAAAGACCCGATGAACGTGGATGGACACGGACGGCCGGGTCCCGGCCAGCGACCGCGGGATTGCAACGCTCGCGTGGCATGTGCCGGCCCGGTTGTGGGAAGGGCATGCGCCTGGCAGCCGGCGCGGAATCGTATCGCCGTGTCGGGCGCGCCCGTCAGACGGGGCCGTTGGCTTGCGGCCCTGTGCCTGTCGGCCGTCGCTCTCGTGTGCGCAGGTTGCCAGACGCTGACCGGGTATGTCGTACCCCATCCGCGGCATGCCGAAGGACCTGTGCAGGAACAGGTGACGGAAGTGCTTGCCGGCCTTGCGAGAACCGAGAGGGACCTGAAGAAGATTCTCGGCGGAGAGGGTTTCGCAGACGGGGGCCGGCTGTTCCTTCACGTGGGCGGGAGCGGTATCGATCCGGAACTCTCCAAGCTTCTGTACCAGGGGATGAGCCACATCCTGGAGGACGCGGGATACGAGATCGTGTCCTTCAGGGAACTCGAGAAGAGGGTCCGGCGACATGCATCCCGCCAGGTTCTTTACTGCGGCCAGCGCATCGCCTATGCGGCGGCCAGGGCATTACAGGCCTATGATGGTGTCGGCGCCCTGGACATCTGCGTAACGTCGGTCTCGAGCCTCGGTCGGGGCGAGTTGAACAACGAAGGGGAATACGAGGAGCGGCTCAGGATGAGCGTCACGGCGACACTCCTTGAAGCCAGGTGGGGCAGCGAGCTGTTCCGGGATCGCGCGACGCTGACGTCACGGTCCGTCCTCAAACAGGCGGAGCGGCACTATACCGAGAGAACTTGGGGCATGAGCGTGCGCGAGCGGAGCATGTACAGGCTCCTGCTCGACCATGTTCGCACCCTGCTGCCCCGTCTCCCGAAAAGAAGTCGCTGAACCCGACAGTTTCGGCGCAACCGGCTCCAGTGGTTGAGACCACGCGCAGTTCAACTCGGAGTGTCATGAACAGGAAGCTGAGCATCGGTACCGCACTGGCCTGGACCGGGCGCAACGGGATCCTGGTCATGCCCCTTGGTCTCGCCATCGGCGTGCTCAGTCCGGAGCTCAGCGAGGTTTCGCGGCCGCTTGCGGATCATCTGGTGCTGATCCTGTTCACGCTCTCGATCTTCCTTCTCGACCCGCGTGCCCTCGCGCTGCACCTGCGACGGCCCGCGGCAGTGGCGTCGGGTATCGCGTGGATCCTGCTGCTGATCCCGTTCGTGGTCTATGCGGTCGGCTCCGCGGCCGGCCTGCCTCCGGGCCTGCTCGCTGTGACCGTCATGTGGAGCGCCTGCCCGCCCCTCATCTCGATACCGGGACTGGCGATGCTGTGCGGGCTCGACGGAGCCATGGCACTGTTGCTGCTGGTGGGCTCGATGGTGGTGTTTACCGCCAGCTTGCCGTTCATCCTGTCGTTTCTCGTCGGCGACATCGTGGCCTTCGATCCGTTCGAGCTGCTGGTGCGGCTGGGGATCATCGTATCGTCATGCCTTCTTGCGGGTCAGGGACTGCGCCGGCTGGTCGGCCACGAACGGGTGACGCGCTATACCCAGGAGACGAACGGTGTGCTGGCCCTGCTGCTGGCGCTGTTCGCGGTCACCATCATGGGCGGATTTCACGAGGCGCTCGCGCATTCTCCAGGCCAGATCCCGCTGTTCATTGCGGTGACTCTCCTGGCAAGCCTTGGCGTGCAGCTGCTCTCGGCGATCGCCTTCCTTCCGGCGGCACGCCTGACCGGCGGTGCGGTGGCCCTGGCGTCGGGCCACCGCAACATCGCCATCATGCTGCCTGCGGCGGGCGGCGCGCTCGGGCACGACTTCCTGCTGTTCATTGCCGTGATCCAGTTTCCGATCTACCTGCTGCCGCTGCTGATGCGCCCGGTCTTTCGCTGGTACTGCCGTTGAGGCACGCAACCTTGCCGAGGCCGGGGCAAGTCTGCACACTGGCCGGGCTTCGCCTGAGCACATGACCGGGACCGAGACCTCCATGCAGAACCGCGAACTCCGGCCGCTTGAACATCCCGCTGCGTGGACCACGGGCGAGATCAGCTCACCGGACGACATCGCGGTGGACCTGACACGCGGCCAGTGCAAGGTCATTGATGCTGCGGTGCATCACTCCATGCGCGTGGCGCCGCAGGACGAGGACGTGACACCGGCAACCTTTCCGCTCGACGGGCTTGGCGATGCCGTCGGCGCTTGGAAGCACGAGGTTCACCGTGGCCGCGGCATCGTGCTGCTGCGCGGTCTGCCGGTGGAGCGCTACGACACGGTTGCCCAGAAGCGGGTCGCCCTCGGACTCGGCTGCCACTTCGGGCGGCCGGTTTCACAGAGCGCGATGGGCGACCTGGTCGGCGAAGTGATGAACGTCGGCGGCAAGGACCGACGGGAGCGGGCCTACCGCAACTCGCGCGAACTGCGGCTTCACACCGACCGGTGCGACCACATCGGCATGCTGTGCATCCGCCCCGCATTCAGCGGGGGGATCAGCGGCTACGCCAGTGCGCTCACGGTGCACAACATCATTCTCGATGAGCGGCCGGATCTGCTCGGGCACCTCTACCACGGCTTTCACCATCATCGCTTCGGCGGGCAGGGGCCGGGGGAGCCGCCGGTGACCGGGGAACGCATTCCGGTATTCTCGATCGCCGACGGGGTGCCGAACGTGATCTGGATCCGCGGCTACATCGACCTGGCTGTCGAGGAGGGCCACGTGGACCTCGGCGAGAGCGAGCTCGAGGCGCTCGACTTCATGGACAGTGTCTGCAACCGTCCGCAGGTCAGGCTGGACTTCCGGCTCGAGACAGGTGACTTTGCGTTCACCAACAACTGCCTGCTGCTGCACACCCGCACGGCGTTCGAGGATACGCGAGAGGGCCGCGAAGGCCGCTACCTGCTGCGGCTGTGGCTGCGCGAGGACGGCCGGCCGATGGTCCCGGGTGTGCGGGTCCACAAGGGAGCGGACGGCATCGCGAAGCGCGCGGGCAGGGGAACCTATTACCGGCCGATGGCGAAATCGGCGTAGCGACTGCCGCGGACTGACGGGAGGGACAGACAGTGGATTTCGGGCATTTCAGCCTCATGGGGTACCGGAAAGAGGGGTTCCCGACCGACCGGATCTATCGGGAACACATCGAGCAGGTGCGTCGCGCCGACGAACTCGGATTCGAGATCGCGTGGTTTGCGGAACACCATTTCTCCAACTACTGCACCTGCCCGTCACCGCTGATGATGGCGGCGGCCTGCGCATCGGTAACCCGCAACATCCGGCTTGGAACCGCGGTGATCGTGAGCCCGCTCTACGAACCGGCCCGGGTGCTGGCCGAGATCGGCATGGTGGATGCGATCAGCGGCGGCCGGCTGGTGCTCGGTGTCGGCAGCGGCTACCAGCCCTACGAGTTCGAGCGCTTCGGAGTCGACCTCGCCGATGCGGGGCCGATGATGGATGAATTCCTCGAGCTGGTGCACCTCGCCTTCACCCGCACCGTCTTTGCCTACGAAGGCGCGCATTACTCCATGCCCGAGACACACATCAGCGCCCGACCGGTCAACGGTGTGCCCGAGATCTGGATTGCAGGTGACAACAGTTTCGGACATCGGCTCTGCGCTCGGCGCGGTTTCGTCCCGATGTTTACCGGCAGGTGGAAGGGGGCCGACTATATCGCCGAGATGCGCGGACGGCTTGCAGAGGCCTGGACGCTCGAGGGCAAGGATCCGGATGCGATGCCGGCCGGCATCCAGCGGTTCCTGTGCGTGACCGATAGCCGGGCCGAGGCGCTGGAATACGTCGACCACTGCCGCCACCAGATGCGGCTCGCCTCGGCGCTGAGGCGCCGGGCCGAGGTCATGAACGGCGGGATGATGAACGAGATTCCGTTCCCCGACGAACCGTCGCTCGAGGACATGGCCGATACCCTCCCGGTCGGGGACAGCGAGACCGTGGCCGAACGGCTGGCGGCTGAGATCAGGGCCGGCCGGCCGTCCCACATGATGTTCCACGTCCAGGTGGGTGGCTCGTCCCAGGCCCAGGCGCTCAATACGCTGGAGCGGTTTGCCGGCGAGATCCGGCCGATGCTCGAGCGCGAACTCGGCCCGCTCGACGCGATCGGCCGGCCGCAGTCCCAGGCGGCCGACTGAGACGCGCCGCGTTCAGCTCGCAACTTCCGGGATCCGGCACACATCCGGTGCCGGACACAGGTATCCGCAGGAGAAGGCCCAATGTCCGAACTTCAGGTCGACGGAGTACGGTTGCACTACGAGGTTGACGGACCCGGTGACGGGACGCCGATCATGCTCTCCAACTCGCTCGCGTCCAACTACACCATGTGGGACCTGCAGGTCGAACCCCTCGAGATGGAAGGGTTCCGGGTCGTCCGCTACGACAGCCGCGGACATGGCCGCTCGGAGGCGCCGGAGGGACCCTATTCGATCGAGCTGCTGGCCGACGATGCGGTGGCGCTCATGGATCACCTGGAGCTCGACTCGGTGCATTTCTGCGGACTGTCGAAGGGCGGCATGGTCGGCCAGATGCTGGGTGCCCGCCATCCCGGACGGATCAGGTCGCTGTGCATCGCCGACAGCGCCGCATTCATGCCGGCAAAGGACGTGTGGGAGCAGAGGATCGCGACCGTGCGGGAAGGTGGCATGCAGGCGGTGGTCGATGGGACGGTGGACCGCTGGTTCACCAAGCCCGGACAGCACCGGATCCCCGACGAGGTGGAAAAGGTCCGCGGCATGATCCTGTCGACTCCGCCCGCCGGCTTCATCGCCTGCGGCCAGGCCATCATGGCGATGGACCTGCGCCAGTCGAACCGGACCATCGCGGCGCCGACCCTGGTGATCTGTGGTGAGGAGGATACCGGAACCACCCCGGAGCAGGCGCGCGAGATCGCCGATGCGATCCCGGGAGCGGTCCTCGAACTGATCCCGCACGCGGCGCACTTTGCCAATGTCGAGCAGCCGGCGGCGTTTACCAACGCACTCCTCAAGCACCTGCTGGCGAACAGGTAGGAGCGTACAGGGCAGCTCACACCGGGGCGGGACAATCCGTTCCGGCCTGACCGCCGGCGGCGTCTGTCGCCCGGTCAGCTGCAGCAGGCGAACAGCCGCGACGCCGACCGGAACGCGGGATGTCGGGATCTGACCGGAATGGTTGACGGCGTGATGCTGTCAACCATCCGGTACGGGTCCGGCCCGTCAGGCAGCGCCCTGCCGGGCGGTCAGTGTCCTTCGGCCGCGGCGATTTCGCTCATGAAGGGCGCCGCCACGTCGGCATTGATCTTGCAGTCGATGAAGATCGGCCCGTCCGGCGCGGCGAGCAGCGGCTCCAGTGCTGCCAGGTCGTCCAGGGTGCGCAGCGTGCGCGCTTCATAGCCGAAGGCCTCGGCGACCGGGGCGAAATCGATGTCGGGGAACACCGACTTGGCAACCGGGAGCTGGCGCAGCCGCAGGTGATGCAACTCCGCCCCGTAGGCGCAGTCGTTCATCAACACGACCACCAGCGGCAGGTCCTCGCGGACCACGGTCTCCAGCTCGCCCATGGTCATCAGGAACCCGCCGTCACCGGCGACGAACACGGTGGGGACCTCCGGGCGCGCACGGGCAAAGCCGAGTGCGGCGCCGAACCCCAGACCGATCGACGCGAAGTCGTTGGTCATCTTGAAGTAACCCGGATCGGGGACCGTCAGGTAGGGCACGACACCGAGAAAATTGCCGGCGTCGTAGACCATGTTGCGCCGGTCCGGCAGCATGCGGTCGAGTTCGACCGCGATCGTCCGCGGATCGAGGGTACGCGCGGTGTTGGCCGGCTGAAAGTCGGTGGCAATCGAGAAGGCGTCGAGAAAGGCCAGGGTCTCGTCGGAGTGGAACAGCCTGTCCGACGCCGGTTTTTCGCTGACGGCTTCCAGCAGCTGCTCCGCCACGATGCGTGCGTCACCCACCACCGCGACGTCCGCGGTGGTCCAGCGGCCGATGTTGGCCCGCCGGGAATCGACCTGGATCAGCGGTGCGTCGGGAAGCGACTCCCCGAAACTCATGGTCAGGATGTTGAGGCCGGCGCCGACGACGAGGACGCAGTCGGCTTCCGCTGCCAATCTCCGGGCCGCGGAGTGCGAGAACGACCCGATGATGCCGAGGTTGTAGCGGTGACCACGGAACAGATCCTTGCCCTTGGCACTGGTGGCCAGCAGCGCGCCGGTCCGTTCCGCAAGTGCAACCAGCGCATCCCGGGCCCCGGACTTCCAGGCTCCGTAGCCGGCGAGGATCAGCGGCCGCTTCGCAGCATCAAGTGCGGCGGCTGCAGCCCGGATGGCATGATCCCGGGCCGGGCGTCCCGGGCGCATCTGAACCGGTTCGGCATCAATCGGATCCGGCCCGGGTTCATCGAGCGACACCGTCACGTCCGCCTGCTGGATGTCAACCGGCAGCAGCAGCGCGACGGCCTGGCCGGTGCGCGCGGCGGCGGCGGCATCCGCGAGCGCGGCCCGCGCCGTTTGCGGGCTCGTGGGCACGAAGGTGCGGATCCCGGCCGCGTGCAGCACACCCTCGGCATCCAGCGCCTTGTAGTCAGGCCCTGCGGAATTCCCCCAGCCGTGCGGGATCGGCGCCTCGCCATAGATGATCAGCAGCGGGTTGCCGGTCCGGCTGGCGAAGGTGGCGGCATGCAATCCGTTGGCGAGCGCCGGGCCGCGCCCGATGCAGACCACGCCGAGACGGCCTGTGGCCGCGGCGTAGGCATCGCCCATGGTTATCGCGATGTTCTCGTGCCGGGACCCGATGGTCGCGACCCCCACCGCGTCGAGCGTGACGGCGAAGGCGGCGGTATCGTCGCTCATCAGCCCGAATACCGTGTCGACACCCATCGACCGGATGTCCTCGGCCAGCACCTGGTAGGTTGGAACCGTTCTCGTTCCGGCCTCCGGCCTCGCGCTCTCCTGTACCGCCATTGTCTTGTTCCCCTTCACAGACTGTCCGCCGCAGAGCCTATGTCTTGCGTCGACCGGCCGCAACAGCAGTCCCGGTCACTCGCTGTCATCCACCTCGGCACCGGCACCGCTGCGCGACCGGGGACTCGATTCCACCAGGGTTCGCGCGGCCGCTTCCGCGATCACCGCCCATATCGCCGGATCGACCGTGAGGCTGCCGCTTGAGGGCGAGAACCGGGGACCGGTGCGGCATCCATCTTTTCCGGACGGGGCTACGATGACCGTTGCAATTGCGGGCAGCCGGTCCAGCGGTCCGAGTGCCGAACCGTCACCCTCGCAGATGATTTCTTCTGCCCCGCATTCCCCGCTCCAGCGCACGGCCAGCATCAGGCCGGCCGATGCGCGCCGCGCCGCCTCCGCGACCACAAGCGCGACGGCGCGGCAACCGGGCACCTGTACGGACCGGCCGAGGAGTGCGAGGTCGACCGCGGCCGGCGCGAGCACCAGGCCGCTCTGCCAGCCTGTGCGAAGCTGCAGGACGCCGTTTTCCAACTCGCTCAATCGGCCCGGCGCGGTCCGGAACTCCTCGACGAGTTCCCCGGCGAGCAGGGAGACGCCATCGATGCCGCAGGCTGCGAGCCAGGTCACGTTGGCCGCCGCATCGAGATCGAGACCGTGAGGAAGGCCGGCTCCCCGCGCTGCCTTCAGGCCGGTCTGCAACACCTCCGCCTGCGAGAGGCGGAGTGTCATGCGCCGGCGTGCCCGGGAAGGGAGGCAAACGCCCAGTCGTCGGCGTCCCCGCGGTCGAGTTCACCGGCGAGTGGCGCGCCCTGGAACAGCGTGACCCGGGTCCAGAGATCGGATTTTGGATCGAACCGGGTGGCGCCGAGGATGGCGAGCTTGCAGCGCAGCAGGTCGACGGGCCTGCAGCCACGGTCGACCAGGTTTTCCCTGATCTCGGCGTAGGGACAGGACGCAAGACCCTGGACCCGGCGGACCACCCCGCGCCATTCGGGGCGCGCGAGCAGAAAGTCCGCGACCGTCGTGTGGGCATCCCCGGTCTCGACCAACACCCGGTGAAGTGCTGCGACGTCGCGGGCGACCGCGACCAGCATTTCCCGGTCGGCACCCGGTTCCTCGTTTCTGTGTCCGATACGGGGCTCGGACTTCTCCTGCGAGAAATACCAGAAGAGTGCCGTGGCATCGGGGGCGGAGAAGTCGATGTCCAGTGCCCAGCCGTACCGGTCCTCGATCAGGGTGCGCAGTGTCTTCGGCGATGCACCCGGTTCCAGCGTCATCTCCTCCCGTGAACCGGCCTCCTCGTCGAAGCCGTCGCTCACCTCCGGGTAGAGCTCGATCAGGATGCTGGCCAGCACTTCCTGGGTCTCGAGCGAGGCGCACGCCGACGTCCCGGTGAACAACCGGTCCCACGGACGCACCTCGCCTGGCCCCGGCGCGCGGGAGACGAGCTGGTCGAGCTCGTGTGCAAGCGTCGCGATGCGCCCGGCCTGGCGTGCATCGGAGGTCGGCCATTGGTCGACATGGGCCCGCGCGCGGTTCACCAGTTCGACAAACCGCTCGCGCACGGCCTGATCGCAGCGTTCGATCTCGCGGACGCGGGCGAGGGCCGCCTCCCGCATGCCGATCCAGCGGCAGATCAGTTTCGGGTGGCCGGCCAGGAATGGCGCCATGCCGAGGCCGGTGGCGTTGCCGACACCGAGCCCGCGCGCAACGTCGTGATCGAGTGGCCGGAAGGTTGCGGGAGCGCGGCGGCGCGCGATGTGCTCGGCCCAGTCCAGGCTGAACTGGCGAGCCAGGTAGACACACAGCATTTCGGCCTGGAACGGCAGGCCCAGCGGACCGGCCTGCCGGACCCGGTCGAGGTCGGCGACGCCGAACTTGCCGTTGCCGTAGACCGCGGTGGTGCGCACCAGGTACCCGACTTCCAGCAGCCGGTGCCGGTCGGGCTGCCGTCCGGCCGCCAGGCGATCGACAACGTGGTCGAACAGGCGAACGCTCTTGTTGGCGCGACTGAGCACCAGTTCATGCTCAGAGCACCGGCCTGCCTCCTGCCTGGGAACGGCGATGGCAAGCCGGTCAAGCGTTTCGGGCTCCGGCTCGGCCTCGGTCAGCGTGAAGGTGGCGTCCCACTTCTCCGCGATCACCCGGTCGGTCCGGTCCGCGGGGTCTAGGTGGTCGGCAAAGACGACGAACCACAACGCTTGCGGCGGGGTCGCGACGCGGTAGATGGCGGTCCCGGTCCCGGTGTCATCAAGATCGAAGCGATGCCGGCACACCGTCCAGCCTTCACGTGCCATCCGGCGGGTGAGCGCCCGCGCGAAGCTCAGGCGCGTCGGGTGGAAGGAGCCCATCCGGGCAAGACGCATGACGGTAGCAGGTGACCGGAGCGTCCCTCCCGTCCGCGCCAGGCCGCCGTGGCAGGTATCGGGCCGTCGGGCCCTCGCTCCCGGCAGGGTGACGTGCTCAGTCCTGCGGGATCGGGCCCGGGCAGGCCTCGAACGGCGTGCGCGGGGTGGACCTCAGGTCGGTCTTCAGGTGCCTGGTGCTGTAGCCGTTGAAGAGATGGCCGAGCAGGCCGCGGTCCAGATCAGACGTTCCGAACATCCAGTCGGCAATCGGAAACGTCAGGTTCATGTTGGTCTCCATCATCAGGCCCTTGTTGTGATGGGCGACGTGATGGCGACGCAGGGTGTTGACGAAGGGCATGTTGCGCACGAATGCGTTCTCGTCGATGTGGCAGCAGAAGTGCATCGCCTCGTAGGTGAGGTACATGCCGGTCGTGGTGCAGATGAACAACCATCCGACGTTCCAGCCGAACAGGTAGCCGAACACGGCGACACCCGGCAGCGACATCATGATAAAGACCACCAGTGCGTAGGGCGGGAACACGGTGACCCGCCAGTCACCGTGGTCACGGAACCGCACCTCCTGGTCCGTGAAGAACTGGTGATGGTTGAGCGTGTGGCGTTCGTAGATCGCGCGCAGGCCGACCACGTTGATCCGGCGGTGCATGACGTACTTGTGCAGGAACCACTCGAAGACGTTGCACACGAAGATGGTGACCGGGATGGTCAGCCACTCGTACCACTGGACCTGCCCGATGTGCTGGATGAAGATCCACATCGCAACGAAGCCGATGATGTAGACGACACCGATGTGGGCGTAGCCGTTGTACCAGCCCTGGATGTTGGCACGGTACCCCTGCCGGAAGGCGCTCTGGCGCTCGCTCATGGTGGTCACTGTATCTTCTCCTGCCCCGCGACACACGACACCCATGATACCCGATCGGGAATGCCGATCCAAGACCGTGCCTCTACCGGCACCGGGACAGGCCAACCGATCCGGGAGCCCGGCCCCGGCGCGGAATCCGACGCCAGGTCCGTGCATGCTGGCGGCGACAGTGCCTGCCTCGGATCACCCCGAAGGCGTCAGGCCCGACCTTGTCGTGCGCCACTCCGTCGTGTCACACGCGCCGGAACCAGGTTCTTGCGAATGGTCCTGCAGGTATTGCGAAATCCCCCCTCAGGGCGACACGGGCCTGACATCCGCCCGTCGCTTGCGTGGCCGGGACGGCGGGGTGCGTGACCGCTCGGCCGGCATGTCGGATCACCCGGTGCCGTCAGCTGAGCCGGCGTCTGCCCTCGGCACTGACCGTGCCCGGCAAGGGCAGTGTCAGCCCCCTGCGTACTCGCGAGCCCTGCGGCGATCCCGATCCTTTCCGACACGGGGGGCCGGCCGTTCCGGAAAGCGGCACGACTTCCGTGTCCGGCAGGCGTGAACAAGCCCGGACGGGCCGCGCGCGGTGGGACTTCCGTCATGATCCATGGTCAGGGTTCCCGGTTGGGTCGAGACCGGACCCGGAGAGGATTGCGGGCCGGCATTTCAGGCGCGGACGTGCTCCGGTTTGTTCGGATCGGGTGCCGTGGAACAGGTCTGACACTGTTCGAGCATGACGGCGAGAGATGAGGCAACAGGAATGACGGCGACACAGGGTACGCAAGAAAGCTCATGTATCCTTTACGGCGCAAAGTTTCTGTGGCCGTCCGGCACGGCAGAACTCACGTATTCATTCAACGATTATATCTTTAACAGCAGTGATTCTGCGAGGCAATCAAGGATCGGATTCAAGTTGTCCGAGTATTGCCGGGACATTGTTCGCGAAGCCATGGATGCGTGGGAACGGGTCAGCGGGGTCAGGTTCAGGGAAGTGGATAACGCCCCCGACAATGACATCCGGATTGGCTGGGCACAGGACAGCGACGGCGCCTACGGCACCCTGGGAACGGAATGGCGCTGGTGGAGTTCCGGTTCATTCGGCAGGACGGTGAAGTCCGCCATCGTGTTCGACACGGCGGAATCATGGGACCGCACGTCGTTCTATGACACGGCGCTGCACGAGTTCGGACACGCGATCGGCATTGACCACAGCAACGTGCGTGGGGTCGTGATGTCCGGAGACCCGACAACCCCGTACCACGACCAGCCGGGCCGCGATGTGCTGCAACCGGATGACATCGCCGCAGCTCAGACCCTGTGGGGTACCTCACCGCCGGGTCGGACCATCTTCGGCACTGCCGGCACTGACACACTTGCCGGTGGTAACGGCACCGACACGATCAAGGGCGACTTTGGCGACGACTCGATCACCGGTGGAGACGGTGACGATGTCCTGGAGGGAAACGGCGTCTACTGGACCAACTGGAACAACCCGCAGGGAAACTAATGGAGCCGGATATATGACGGCTCCAATGATCGCGACTACATCAATGGTGGACCGGGTCACGACTCCATCAACGGCAATGCCGGGGCTGACTGGCTTGAAGGCGGTGCCGGCAACGACACCGTCTTTGGCGGGAAGAGCGAGGGCATATGGGAGCCTGGCAGGACACGCACAAACACCATTCACCTGCGCCAGGAGTGGGACGTGCTCTGGGGTGATGAAGGAGACGACTTCCTGAACGGAAACATGGGCACCGACGCCAGCGATGGTGGAACCGGTCAGGATATCCTTCGCGGCGGGCAGGACAGGGACTACCTGTAGGGCGATGACGGAGACGATACGATCTACGGTGACCTCGAGGACGATGTCCTCTACGGCGGTTCCGGCAACGACGTTCTCGTACTGGGAAACGATCCGAACTACGGAGACGGTGCGCGGGACGCGGTGCACTTCTATACGACCGAAACCGGAGGGGACACCGTCTACGGGTTTGAGGTGAACCTCGACAGGGTCGTCAGCGATGACATGCGGTCGACCGCTGCAGAAGCCGAAAGACTCGGCCTCGCAATCTTCGAGTACATCGTCTGAGGACTGATCGCGACCTGCCCCGGCTTTCGATGGCCGACGTCGCCCGGGCGGGTCGCGGAAAAGATGCCCGGGTGCCGGTCGTTCTGGCGGGCATGGTGGTTATCGCGCCTGTCCTGCAGGGGAAGTGTCCTGAACGGTTCTGTTCCCGCGCCCGGGCCGAGGCCGGTAAGGTAATCCTGTCGCACGACGAAGGGCTTGTCTTCGGGAAAAATGCCTGCGACGCTGTGCCTGTCGTCGTTCGTCCTGTGGAATTCTATGTGATTGTCGGCGGGTTGCACCTGTTGGATTGTTGTGAAGACCGGTCAAGTCTCGGTGTGCGGATCAACAAGAAGTCGCAGTGGAGAGATGTTACCTTGTCCCGAATGGGATAAGTGACGGAAGGATGTCTTGAATTGATCCAGCATGTGGCCATGAAAGGGCTGGGTATGTTCGCCCGGCTTCTTCCATATTTGGTCAATACTACTCGGATGTTTCACGCCGATCCTCGTGGACATGGTCTGATGCGTTTCGGGCGAGACGACGCGGCATGAGGAAACAGGAATGACGACGACACAAGGTACAAAAGAAAGCTCGTATATTCTTTATGATTCCAACTTTCGGTGGCCGTCCGGCACCGGTGAGCTGACGTATTCTTTCAATGACTATATATTCAACGCCAGTGATTCTTCGAGAGAAGCAAGGCTCGGGTTCAAGCTGTCCGAGTCTTACCGGGACATTGTCCGCGAAGCCATGGATGCATGGGAACGGGTCAGCGGGGTCAGGTTCAAGGAAGTGGCGGATGACCCCGACAACGACATCCGGATTGGCTGGGCACAGGACAGCGACGGCGCCTACGGCACTGCGGGAACGGAATGGCGTTGGTGGAGTTCGGGTTCCTTCGGCAGGACGGTAAAGTCCGCCATCGTGTTCGACACGGCCGAATCATGGGACCGCACCAGCTTCTATGACACCGCGCTGCACGAGCTCGGACACGCGATCGGTATTGACCACAGCAACGTGCGCGAGGTGGTGATGTCCGGAACGCCAACCACACCGTATCACGACCAGCCGGGCGTCGATGTGCTGCAGCCCGATGACATCGCCGCAGCGCAGGCCCTGTGGGGCGTCGCACCATCGGGACCGTCCCGGACTCTCACCGGCACTGTCGGCGCCGACACACTTGCCGGAGGCGACGGGAATGACACGATCAAGGGCAACTTCGGCAACGACGTGATCACCGGCGGAAAGGGTGACGACGACCTGGCGGGAAACGGCGTCTACTGGACCAGCTGGAACAACCCGCAGGACAACTACTGGAGCCGGACCTATGACGGCTCGACCGATCGCGACACCATCTACGGCGGAGAGGGCAACGATTCCATCAACGGCAACGCCGGAGCGGATTATCTCGTCGGCGGCCCTGGCAACGACACCATCTTCGGCGGGCAGAACGAAGGGACCTGGCAGCCCGGCAGGACGCGTACCAACACCATACACCTGCGCGAGGGAGAAGACTCCCTGTGGGGTGGGGAAGGCCATGACTTCCTGAACGGCAACATGGGTGAGGACAACCTCTACGGCGGGAACGGCAACGACCTCCTGCGTGGTGGTCAGGACGACGATTATCTGAGCGGCGGCGCCGGGGACGATACGCTGTACGGTGACCTTGAGGCCGATATCCTCTCGCCCGGAGCAGGAAACGACGTTCTGGTGCTGGGCAATGACCCGAACTACGGAGACGGCGCGAGCGATGCCGTGTTCCTGTACACGGCGGATGCGGGAAGGGACACCATCTACGGGTTCGAGACCCACCTCGACCGGGTCTATATCGACCTGCAGTTATCGTCACCCTCCCAGGTGGAAAGCCTCGGCCTTGCAGTCTTCTACTACGGGTTCTGAGACGTAGGTGCGCGCGGGCGGGTGTGCTTTCGAGACCGGACCCCGCAGGCAGCTTGTCGACATCACCGCCGCGCGTGCTCCGTGGCGGCGATCACAGGACCATGCCCGGAACTCCCGGGCTGAACCGACAGGAAGCGGTGCGGGTTCATGCGTGACATCCTCGACCTCGACACCTTTCCGCTTGATCGCGCTTGCAGCCCTGACTGGCGTGCCCTCGTGGACCGGTGCCGGGAAGACCTGGCGCAAGAGGGCATGTTCAATCTCCACGGATTCATGAAGCCCGGGGTTGCGGCACGCGTGGTGGCGGAAACGATGCCCCGGTTCGAAACGGCGTCATTCCTGCATGAGCGGCACCACAACATCTATTTCAGCCGGGGTGCGGGCCTGCCCGCAAACCACCCGGCCCTGCAGCGGTTCCGGACATCGAACCGGACCCTGTGTGCCGACCAGATCGAGGGGTCGGCCCTGCTGCGGCTCTATGAGTGGCCGGAGTTCGCGACCTTCCTGGCGGCCGCGATGGGCAAGACCGCACTGCACGTCATGGAGGATCCGCTGGCGCGCGTAAACGTGATGTCCTACAGCGAGGGCCAGGAACTGAACTGGCATTTCGATCGTTCGGAGTTCACGACCACGTTGCTGTTGCAGGCGCCCGAGAAAGGCGGCGGGTTCGAATACCGTACGGGCCTGCGCAGCGACGAAGACCCTAACCTCGAGGGCGTTGCGCGACTTCTGCGCGGCAACGATCCGGAAACCAGGATCATCACGCTCTCGCCCGGTACGCTCAATGTCTTCAGGGGCCGGAACACCGCGCACCGGGTAACTCCCGTATCGGGAACCAGGCAGCGCGTGGTGGCGGTGTTCTCCTACTTTGAACGGCCCGGGGTGGTGTTTTCGCACGGTGAACGGGTCGGGTTTTACGGACGTGCGCAGTGAGCGGCAGGATTGCGTTCAGGGATGACCGAAAGCTTGCGTACCTGAATTCCGAAGGCGCGGACCGTTCCCTGAGAAGCCCGCTTCACGGTAGCCGGTGACTCGGCTGAACCACGCCTTGGCGGCAGCGACTTCGGTTGTGTGGGTCTTTCTCAGCTTCATGAATAGCCTCTTCTGGCAATCGGTGACGTGGCGGCCGGGCACCCCTGCGCTCTCCTTCGACTCGGGAAAGCACAAGCATTGCCCAACCGGCCACCGACGCCAGGAGGTCTCCGAGGATTTTTTCGCCGGCCTGGAACGGAGGGAGGGCGTAGCCCGACTGGAGTTCCAGGCCGGCGACCCCCGTCTCACCCTGATTGACGCCGGTGTCTCATCTTGTTTGTCGCGCCGCTGAGGACATCGCCGGTCTCCCCGAGCGACGATCCCCGGTCCAGCAGCGCCATGGCGAGGCCGTGTCGCAAGGCATGGGTCTGCACCTGGCCTCGGGGCGGGACGAGACCCGTCCGGCGGTACGCTTTGCGAAGCGCGCGACGCACGGGCTGCGATGATGTGAACGGTGCATACGACGGGCGTACGCAGCAGACGAACAGGTGGCGCGAGTTCCCCTTGCGCGCGTTGCACAGCCAAGTGACGATGGCTTCGCCGACGTCCACAGGGATCGGCACACGGTCGAACTGCCGGCCTTTGCCGCGAACCAGCATCTGGCCCGCGCGCCAGTCGATTCCTCGACAACCCGGACATCCCGCTCGATACGAACCGGATCGAGAACAGGATCAGAGGGCCCAAACTCGGCCAGCGCAACTGGCTTTTTGCCTGGACAGACGCCGGAGCCGAAAACCTGGGGATCATCAACGGCCTGCTTGCCACCTGCGAGATGCAGGGCGTCGACCCCCGCATTTGGCTGACCGACGTCCTGCTGCGCATCGACACCCACCCGGCCGACCGGGTCGAGGAACTGACACCGCGGCTGTGGAAGAGAATGTTCGCTGTTGCTCCGATGACGTCCGATATCACATCCGCGGTGCGTCTTCAGGCCGCCAGCACCGGACCATCGTAACGTTTGCGATGGCGCAGGATCGTCACGTCAATCCCTTCCAGCAGCGCCGAAAGCTCGGTCCGCGACAGTGACACAGATGCCTGCCCGGGAACCGGCACCCGCGGTGCGGCAAACAGGCCCTGCTCCAGGCGCTTGGACCAGATGAAGAACCCGCCGTACTCGAACCCGAGAACCTTCACCATCGTTCGCCGCCGGTTGACGAATGTATGTTGCGGCCCGGACTATGTTGCGGAGAGAGTCTGGATCGGCCCTGCGTGCATGGGATCCGCCCCTTGTCCGCAACATAATATTCTGATGCTCGTTCGTTTGCCATGGTCACGTCTCCAACCACAAGGAGACAGATTATGTTCGAGGATCTTTTCGGTGACCGGGGCACCATAGCCCGATATCTCGCCGCGCCCCTGCTTGACGAACGCCTGAGTTATCTCCGCCATTGTGCGCAGACAGGGGCCTGGCCCTGCACATTGCAAGCGACCGCATCCCATCAGTTCCAACTTGTTCACATTCTCGATCTGCACGAAGATGATCGGGTGAGCCTGGCCCGGATCGAGGCGGCGACCCGCCAATGGTCGGTTCCTGGCGGGCGGAACTCCAGACAACACGCATCGCCAAAGGCCTGCCGAACATTCTTCGGCCACGCAGTGCGCTGGCTGCGGTTCGTCGACATGCTGGAAGAACCCGATGTGACGCGACACGCTCATGTCGGCGAGGTCGCGATCTTTGAAGTGCAAAATCCAGCGGCACTTGACCGTGAATTACGATTTGTTCTGTGAGCAACGGGGTAAACGGACAAGTCGAAAAAGGAAACGGAGATGATTCACAGGACAATTTGTCCGTGTCCAGGTATTGCGAGCATTTCGCTGCGAAGTATTCGGGGATGAATGGTCTTGCATTTCAAGAGCATTCAGTAAGAACAAGAAAGAGAGCAGATATCATGACTTGGATTTCGAATGTGTTTCAGCCGTCGTATTCGGAGTTTACGTTGGGGTATGATTGTCATTTTCAGGCACGGAACAAGGGCGGACGTGTTCACGATGTTTCAGTTGGCATTTTTCTGGCGAGATATTTTCGTTTTGCAGAGTACACGCAGTGGAAGAATCTTCAAATTATTCCAATTGCATACGTGGTGGACAATACTAACAACAAGGCAGGATACGGGGTCTTCAAGTATCTGGAGAATCCATAAGGGTTGTCAGGTTTCGGCCAGCAGTCTCAGAATGTCAACGATACCTGGCCGAGAGGGCCGAAGTCGGCCACGGCCCCGCCACCCGGTTCGGCGAAGTAGATGCCGGCGGTCGTGCCCGTATTGACCACTTGGCCGGCGCTCATGCCCTCGCCTTCGCGGCTGCGCTTGTTGACCAGCCACACCATGACATTCAGCGGGTCGCCGAGGGCATTGCCGCCACGGCCCTCTCTCACGACCTCGCCGTTGGCGGTGAGGGTCACCGGGATGTTGGATCGGTCGATGCCGTGCCAGCGCCCGACGGGAGGGCCCAGCTCCAGCGGACCGTCGGTGCCGTTGTCGGCCATGACTTAGCAGGCTGCTGAAAAACCCACCCGTCTTGGCCAGTTTGGTGATTTTGGGCGATTTTCTGGGGTTACGGTTGGAGCGGATAGAGGTTCGCGGCCGGCTCGCGGCGGGGCTGGGGTTGGGTTCGGCGACTTGCGGGCATTACGTCGTCGCTTCTGCGATGAGTTTGGGCAGCCGGACCAGGTTGTAGGCGGCGGCGGTCAGCGTGAACATCCAGTCCACCCTGTCGAGCCCGCGATGGCGGGTCTTGGCCAGCCCGCCGGTGGTCTTGATCCAGCCGAAGCCTTTCTCGATGCGCTTGCGCAACCGCTGGCTCGCGGCATAACCGGCGTGCCGGGTGGTGCGCCGGTCGATCCGGGTCTTGCGTCGCTTGCCTGTCTTGGTCACGTGGCCATCGATCGTGATATGGGGAGTGACGGTGAGGGCGCGCAAGGCGTCCACGAAGTCGGTCACGTCGTAGGCCTTGTCGGCGCCCAGCGTGACCCGCCGCCCCTTTCTCCGCCGCCGCACCATGGCCAGCGCTGCTTCCCGCTCGGCAGTGCCGCTGGCCCGGGTCAGTGTGGCATCGACGACGAGCGCGTTGGCGTTGTCCATCAAGAGATGGCCCATGAAGCAGAGCCGGCTCGACTGGCCCTGTCCCTTGCGAAAGAGCCGGGCATCGGCGTCGGTGGACGACGCATGCGTCGCATTGGAGCGACGCTCGCCGCGGAAGTCGCGTTCGCCGTTGCGCCCGCCGCTTCCCGGCGCGTCATCGTCCCCGCCCTCCTTGGGGCGGAAGCTCTTCATCGACGCCCAAGCCTCGATCAGCGTGCCGTCGACCGAGAAGTGCTCGTCCGACAAGAGCCGGCGAACCCTCTCGCCTTGCAGCACCGCCTGAAGCAATCGCGCCGCCACGTCACCTGCGACCAGCCGGTCGCGGTTCTTCGAGTACACCGTCGCGTCCCACACCCGCTGGTCCATCGACAACCCGACGAACCAGCGGAAGAGCAGGTTGTAGTCCAGCTGCTCCATCAGCTGGCGCTCCGAACGGATCGTGTAGAACGCCTGCAGCAGAAGCGCCCGTAGCAGCTTCTCCGGCGCAATCGAGGGCCGATCCGTCTTCGAGTAGAGCCGCTCGAAATCCGGCGACAGAACCAAATCCGGCGACAGAACCAAAGCGCTTCGTCCACCAGCGCCCGGATCGGACGCAAGGGATGATCCGCCGGAACCCGCGCCTCCAAATCTACGTAACTGAACAGGATGCCACTGTGCTCGTCCGTGCCCCGCATCACACCCTCGCCTCAATTCGCTACCCAATCAGCGAATCACGCCAATTCCAGCAGCGTCAGGAGTTTTCCAGCAGCCTGTTAGTGGCAATGGATTACGCGGTCAATCCGCCTCAGCCGCTGGATCACCGCTCGCATTGCTCAGCAAGTATGCAAAGGCAATCGCGTGCATGAAGCCAGACCATAAGACCCGTCTCCTCATCGTCAAAAAGGTCGGGTTTCAAAGCATTGTTCCTGAATGCCGCCATCAGCCCTCGAAACTTCGCCATGGCCCAAACCGTCAACGCTTCGAGTTCCGAGCGCGGAAGCGTCTGGACGACGGCGTCGAATTTCATCTCCACACGGTTGAGCGTGTCCATACAGCCCTGAACCGTGTCTGCTGCATGAACTGGCAGTACGGTGTGCGCGTGCGCGCGTACACCAAACACCGACGCCAGCAAGCCCAGAGCAACTATAGACACCGCAATTCGGATTGGGTTCATCTGCTCACTCCTCGTTGTCGATCACGCTTCAACCAAGCCGGTCCAAAACGCGGCGAAATGACGACCTGGATGGACCTCCTCGAAAGGGCATGACAGTTCGATATTCCCGATGATCGCCTCGGCCAGCGCGCTCCGTTAGTGCGGCGGCGGCAGCTCCCAGGCATCCTCCAGTGCGACGATCACCCGCGTCAGGCGCACGTCCGCTACGGGCACCCGTGCGGTACCGCCCGGCCGCAAAGGCGAATCGTCGTCTGGCGGTACCTCGCGTTGAGGCCCGACATAGAACTCGAGGCCTAGCGACTCACAGACCTCCGCCAAGTGAAGTGTGCCCGGTCCTGGAGCGCCCGGCTTTCGATCCCTGCCCAAGATGTTTCTGATCCGATCTTGCTTCAGACCAAGGTCCCGCTCGACTTTGTGAGTCTTGCCGCCAGCTGCATCAAAGGCCTTTCTAACCGCCGCGAGGGTGCAGTTCTCGTGTGGCGATTGTAAGTGGTTGATTTGACGTGATGTCGTGGTGGCGAGGGACCTGTGAGATGGGGCTTTCGTGACAATCGCGCGTTCCTGGGCAGGATTTTG
>MPMT01000060.1 GCA_002238645.1 Alphaproteobacteria bacterium bin52 | reverse complement strand
GCGGTCCACGGCGTGGTGCGCTGGCGGCGCTGCGACCTGGCGGCATGGCTCAAGGAGCGGTTCGGTGTGTCGTTGGCGCAGACGACGGTCGGGCGCGAGCTGCGCCGGATGGGCTACGCCAAGCTCTCCGCGCGCCCGCGTCATTATGCCCAGGACGAAGCCGCGCTGGCGGCGTTCAAGAAAAAGTTCCCGTGCGCCGCGGTCACGCTCGCCCGGATTCTGCCGAATCGGGCCACATCCGCCAGATCAGGCCCCGGATGCGCGGCCCGGAACGAAAAATCGACGCCAGCCCCTCCCATCAACACCGGTCAGCGTCTCTCCCACCAGTCTGAGCCAGCAATTTTGCAAGCAGCTCATCTGGCAGAAAATTCCAAAAACATGGCGCGGCACCACCCGGCCCGGCGTCCGTATTCTGCACGGTCAGGGATTGCGGGTCAGCGGCCCCGGTGTTCCGGGACGAGTCCGCGCGGCGCGAATCTCATCACCACCAGCAGGGTCAGGCCCATGACCAGCGGGCGCGTGTGCGCTGCCGCCTCAAGCAGATGCTCCCTGAGCCCGTGCCCCTCGCCGAGACCTGCGGTCAGGGCGTCGATCAGCCACAGACCGACCGGTTCGGCCTCGATCCAGACCAGCCAGATCAGGAATGCGCCGATCACCGCTCCCTGGTTGTTGCCGGAGCCTCCGATGATCACCATCACCCAGACCAGGAACGAAAACCGCAGCGGCACGTAGCTCGCCGGAGTGAACTGGCCGTCGAGCGTGACCAGCATGGCGCCGGCGATGCCGGCGACGGCGGAGCCGAGGATGAAGACCTGGCGGTGACGGCGGGTGACATCCTTGCCCATGGCGCCGGCGGCGGTCTCGTTGTCGCGGATCGCATGCATCATGCGTCCCCACGGCGAACGCAGCGCCCGTTCCGACAGCCAGAAGATGACCGCCAGCACCGCCACGAACAGCCCGGCGTAGCACAGCTTGACGAACAGGCCGGAGGACTGCACCACCAGGTCGCGCAGCGCCGCCGCCCGTGCGTCGTCCGCGAGCCCGTCCAGTGTGCCGCCATAGAGCCAGGCGACCCGGTCGATGAAGGCGGGATCGCGCTGCAGGTCGACCTCGTAGGGAACCGGACGACCGAGCCCGGTGACGTTCTTCACCCCGCGGGCGAGCCAGTCCTCGTTCTTCAGGACTGCGATGATGATCTCGGCGATGCCGAGAGTGGCGATGGCGAAGTAGTCCGACCTCAGGCCCAGCGCGATCCGCCCGATCACCCACGCGGCCGCTGCGGCGAACAGGCCGCCGACCGCCCAGGAGAACAGGATCGGCAGCCCGAGCCCGCCCAGGTATCCGGTCTTTGCCGGTTCAACCGCCTCGATGGCGTCGACCGCCGGGTCGAACAGCGCACGCACGACCAGGTAGCCCGCGACCAGGCAGATCGCAAGGACCGGTGCGCGCCAGCGGCTGCGCGGCAACAGGCGGGCAAGACCCGCGGTCAGCGCCACCGCCGCGGCCGCCGCCACGAGGGCTCCGAGCAGCCCGCTTCCCCCGGCCGCCCAGGCATCTGGGACCGGGGGTTTGGAAACCAGGACCGCGGCCAGTCCGCCGAGTGCGGCGAACCCCATGATCCCGACGTTGAACAGTCCGGCGTAGCCCCACTGGATGTTCACGGACAGCGCCATGACCGCGGAGATCAGGCAGAGATTGGCGATCGACAGCGCAAGCGACCACGATTGCCCTGCTCCGACGACGGCAAGCGCGGCCGCGATCGCGAGCCACGCGAGCAGGGTGCGCCGGGAGACGGTCACAGCAGCCGGCCCCGGAACAGCCCGGTCGGCCTGAACAGCAGGACCAGCACCAGGATCACGAAGGAGACGGCGAACTTGTAATCGGTCGACAGCAGCTGTGCGAGCCCGGTCGGCTCCCATGCGTCTGGCAGCAGGTAGTGCAGGAACTTCTTGTAGGCGTAGGTGACCGTGAGCTCGGAGAACGCGACGATGAAACCGCCGGCGATCGCGCCCAGCGGCTGGCCGATGCCGCCGACGATCGCTGCCGCGAACATCGGCAGCAGCAGCTGGAAGTAGGTGAACGGCTTGAAGCTCTTGTCGAGTCCGTAGAGCGTGCCGGCAATGGCGGCAAGCGATGCGGCGATGATCCAGGTGATGGCGACGACACGGTCGGGGTTGATGCCCGACAGCAGGGCGAGGTCCTCGTTGTCCGAATACGCACGCATCGACTTGCCGGTGCGCGTGCGCTGCAGGAACCAGAACAGGGCAGCGACCACGACGACGGCGACGGCCACGGTCAGGCACTGGGTGGTCTTGATCGCGAGACCCTCCTCGAGCCCGGTGAGCTGGCGGAACTCGCGCGCCCTGATGATGAACCGCGCACCGTCGGAGAAGCTCTGGTCATCGGGCCCGATGATGAAGCGCACGATGCCGTTCAGGATGAACATGACACCGACCGAGGCCATGACGAGGACGATCGGGGCACTGTGGACCCGGCGGTAGTAGCGGAATACCAGACGGTCGGCGGCAAGCGCGGCAGCGCTGGCAGCCAGGATGGCGACCGGAAGTGCCAGCAAGCCGGTCGGCAGCGGTCCGAGTCCGAGCCCCCAGGCCTGGAACTGCCAGGTGACCAGGACCGCGACCATGGTGCCGAATGCCATGAGATCGCCGTGCGCGAGGTTGGCAAACCGCAGGATCCCGAATACCAGCGTGATACCCAGAGCACCGAGCGCGAGCTGGGCTGCGTAGGCGAGTCCCGGGACGACCACGTAGTTGCCGAGCAGGACGATCGCGTGCGGCAGGTCGGGCAGCATCGGTGCGGTCAGCCTCCCAGGAACGCCCGGCGTACGTCGGGATCGGCAAGCAGCGCGGCGCCGGTGTCGGTGTAGCGGTTCTCCCCGGTGACCAGCACGTAGCCGGTATCGGCGATGCCGAGCGCCTGACGGGCGTTCTGCTCCGCCATCAGGATCGCGATGCCCTCCCTGCGGATCTCGATCATGCGTGCGAACAGGTCATCCATCACCATCGGCGAGACCCCGGCGGTCGGCTCGTCGAGCATGAGCAGGACCGGTTCGGTCATGAGCGCGCGGCCGATGGCGACCTGCTGGCGCTGTCCACCCGACAGTTCGCCGGCGGGCTGCTGGCGCTTGTCCCGCAGCACCGGAAACAGCGCGAACACCCGCTCCATGGTGCCGGAGATGTCGTCGCGGCGCAGGAAGGCGCCCATCTCGAGGTTTTCCTGCACCGTCATGGTCACGAACACGTTGCTGGTCTGCGGCACGAATGCCATGCCGCGGTGGACCCGGTCCTGCGGCGACAGCCGGGTAATGTCGGTGCCCGCCAGCCGCACGGATCCCGTCCGCAGCTGCAGCATGCCGAACACCGCCTTCATCGCGGTCGACTTTCCGGCGCCGTTGGGGCCGACGATGACCGCGATCTCGCCGCGGTCGACACTGATGGTGCAGCCGTTCAGGATGTCGGCGCCGCCGTAACCGCCAGTCATGTTCCGCGCTTCGAGAAAACTCATCAGGCGGCCCCGGGGCGGGTCGCGGTCATGCCGCGGCCGAGATAGGCCTCTATCACCGCCTCGTCGGTCCGGACTGTCTCCGCACTGCCCTGCATCAGCACCTGCCCGTCGACCATGACGATCACCGGATCGCACAGCCTGGCGATGAATTCCATGTCGTGTTCGATCATGAAGAAGGTGTAACCGAGTTCCCGGTTGAGACGCAGGATGGCGTCTCCGATGGTCCGCAGCAGGGTGCGGTTGACCCCGGCGCCAACCTCATCGAGCAGGACCACGCGGGCGTCCACCATCATGGTCCGCCCGAGTTCCAGCAGTTTCTTCTGGCCGCCGGAGAGCGTGCCGGCCGGCTCGTGCATCACCCGTTCGAGCCCGAGAAACCCGATGACCTCCTCGGCGCGCGCGCGGATCGACCGTTCTTCCTCCCGCACCCGTGCGGGCTGCAACCAGGCGCCGAGCAGGCTCTCGCCGGTCTGGCCTGCAGGCACGGTCATCAGGTTCTCGCACACGGTCAGGGTCGGAAACTCGTGCGCGATCTGGAAGGTCCTGAGAAGCCCCTTGTGGAACAGGCTGTGCGACGGCAGCCCGGTCACATCCTCTCCGGCAAGCAGGATGCGTCCGCTGCTCGGCGTCGCCGCCCCGGCGATAATGTTGAACAGGGTGGTCTTGCCGGCGCCGTTGGGGCCGATGAGCCCGGTGATGGTTCCGCGCTCGACCTCAAGCGAGACGGTGTCGACGGCAACCACGCCGCCGAACCGTTTCGAGACGTCAACGACCCGGATCATGCCGTCACGGGGGCTGCCGGATGCACTGTTCTGGCGGGAACCATGACGGGGAGGGAAAAGGACCGCGGCAGGTACCGCGGTCCTTCCCTGATGGCGCCGTCAGCGGTACCGCGCCGTCTCGAACTTGCCTCCCCTGACCTCGACCTCGCGGTAGTTGCCGGCGCTCTCGCCCGGACCGATCAGTTCGACGGCCGAGGCGCCGACGTAGTCGACATCACCGCCGCCGGCGATGATCTCGAGTGCCTTCGCGAGTTCACCCGGGAAGATCATCTCGCCCGGTGCATTGGCGACCTGCAACACGGTGTCCTTGAGCATGCCGCTGTCGGACGACCCGGCGGCCTGCATTGCCAGCAGCAGCAGGGCGGCCGCGTCGTAGGCCTCGGCCGTGAACGGACCGGCCTTGAACCCGGCTGCCGTCGCCATGTCGCCGAAGGTGGCGGCACCGGTGCTGTCGGTTCCCGGATGGGTTCCGAACGACCCGTCGAGATCGGATCCGAAGGCATCGGTGATGGTGTCGCCGATCATGCCGTCGGGCAGGACGAAGGTGTCGAACGCTCCGGTGTCCAGCGACGCCTGGATGATGCCCTTGCCGCCCTGGTCAAGGTAGCCCGCGACAACGAGGACATCGCCGCCCGCAGCCGCCAGGGCCGCGACCTCGGCCGAGTAGTCACCCTTGCCGTCCTCGTGTGCAACCGAAATCGTCACCGTGCCACCGGCAGCCTCGAAGTTGGTCTTGATACTGTCGGCCAGCCCCTTGCCGTAGTCGTTGTTGGTGTAGGTCAGCGCGATGGTCTTGTGGCCGCGCTCCATGATCACCTCGGTCAGCACCTGGCCTTGCCGCGCATCGGAGGGAGCGGTGCGGAAGAACAGGCCGTTGTCCTCGATGGTCGAAAGCGCCGGAGAGGTGGCCGACGGGGAGATCATCACGATGCCGGTGGCCTTTGCGACGTTCTGCAGCATGGCCGTGGTCACGCCGGAGCAGTCGCCGCCGACAACGGCATTGACGCGATCGGACGTGACCAGCCGGTCCATCGCCGCGGTGGCCGCGGCGGCGTCGGTACAGGTGGTATCGCCGCGGACCGCGGTGACCGAACTTCCGCCCAGCAGGTTCCCGCTGTCGCTGACTTCGCTGATTGCGAGCTCGGCGCCGGCGGCGATGTCCGGTGCGAGCGATTCGATCGGGCCGGTAAACCCGACCATCACGCCGATTTTCACCTCATCGGCATGCGCAGCCGAGGCAATCAGGACCGCGCCGGCAGCAGCAGCAAGAACCCTGTGCATGGACTTCCCCCTCCGTGGTTACACTCTAAGGATACACGCTGTCATCATATCACAGACTTCTGGCCGTGTGCGGCACGGGTGGCGAGGGGAGGCTGACGGGTGGTACGGAAGCAGGCCGGGTTCGGGGACAGGCTGATCGGGGCGACGCGCAGGACCGGACACCCGCTCTGTGTCGGGCTCGACCCGCATCTCGATCGAATTCCGCCGCTGTTCGCGTGCGGTGACATGTCGCCCGGCGATCCGGCGACCGCCGGTGCCGTACGCGCGTTCCTGGTCGCGGTCTGCGACCGGCTCGAGGGCCGGGTGGCGGTGGTCAAGCCGCAGCTTGCCTTCTTCGAACGGCTGGGCTGGCAGGGCATGCGGGCGCTGTGCGAAGTGGTCGAGCATGCGCAACGCCGCGGGCTGCTGGTACTGCTCGATGCCAAGCGCGGGGACATCGGCTCCACCTCCGTCGCCTATGCCGAGGCCCTGCTCGGGCCGGACGCGCCGTTTCGCGGCGATGCCGTGACCCTCAGTCCCTGGCTCGGTCCCGACACGATCGAGCCGTTCGCGAACCGGGCAAACGTCACCGGCGGCGGCCTGTTCGTCCTGGTGCGCACCAGCAATCCGGGAGCAGGAGACTTTCAGGACGCCGAACTCGCCGCACCGCCCCGGGCAGGAGTACGCACCGTGTGCGAGCTGGTCGCCGCGTCGCTGGAGCCGCTCGCCCGGTCGCTGGAGGGGGCCGAGACCGGCTGGTCGTCGCTCGGGATCGTGGTGGGGGCCGATTCTCCGGCACAGGCGGAACGGCTGCGCGACCTGCTTCCGCGCTCGCTCTTCCTTGTGCCCGGCTACGGCGCCCAGGGAGGCAGCGCCGACGATGCGGTCCGGTGCTTCGTCGCCGGTCCAGCCGGCCCCGAAGGCGGTGTCGTCAACTCGTCGCGCGCGGTGCTCTTTCCCGGGGCCGGGCACACCGCCGACGCCGGGCAATGGGAACGGGCACTCGACGATGCAGTCACCCGGGCCTGTGACGACCTGGGACAGGCACTGTCACGCAGGGCGGCGTGACCCAGTATCCGGCGGGAGATCAGGACATGAAGGTGACCGCACTCGAGACGGTACGCATTGCCGAGTTCCCCAACCTGCTGTGGACCCGGGTCCACACCGACGAGGGCGCAGTCGGTCTCGGCGAGACCTTCTATGGCGCCGGGGCGGCGGAGGCGCACATCCACGAGACCATCGCTCCGCTCCTGCTCGGCGAGGACCCGCTGCTGATCGGTCGGCACCATCCGCGGCTCATCGGCTACCTCGGGTTTTCCGGCGCCGGGGCCGAACAGCGCGGCCGGTCCGCAGTTGACATGGCGCTCTGGGACATCTGGGGCAAGGTGACCGGCCAGCCGGTATGCCAGCTGCTCGGCGGCGCCGTGCGCGATGACATCAGGGTCTACAACACCTGCGCCGGTTACCGATATGTCCGCGAGACGGCGGGACAGGGCACCCGCAACTTCGGCATCGGGGACGCCGGGGGGCCGTACGAGGATCTCGACGGGTTCCTGAACGCGGCCGACGAGCTGGCGTGGTCGCTGCTGGAGATGGGAATCGACGGCATGAAGATCTGGCCGTTCGACTTTGCTGCCGAACGTTCGGGCGGCCGGTACATTTCCGCCGGCGACCTTGCCGAGGCGCTCGTGCCGGTCGAGCTGGTCCGGCGCGCGGTCGGTGACCGCATGGACGTGATGGTGGAACTGCATTCGCTGTGGGACCGGCCGCAGGCGGTCCGCATCGTCCGCGCGCTGGAGCCGTACCGGCCGTTCTGGGTCGAGGACCCGGTCTTCATGGATCACCTGGCCTCGATCGATGACGTAGCGCGTGCCAGCGCCTGCCCGGTCGCGGTCGGGGAGACCCGGGGCGGTGCGGCGGATTTCCGGGCCCTGCTCGAGCTGGGATCGCTGGGCCAGTTGATCATGGATGTCGCATGGTGCGGCGGGATCACCGAGGCACGCAAGATCGCGCACATGGCCGAGCCCTGGCACCTGCCGGTCGCGTTTCACGACTGCACCGGACCGGTCACCCTTGCCGCGTCCACGCACCTCGCGCTTGCGAGCGCCAACTGCCACGTGCAGGAGATCGTGCGGGCCTTCTACCACGGCTGGTACCGCGAACTGGTGACCGACCTGCCGCCGCTGCGCGACGGCCGGATCACGGTTTCCGGCGCACCGGGCCTCGGGCTGGAACTGCTGCCCGACCGTCTCGGGCGCGACGACTGCACCATCAGGCGCAGCGCATAGGCCTTCAGCTGGCGAACTGCTCCTTGAGCAGGCGTTCGTCGAGGTTGTGGTCGGGGTCGAACAGCAGGTGCAGCTCGCTCTCGCGGTCCTCGATCACCGAGACCGACCGGATGTCGCGGACCTCGGTCGCATCGGCGGTGGCGCTGACCGGCCGCTTGTCGATCTCGAGAACCTCGATGCCGATGCGGGCCCGGTTGTCGAGCAGCGCACCGCGCCAGCGCCGCGGCCGGAAGGCGCTGATCGGGGTCATGGCAAGGACGCCAGCACCGATCGGCACGATGGGGCCATGGGCGGAGAGGTTGTAGGCGGTACTGCCGGCCGGGGTCGACACGATCAGGCCGTCGCACATCAGGTCGTCCATTCGCACCGTGCCGTCGATGGTGATGCGGATCCTCGCCGTCTGGGCGGTCTGGCGCAGGAGCGAGACCTCGTTGATCGCCAGCGCCTCCTGGCGCGCCCCGGTTACCGTCTCGACGCTCATGCGCAGCGGATGCAGCGTCACCGGGGTCGCATCGCGGACGCGTTCGACCAGCCGTTCCTCGCCGAACTCGTTCATCAGGAAGCCGATGGTCCCCCGGTTCATGCCGAACACCGCGACACGCTGGTTGATGTGCCGGCGCAGGGTCTCGAGCATGACACCATCGCCGCCGAGCGCGACGATCACCTCGGCCTGGTGCTCGGGAACATGCGGGTAGCGCGCCTGGAGTGCCGCGAGTGCGGCGGCGGCCTCTTCACCTTCGGATGCGACGAAGGCGATGCTGGGGTCCGCCATGCGCTACCCGTTCCACGGCGCGATCGCGGCCTTGAGCTGGCGGTAGCCGTCGAGGAAACCCGGTCGCGAACCCGAGTAGACCCGATCGAAGCTGTCGAGCGCGGCGTCGAGCCACGTGCGCAGGCGTTCATTGCCCGGGTTGGCATCGAGGTAGGCATCGCGGATCAGCACGAAGTGGATTCTCGGATCGTACGGTTGCTTGGATCCGCCAACCCACTCGTCTCCGGCCAGCAGGCGCAGCAGCATGGCATCGGCGGATCCGAGTGTCTGTTCGTGGATCGGTGGTCCGGACATCCGGTGCATGACCGAGGTCATGTCGCGGCCGTTGCCGGTCCGGTATCCCATGTCCCGCCACAGTGCCGTGGTGTCGGCTTCCTGGCCCAGGTGGCCGGCGACCCGCCCGGCGAAAGCGCGCAGCGGGTCCGAGACATCGGCAAGCAGGTCGGTGAGCCGGTCGCCGTCCAGGTCGGTCGCCAGCACGATGCAGTCGCGCTGCTCGATCAGGTCCCACAGCAGGAGCCCGTAATTGGTGTCGGATATGTGCTGCTCGACGCGTCCCGACCACTGGTCCATGCCGGCCTTGAAGTCGGCGGGCAGGAGGCCGACGATGCGATCGACCGCTTCGCGGTTTTCCTCGTAGGGATCCACCGCGTAGGCGCGGCCGACGGCAAACCCGGTTCCTTGCAGCAGCCAGGCGTGCAGCCCGGCGTTGATCCCGTCCTCCATGGCCTGGGTCGGCTTCATCGCCACACGCCCGAGACGGCCGGTCTCGTGCACCATCTTCAGGAACAGACGGTTGGCATAGGCCATCTGCACACCCGGCGTATTCATCTCCGAGTGGATGATGCCGCTCTGCGCATCCACGCTGAAGGCGCCGCGGTTCTGCGAATACGGCAGGCACGGCATCGAGCGGACCACCGTGATCGGTCCGTAGGGACGCACGTTGCAGTACACGCCCGCCTGGGTGCGCAGCGGTGCGTTGCCCGACTTGCCCATGACCACGACCCGGCCGCCGGCCCCGTCGTTGACATACGCGTCACCCGCCGTCGACCACTTGATCGAGGTGCACGGCATGTTGCCGAACCAGGCCAGGCAGGCAAGCCGGGTGTCATGGCGGTACTGCGACCACATGGGCACGGCGTAGAACGGAAGCCCGAGGATGTCGATCGCGGCAACCGTGCCCAGGAGTGCATAGGCGTCGGTCAGCGAGTGCGCCACCGGGTTGATGCCGCCGGCATCGTTGCCTCCCTTCCAGACGACCGCCTCCGGGTAGCCGTCGGGGCGCAGGTCGGTTGCTTCGTAGAGCGCCGCGAGCGCCCCGAACAGGTCTCCGCCCTCGGATTCGGTGCGTGCGATTGATGTCAGATCGATCATGGTCGCCTCGTGCGCAATGGGCTGTGCGTGGCGTCGCGACACGGCGCCTCGCCGGACGCGCACTTCTATGATCCGTCGGATGTGGTCTGTAAAGTCGCATGACGCTGTCACCGGGTCGGCGTCAGCAACCGGGAGAGGGTCCATGCGTTTCGGAGTGTTTTACGAGCTCCAGCTGCCGCGTCCGTGGAACGACGACGACGAACACCGCCTGTTTGCCGACGCGCTCGAACAGATCGTGCTCGCCGACCGCATCGGGATCGACTACGCGTGGGCGGTGGAACATCACTTCCTCGAGGAGTATTCGCATTGTTCCGCCCCCGAGGTGTTCCTTGCCGCCGCCGCGGGCCAGACCTCGCGGATCAGGCTCGGCCACGGGATCAGGCAGGTGATCCCGCACTACAACCACCCGGCGCGGACCGCGGAGCGCGTTGCCAGCCTCGACCTGGTCTCCGGCGGCCGGGTCGATCTCGGGATCGGCGAGGGCGCAACCCGCCAGGAGCTCCACGGGTTTGGCATTCCCACCAGGCGCAAGCGCGACCTGTCGCTCGAGGCGGCCCGCGAAATCGCCGACATGATGGTGATGACGCCCTACCCCGGCTACGAGGGCGAGGGGTTCTCGATGCCGGCGCGCAACGTCATTCCCAAGCCATTGCAGAAACCGCACCCGCCGCTGTGGATGGCGTGCACCAACCGCGATACCATTCGCGTTGCGGCGCGCAACGGTGTCGGAGCGCTGGCGTTTTCCTTCGTCGACCCCGACGAGGCCCGCAGCTGGAGCCGCATCTACCACGACATCATCCGCTCGGAGGAGTGCGTGCCGATCGGCCACGCGGTCAACCCGAACATCGCCATGGTGTCCGGGTTCTCCCTGAACCATGACCGCAACGAGGCGCGCCGCCGCGGTCTCGAGGGGTTCGAGTTCTTCGCCTATGCCCTGCGCTCGCTGGTGACGCGCGACAGCGTTCCCGGCCACAGCAGGCTGTGGCGGGACTTCCAGGCGACCCGGGCCAGCACCGGGATCGAGGATGACACCGGTGCGCTGCAGTCATCGGGTGGCATCGGGACGCCCGGCGACCTGCGCGAACTGGTCCGTTCCTACCAGGAGGCAGGGGTCGACCAGATCATCTTCCTGCAGCAGGCCGGCCGGAACCCCCACCACGAAATCTGCCAGTCGCTGCAGCTGTTCGCCGACGAGGTGCTGCCGGAGTTTCGCTACACACGAAAGGTCCGCGAGGCGGCCAAGGCCGAGGAACTCGCTCCCTGGATCGATGCGGCGCTGGCGCGGCGGCGCACGCGTCCGGAACTGGCCGAGGACGAGATCCCGGTGATCAGGGCGTCGGTCGAGCGGGTCTCGGTCAACCTGCAGGAACCGGAGGGCGGCGCGGTCAGCGGGTCCGGCGGGTCGTAAGCCAGGTCATGCGGGCGTCGTACTCGCGCTCGAACGCCCGGATCGCGTCGATCTCGCCCAGGGTGTCGTCGATGTCGTCGACGCCGTGGAGCACCTTGCGCTTCTGGAACGGGTCGATGTCGAACGACCAGGTGGTCTGGTCGGGCGCGGTCACCGTCTGGCTCTCGAGGTCGACGGTGATCTCCCCGCCCGGACCATCGTGCAGCATGCCGCGCAGGCGACGGCACACCTCGTCGGGGAGCCGCACCGGCAGGAAACCGTTCTTGAGCGAGTTGGCGTAGAAGATATCGCCGAAGGACGGCGCGATCACCGCGCGAAACCCGGCCTCGACCAGCGCGGTGACCGCGTGTTCGCGCGACGATCCGCAGCCGAAATTGCGGTCGGTGACCAGCAGGCTGGCGTCACGGAACCCGGGGCGGTTCAGGACAAAGTCCGGCCGTTCCGCCCCGTCGGCGTCGAACCTCAGGTCGTGGAACAGGTAGTCCGGGTAGCGCTCGTCCACCGGTCGGCCGAGGAACCGCGCCGGGATGACCTGGTCGGTGTCGACATTGATCATGTCGAGCGGCGCCGCGACGGCGGAAACGGTGGTGAAGGGCTTCATTGCCGGCTCTCACAGACCGCGGATATCGACGAACCGGCCATGCACGGCGGCTGCCGCCGCGGTGGCCGGGCTGGCGAGATGGGTGCGCACTCCCGGACCCTGGCGGCCGCGGAAGTTCCGGTTCGAGGTCGAGGCGGTCCGCTCTCCGGGCCGCGCGACGTCGCCGTTCATGCCGACGCACATCGAGCACGCGCTTTCGCGCCACTCGAAACCTGCCTCGGTGAAGACGCGGTCGAGACCCTCCTCCTCGGCCTGGCGCTTGACCAGGCCGGAGCCCGGCGAGACGAAGGCGTGCGAGACGCGCACCCGGCGGCCGCGCACGACCGCGGCTGCGGCGCGCAGGTCCTCGATGCGGCTGTTGGTGCACGAACCGATGAACACCCTGTCGACGATGACATCACCCATCGCCTGACCAGGTTCGAGGCCCATGTAGTCGACGGCGGCCACGAGTGCGGCCCGGCGCTCGTCGTCGTCCTCCGCGTCCGGGTCCGGCACCGCGCCGGTCACGGCAACCGCCTGTTCCGGGCTGGTCCCCCAGGTCACCATCGGGGCCAGTGCGGCGCCGTCGAGCCGTTCCTCGCGGTCGAACCCCGCGCCCGGATCTCCCGGAACCTGTTTCCAGAAGCCGAGTGCGGCGTCCCACTGCTCGCCTGCCGGTGCAAACGGACGGCCCTTCAGCCAGTCGAAAGTGGTGTCGTCCGGTGCGATCATGCCACACCGCGCGCCGGCCTCGATCGACATGTTGCACACGGTAAACCGCTCCTCCATCGAGAATGCGCGGATCAGCGAGCCCGCGTACTCGACAGCGTAGCCGGTGCCGCCGACCGCACCGATACGGGCGATGATGGCCAGGATCGCGTCCTTGCCGGTGACACCGTCCGGACGATTGCCGTCGATGGTGATGCGCATGGTCCCCGGCCGCTTCTGCCACAGGGCCTGGGTCGCCATGACGTGGGTCACCTCCGATGCGCCGATGCCGAACGCGATCGCCCCGACCGCGCCGTGGGTCGAGGTATGGCTGTCACCACAGACGATCACCAGGCCGGGCTGGGTCAGACCCTGCTCGGGGCCGACCACGTGGATGATGCCCTGGCGCGGATCACCGATCGGAAAATGGGTGATGCCGTGGCTGGTGAAGTTGCGCTCGAATGCCCGGAACACCCGCTTCATGTCGTCGGAAGCGAGGTCGTCGATGCTGCGGCTCGTGGTCGGGACATAGTGGTCGGGTGTGCCCACCATGCGGTCGGGCCGGCGCACCGGCAGGCCGCGGGCGGCGAGCTTGGCGAAGGCGTTGAACGACCCGTCGTGGCAGAAGTGGAAGTCGACATGGAGCAGGGTGTTGCCCTCGCGCTCGAGGATCACGTGCTGGTCCCAGATCTTGTCGAACATGGTGCGCGGCATCATGGCGTCTGTCCTCAGTACCCGACCCGGGAGCGTTCTTCGACGGCGTAACGGGCCTCGAGTTCCACGATCTCGTCCATGCCCATGAGATCGAAGTACTCGCGAAAAGGTACAAGGTCGTCGCGAAGTGCTGCGATCTCGCCGGATTCGCGCAACCGGTCCAGTACCCGGCGCATCGCGAGTATCGCGGCCGAGACGGTGACGCCCGGGTAGATCACGATCGCGAATCCGAGTTCCTGCATCTGCCGGGTCGACAGCTCGGGTGTCTTGCCGCTGGATGCCATGTTGAAGAGGCATGGGGCCCGGAAGCGGCGCGGCACCTCCGCCAGCTGCTCCATCCCGGTCATGGCCTCGACGAACAGGATGTCGGCACCGGCCTCCTGATAGGCCTCGACCCGTTCGAGCGCTGCCCCGTAGCCCTCGACCGCGATGGCGTCGCACCGGGCGATGATCTGCAGGTCGGGGTCGGTGCGCGCGTCGCAGGCAGCCCTGATCTTTGCCTGCATCTCTCCGGTCGGGATCACCGTCTTGCCGGCGAGGTGCCCGCACCGCTTGGGCCAGGACTGGTCCTCGGTGTGCAGTCCGGCAGCACCGGCGCGTTCATAGGCCCGGACGGTGCGGGCAACGTTGACCGGACCGCCGTAGCCGGTGTCCGCGTCCGCCACCAGCGGCAGACCGGAGGCATCGGCGATGCGCGCCGCGTTGTCCGCCATCTCGGTCATGGTCAGCAGCCCGACATCGGGCATGCCGAGCCGGCTGGCGGATGTTCCGGCGCCGGTCATGTAGACGGCCTCGAAACCGGCGGCAGCGACCAGGCGGGCGCCGATCCCGTCCACCACGCCGGGCGCGACCAGGATCGGCTCGGCCCGCACCAGTGCCCTGAGCCGGCTGGTGTGACGGTCGGTCATGGCTGTCTCCCCGTGAGCGTCGCGCCAGACTGGCACGGGCCATGCCTGAACGCGAGCCTCGTCGCCCCCGGACAGCCGGACATCGCCCTGTTGCGCAGACCGGTCCGCTTCCAGGCTCCCTGGTGTCGGGGATCGGGACGGAACCGGACGGCGGCGAAGACGAACCGCCGTCCCCGGGCTTCGCACCCCGCAAGGGGGGTGCCACCGCGGCCGGTTGCGCGCCCGGGCCTCCCGGCTTCGGGGACGGGCTCCGGGTCAGTCTTCGGCGATGTCTTCCGCCCACAGTCCGGGCTGTTCCTCGATGAAGCGGGTCATGAGCGCGATACAGTCCGGGTCGTCGGCCACGACGACCTCGACGCCACGCTCGCGCAGGAAGTCCTCGTTGCCCCCGAAGGTCGTGTTCTCGGCAATGACAACCCGCGGTATGCCGAACTGGACGATGGCGCCCGAGCACATCATGCAGGGCGAGAGCGAGGTGTAGAGGGTCGTGTCGCGGTAGGTCCGTTGACGGCCCGCCCTGCGCAGCGCGTCCATCTCGCCATGAGCGATGGGATCGCCATGCTGCACGCGCCGGTTCCGGCCCCGCGCGACCACCGTGTCGCCGCGCGCGAGCACGGAGCCGATGGGACAGCCGCCCTCCTCGAACCCGGTCCGGGCTTCCTCGTGGGCAATGCGCAGCATCCGGTGGTCGATGTCGGTCAGTCTCATCCCTGCGGTCCTTCGTAATGGGGAAGCCGTTCGGTGCGGATCCGGTGACCGCGGGCGGCGAGCGCATCGAGGTGATCGGCAATGTCCTCGAGCCGGGCGACCCAGACCTTCCGGGTCGCCATGGTCTCCTCCAGCCACCGCTCGACCAGCCGCCAGCGGGCCAGCCGGCCGGTCAGGAACGGATGAACGATCAGCATGAAGAAGCCGCCGGCCTCGTACTGCGCCTCGAACTCTTCCCAGAACCCGGCCAGCCCGGCGGAGGGTCCGCGTACCGGCATCATGTAGCCGATTTCGGCATAGTGCGCGAAGGGCGGCCAGTCGTCCGTTGCCCAGTGGACCGGCATCTCCCACAGCGCGCCCTCCGCGGTGGTCATCCGGTAGGGAATGTCGTCGGCCATCAGCGAGCTGTCGTAGCGCAGCCCGTGCCCGATCGCGAGGTCGATGACCTGCTGCGTGACGTTGTAGACCGGTGCGCGATAGCCGCGCGGAAGGCCGCCGCAGATGCGCCGGTGCGCATCCAGGGCCTTCTCGAAGGCTTCCGTCTGGGATGGTCCGCGCGTCGTCACCGGATCCTCGTGGATCCAGCCGTGGTGACCGATCTCGTGCCCGTCACCCAGGATCGCCTCGATCGCGTCCGGGTAGGTCTCCAGGCACCAGCCCGGTATGAAGAAGCTCTGCCTGATCCCCAGTCGCCTGTAGGTTGCAAGGATCCGCGGGATTGCGACCGTCGGGCCGTAGCGTCCCATCGAGACCGGGTACAGCCGGTCGAACCCGTCCTCGGGCCTCGCGATGTGGATCAGGCTGTCGGCGTCCATGTCGAAGGTGATTGCGACGGCACACCGTGCGCCGTCCGGCCAGGGAATGGGGTACCGGATCATTCGCGCCTCCGCTCAGGTCTCGGTCAGGACATGGCCGGCGTCGGCGGGCCAGCTGAGATGGTACCGGCTGCCGGCCTGCTGGTTCAGCTCGCCCAGCGCGCGTTCGGGTACCTGCACCTTCAGTTCGGTTCCGTCCGCCGCCTCGAGGAACAGGGTCACCGTCGCTCCGACGAATTCCTCCGAGATCAGCGAGCAGGGAATTGCGCCGTCGCGGGGCGCCTGGCTGATCTCGACCAGATCGGCGGCGATGACCAGGGTCGCGGGCCTGCCCTGCGCCGGCAGGCCGGTGGCGGGAAAGGTGCCGAGCGCCGTTTCGATCGCGTCGCCGCGACTGATGCCGCTCAGGATGTTGTTGCGTTCGACGAACTCGGCCACGAAGCGGCTCCCGGGCGTCCGGTAGATTTCCCGCGGCCGGCCGGCGGCTGGTCCGGGCTGTATTTCGGCGGCACGGCCTTCAAGAAGCAGCGTCCCGTGGACCCGGAGTGCTGGCAGGACGCCGCGCGCGAGGCTGTGCGCTTCATGGATGTGGTCACGACCTCGGGCCCGGCCTCCGGGGAGGAGGCCGGGCCGGGCAAGGTCCGCCACTTCAGGGCTGGCACCGGCGCCGCGCCGCTGGCGCTCGCCTCCAGGATAACGCCGGAAAGTGCCGGAGACCACGCGGAAGCCGACACCTTCCTGGTTGCCACCGGGATCAATCGGGCGGGCGACTTCTACAGGATCGACTCCGCCCGGCTGGCACGGCTGATGCGGGTTGCCCGGGAGATCGGCAGCCATGGATAGGGGCTCCCGCGACGACCGGTGGTATCTGAGGCTGATGGCCCCGAATACCAGGGGAGACAGGTTCGCCTGGCTGGACCCGATATCCATCTACATCAACGGGGCCGCGTTTCACCACCTGCTCGACGACCTGCAGGCCGACCAGGAGGGCATCGAACCCGATGTCGTCGGCGGACTGGACGCCATGGGGTTCGTTCTGGGTGCGTCCCTGGCGGCACGGCTGGGAGTGGGTTTCCTGCCCGTGTGCAAGGCCGGCAAGCTCTGCGTCGATACCGACGCCGTGTCCTTTACGAAGGGACTACAAAGAAAACTTGACGGCTCATGCCGCCATCCTTCTTCGTGTATTCACGGTTCCACGGCCCGGCACCCCGGCAGCCTCCCCGTGCAGCAGCGCCAGTCCCCGACGCCGGATGTTGCGGGCAGCATTCGCGTCCGCATTGTCGGCATGGCCGCAGGCCACGCAGTGAAACACCGCCTGCGAGCGGCGCGATCGGGCGTCGACATGCCCGCATGCCGCGCAGGTCCGGCTGGTGTGGCGGGGATCGACCGCGATCACGCGTGCCGCCTTGTAGTCCAGCATTGCACGCAGGGCGGCCCAGCCGGTGTCGAGAATGACCCGGTTGAGCCCGGCCTTGGCCCGGACATTCGTGCCCGGCTCTTCCGCCGTGCCCCGGGCGCTTGCCGTCATGTTCCGCACCTTCAGGTCCTCGATGGCGACGGTGTGGGCACCCTCGGCGATCCTGCGCGAGACCTGGTGGTGCCAGTCGCGCCGGGCCATGGCGATGCGGCGAGCCGTCCTGGCGAGACGCCGACGGGCGCGATCACGGCGATGGCTTGCGCGCCTGCGACGCGCAACCATGCGCTGATACCGGCGTTTACGGGCCTCGAGGCGGCGCGTGTCCGGGGCGTGGAACAGCCGTCCATCGCTCGCCGCGACCTGGCCGGCGTTCATGTCGATGCCGATCGCGGTCCCGTCATCCTCCGGCTGCGCAACCGCGACCGCATGGCAGACCACGGCATACCAGCGCCCGGCCTCGCGCCTGAGCACCGCCGAAACCGGACGGGCGTCCGGATACGGGGTGCCGCCGCGCCGCCGCACCGTCATCCAGCCGAAACCGGGAAGACGCAGCCTGCCCGCTTCCACCCTTACGCCGGAGTACACGGAGATGCTGTTGAACCGCCGCCGGCCACGAAAGCGCGGGTAGCCGGGCTTCTGCCCGGCCCTTGCCCGACGAAAGAAGCCGCGGAAGGCTTCGTCCACCCGCTTCAGGGTGCCGCGCTGGATGGCGACCGGCACCGCCGCCATCTCCGGGATCTCCCTGCGGCACGCCGTCAGGCTCCTGAACTGGTCCTGCCAGGTCAGGGAAACGCCTGCGAGACGCCAGGCGTCCGACCGCTCCTGCAGGGCGGCATTGTAAAGCTGGCGCTGCGCCTCCAGCACCCGCTCCAGGCGGCGCCAGTTGTCCCGCGTCTGCGGCAGCAGACGGTACGTGACCTGGCGGTGTGCACGCTGCGGTTTCGTCTCGTCCGGCATGCGGCGTCTCCCGAACAATACGTGAAAAATACATGAAATAGCATGGAACATGCAAGCAGAAAGCGCCTGCAGGTCTTCGATTCAGGCCCTGCAGGCCGCATGACGCTGTCGGGCTTTCGACACAGGAACTCCCCGGGGAACGTCTCGAGGCGGGCGGCATGAGCCGCCAAGCTTTCCTTATAATCCCCTTTACGAACTACTCGGGCCGGACCCAGAAGATGGAGATGCGCCTGCCGGCCTTCACCCCGGGCACCCGGGTCCTGCTGGTCGACCAGTGGATCGAGACCGGCGGCACGATGGAGGGCGCCATCGCGCTGGTCGAACGCCAGGAGGGCCGCGTCTGCGGCCTGGTCGCCATCGCCATCGAGACGACACAGCGCACCCGCGCGTTCCGCAGGAACTATCCCTGCGTCTCGGCGGTCCTGCCCGGATCGTCCTGGCAGCGGGAGTGCGACGCGCAGTTCCTGTCGAGCTTCAAGGAGTACCGGCCGGAACATGCCTTTCCCGCGCCCGCCGGAAACGCCCGTCCACGTTCCCGGGACGGTCGGTAGATCAACCGGCCGGGACCGGACACGGCGCCGGAGCGATACCGCCACAAGACGTTTCCCGCCGGCCGATATGGTGCCCCGCCGGTCAGCTCCGGCCTGTCGGGCCGTGGGGCGGCTGGCAGTTCGAAATTCCGACGCATCCCGGCCCCGCAGAAGCGTTGCCGACAGGCACCGGATCCCGGCGCCCGGTTCGCGAAGCCGCTGCGTCGCCGCGCGCGTCAGCTCCGCGACCCGCCTCGGGAACATGCCGGCACCCTGTAATCGCTGATACGTCTTCATCAACCGGAGGCGGGCGACGAAGAAGGCTTCCGGCTTCGAGTACGGCAGGTTCTTCATCCGGATCGTCCGGACCGCTGCGGAAGGCCCGCAAGCACGTGCTGAGCCGAGCACGGATGAACTGGGGTTGCCTGACGACAGAACGGTGCCTCATCCCGACAAACCGGGCATACTGTTTCGGAGAATCATTCGTTGAAGTCAGGTCAACGAAGCCGGAATGCCCTGGTGCCCGGGAGACGGACATGGAATTCGGAATTACCTTCAAGGGGTTCGTGGAGCCCGATCGGGCGCGTGTACTGGTGAAACAGGCCGAGGATGTGGGGTTCTCCCACTGCTGGTTCTACGACAGCCACATCCTCTGGCGCGAGAGTTACCCGGCGATGGCCATGTGCATGGAGCACACCGAAACACTCCGTTTCGGCCCGTGCGTGACCAACCCCAACACCCGCGACTGGTCCGCGGCGGCCTCGCTCTTCGGTTCGCTGGCGCTGCAGTCGGACAACCGTTTCGACATCGGTGTCGGCCGCGGCGACAGCGCCGTCAGGGTCATGGGCAGGAGGCCGGCGTCGCTGGCCCGGATGGAAGAATTCATCCATGTCGTCCGCGCCCTGGTGCGCGGCGAGGAAGTCCGGTACGGCTCTGTGCCGCATCCGATGAAGTTCCCCTGGGCAACGGGCTACGAACTTCCGGTCTGGGTTGCCGCCTACGGCCCGAAGGCCCTGGACTCGGCGGGCCGGGTCGGTGACGGGCTGGTTCTCCAGATCGCCGAGCCCTCGATCTGCAGGTGGCTTGCCGACCAGGCGATCGCGGCGGGCCGGAGCGCGGGGCGGGACATGTCGGGCTACCGCGTCATGTCCGCCGCGCCGGCATATTTCGGCAGCCGGGAAACCTGCCGGGAGGCGACGCGCTGGTTCCCGGCCATGGTCGGGAACCACGTGGCCGACATCGTCGAGAGATACGGTGCCGACCGCGAGGACATTCCGCCCTCGCTCACGGCCTATATCGAGGGCCGCAGGGGCTACGACTACCTGAAGCACGGACAGAGCGACAACGCCTTCCTCGACTTCATCACCGACGACATCATCGACGGATTCAGCGTGCTCGGCGAACCGGCGGAACACGTGGCGAAACTGGAGCAGCTCCAGGCGGCGGGCGTCACCCAGTTCAACATCTATCTCGACAACGGGGACGAGGAAGAAATCATCGCCGAGTACGGCAGGTCGATCATTCCGGCGTTCCGGTGACAAAGCTGCCGCCGGCGCAGGCCGCGCCGGCTCGGACCGACTTTCCGCTTGACCGGCCCAAGGAGCTTGCTAGCGTCGTTTTCCAGCGTGATCCGTGATTGTGAGGTGCCCATGCCCGCCCCCGGGGAGAACCTGAAGATCAACGGCGAACGGCTCTGGGACAGTCTGATGGACATGGCCCGGATCGGTCCCGGCGTGGCAGGCGGCAACAACCGCCAGACGCTGACCGACGAGGACGGCGAGGGCCGCGCGCTGTTCCGGAAATGGTGCGAGGCGGCCGGTTGCGAGATGGGCCTCGACCAGATGGGCAACATGTTTGCCACCCGCCCTGGAACCGACCCGGACGCGCTGCCGGTCTTTGTCGGCAGTCACCTCGATACGCAGCCGACCGGCGGCAAGTACGATGGCGTACTCGGAGTGCTCGGCGGACTCGAAATCGTGCGGACCCTGAACGACCTGGGCATCAGGACGAAGCGCCCGATCGTCGTCATCAACTGGACCAACGAGGAAGGGACGCGCTACGCGCCGCCCATGCTGGCGTCGGGCGTGTTTGCCGGCGTGCATGCGCAGGACTGGGCCTACGGCCTGACCGACGCCGAAGGCAAGCGCTTCGGGGACGAGCTGGAGCGCATCGGCTGGCGCGGCGAGGAAGAGGTCGGCGCGCGCAGGATGCATGCCTATTTCGAGTTGCATATCGAGCAGGGGCCGATCCTCGAGGCCGAGGAGTGCGATATCGGTGTCGTCACCCACGGCCAGGGGCTGCGCTGGATCGAGTGCCGGATCAGGGGCAAGGAAAGCCACACCGGCTCGACGCCCATGCGCATGCGCAGGAATGCGGGACGAGGCCTGGCCCAGATCACCGAACTGGTGCACGAGGTGGCGATGAAGCACCAGCCCAATGCGGTTGGCGCCATCGGGCATGTCGATGTCTATCCGAACTCGCGCAACATCATTCCGGGCCGGGTCGTCTGCACGATCGACTTTCGCAGCCACGTCCTGGAGACGCTGGAGGGGATGGTGGCCGAGGTACGGGAGAAGGCACCCGCGCTGTGCGAGGCGCTGGGCTGCGAGATCGAGATGGAGATCGTGGGCAGCTTCGATCCACCCGAGTTCCATCATGGCTGCGTCAGGGCTGTCCGCGATGCGGCCGAACGGCTCGGGTATTCGCACATGGATATCGTCTCCGGTGCGGGCCACGACGCCTGCTGGATCAACATGGTCGCGCCGGCGGCGATGGTGATGTGCCCGTGCGTCGACGGGCTGAGCCACAACGAAGCCGAGGAGATTACGCCGGAATGGGCTGCCCGGGGGTGCGATGTACTCTGCCACGCGGTGGTGGAGTCGGCGGAGCTCCTGGACTGAGGCACGGGCCCCGGCGCCCCTGGAAACGAGAATGAGCGGAGGCCTCGAATGAGCAAAGTCATCAAGGGCGGCACCGTCCTCACTGCGGACCGGACCTGGAAGGCCGACGTGCTGATCGAGGGCGAGAAGATCGCCGCGATCGGCGAGAACCTGACTGGCGACGAGGTCGTCGATGCCTCGCAGGCATATGTGATCCCCGGCGGGATCGACCCGCACACCCACCTGGAAATGCCCTTCATGGGCACGACCGCCGCCGAGACATTCGAGTCAGGCACCTGGGCGGCGGCGACCGGCGGGACGACCATGCTGGTCGACTTCGTGCTGCCCGGCGAGGACGGTTCGCTGCTGAGCGCTGTCGATTCCTGGGACACCAAGTCGAAGGACCAGATCTGCATCGATATCGGCTATCACTGCGCGATCGTGGACTGGAACGAGCAGATCCACAACGAGATGGCCGAGGTCGTCAGGCGGGGGATCAACACCTTCAAGCATTTCATGGCCTACAAGGGCGCGCTGATGATCGATGACGACGAGATGTTCGCGTCGTTCCGCCGGTGCGCCGCGCTCGGAGCGATGCCGCTCGTCCATGCCGAGAACGGCGACGTGGTGGCGGCGCTGCAGGAAAAGTACATGGAGCAAGGTCTCACCGGTCCGGAGGGACACGCCTTTTCGCGCCCGCCGGAAGTGGAGGGCGAGGCCGCCAACCGCGCGATCATGATCGCCGACGCGGCGGGCGTGCCGCTCTACATCGTGCATGTCTCCTGCGAGCAGGCGCACGAGGCGATACGGCGGGCGCGCCAGAAGGGCATGCGGGTCTACGGTGAGCCGCTGATCCAGCACCTCACGCTGGATGAGTCGGAGTATTTCGACCAGGACTGGGACTACGCCGCGCAACGCGTCATGTCGCCGCCCTTCCGCGGCAAGGTGCACCAGGACGGGCTCTGGAACGGGCTGGCGGCGGGGTCGCTCCAGGTGGTGGCGACCGACCATGCGGCCTTCACCACGGACCAGAAGCGCATGGGTCTTGCCGGGTTCCCCATGATCCCCAACGGAACCGGCGGGCTCGAGGACCGCATGCCGGTGCTCTGGACCAAGGGCGTCGATACCGGCCGGCTCACGCCGAACGAGTTCGTGGCAGTCACCTCCACCAACATCGCGAAGATACTCAACGTCTATCCGAAGAAGGGCGCACTCGTCGAAGGGGCGGACGCCGATGTCGTGGTCTGGGACCCGAACATCAAGAAGACGATCTCTGCCACCACCCAGAAATCGATCATCGACTACAACGTCTTCGAGGGAGTGGAGGTCTCGGCCCAGGCCCGCTACACGCTGAGCCGCGGCGAGGTTGTCTGGGAACACGGCAAGAACTCGCAGCCCCGGCCCGGGCGCGGGCGGTTCGTGCGCCGGCGCGCGTTCCCTGCCGTGCATGAAGCACTCGCCCGCTGGAAGGAGCTGACCGCACCGCGCAAGGTCCAGCGCAACCCGCTGAACATCCCGAGCGGGGTTTGAGTCGCCCGGGCGTTCGAACACCGTGCAGCCCGCGGGGCGGCGGTCCGTGATGACCGGTGCGGGTGCGGTCGTCGCATCCTCGCTTGACCTGGTCTTCCAGACCAGGGACGGCCCCGTCCATGCACTGTCGGATGTCGACCTGGAGGTGGCGCCGGGCGAGTTTGTCAGCTTCATCGGCCCCTCCGGGTGCGGGAAGACGACACTGCTGCGCGTGATCGCGGACCTGGAGCAGCCGACCGGCGGCACGATCACCGTCAACGGAATGACACCCGGGCAGGCGCGGCTGAACCGGGCCTACGGCTACGTGTTCCAGGCGGCGGGTCTCTATCCGTGGCGGACCATCGAGAAGAACGTGCGCCTGCCTCTCGAGGTCATGGGCTACCCGGCGCAGGAACGGATCGAGCGGGTCAGGCGCGCCCTCGATCTCGTCGACCTCGGCGACTTCGGCCGCATGTTCCCCTGGCAGCTTTCCGGGGGAATGCAGCAGAGGGCCTCGATCGCGCGCGCGCTCGCATTCGATGCGGACCTGCTGCTGATGGACGAGCCCTTCGGCGCGCTCGACGAAATCGTACGCGACCATCTGAACGAGCAATTGCTGGCGCTGCACGCCCGCACCGGAAAGACAGTCTGTTTCGTGACCCATTCCATACCGGAGGCCGTGTACCTCTCGACCAGGATCGTGGTGATGAGCCCGAGGCCGGGACGGATCATCGACGTGATCGAAAGCCCGCTGCCGGCAGAGCGTCCGCTCGGCATACGCGAGAGTGCGACCTTCCTGGAACTGGCCACGCGTGTACGCGAAGGCCTGCGCTCGGGACACGCCGGCCGGGACGAGTAACGCGACGACCAGCGGAATTCCGACTGGTACCCCGACGGCGCTTTCTGCACAGTGCCGGTCTGACCGATCGATGCGATGGGAGCTTGTCGACGATGCCTCTCCTGCCCGGACCGTGCCCGGCGCCCGCGAGCCTGCAGTGTGACGCAGGGTCCGGCGGCCGCCGTCCGGGATGTATCGGGCCAGTGGGCTGATGCGGAACATCCTGCCGGTTGCAGTGATCTGCCTTGCCATCGTGGCGGTGTGGTATGTCGCCGCCGTCGGCCTGAACGCCAGGTGGGAGCGTGACCAGGCGGCCCGTGCGGGTGTGGAGATCGGCTGGGCGGACATTGTCCCGGCCACCATGTCCCAGAAGCGCCCCGTTCTGCCCGCTCCGCACCAGGTTGCCGTCGAGATCTGGGAAACCACGGCGAACAAGCGCATCACCTCCAGGCGCAGTCTCGTCTATCACGGGTGGATCACGCTTTCGGCGACCCTGCTGGGTTTCGTCATGGGAGTGGCCCTCGGGATTCTCCTGGCCGTCGGCATCGTGCACAACCGGGCGATGGACCTCTCCGTCATGCCCTGGATCATCTCCAGCCAGACCGTACCCATCCTGGCCGTTGCACCGATGATCATCGTGGTGCTCTACAATGTCGGAATATCCGGACTGGTCGCGAAGGCTTCGATCTCGGCCTACCTCAGTTTCTTCCCGGTGGCGGTCGGCATGGTGAAGGGGCTGCGCGCGCCCGACGGCATGCAGCTCGACCTGATGCGCACCTACAGTGCGTCCGCCTGGCAGGTGTTCTGGAAACTGCGCTGGCCCTCCTCGCTGCCCTATCTGTTTGCGTCGCTGAAGGTCGCCGTCGCCATTGCGCTCGTGGGCGCGATCATCGGCGAACTGCCCACCGGCAGCCAGGGCGGCTTCGGCGCACGGATGCTGAACGGAAGCTATTACGGCCAGGTGCTGATCATCTGGTCGGCGCTCTTCGGTGCCGCGATCTGCGCAGCCCTGATGGTGGGCGCCATCGGCGTGGCCCAGCGCGCGGTGCTGCGGCGTACCGGACAGGCGCGGTGAACGGGGTCGCGCTTGCCATTGCCGCATGGCTCGGCGGTTGGGGCGCCAACATTCTGCTGGTGCGGCGCTCGGGTCGGGCGACGCGCATTCTGGTCCCCGCCATCTTCGGCATCTCGCTGCTGGTGATATGGGAGGGCCTGGTGCGCGGGCTGGAGGTGCCGGCTGTCATCCTGCCGGCACCGTCGGTGATTTCCGGAGCGTTTGCGGGCAACCTGCCGGTCCTGTGGGCCGACTTCGTGCAAACGGTGATCCGGTCGGTGTTGCCGGGCTATGTCATGGGCTGCGGTGCGGCGTTCCTCATGGCTGTTGCCGTCGACCGCTCGCCGTTCCTGCAAAGGGGCCTCCTGCCCATGGGCAATCTCGCCGCGGCCCTGCCCATCGTCGGTATCGCCCCCATCATGGTCATGTGGTTCGGCTTCGATTGGCACTCGAAGGCTGCCGTGGTCGTGGTGATGTGCTTTTTCCCGATGCTGGTGAACACGATAGCAGGCCTGCGCATGTCCGAGCCCATGCAGCGGGACCTCATGCGCACCTACGCGGCTGGCTACTGGCAGACACTGTGGAAACTGCGCCTGCCCGCGGCCGGGCCGTTCATCTTCAACGGGCTGAAGATCTGCACGACCCTTGCGCTGATCGGCGCCATCGTTGCAGAGTTTTTCGGAACACCGACCGTGGGAATGGGATTCCGCATTTCGACCGAGATCGGACGCATGGCCCTGGACATGGTCTGGGCCGAGATCGCGGTCGCAGCTCTCGCGGGATCGGCGTTCTACGGATGCGTGACGCTGGTAGAGCGAACGGTCACCCACTGGCATCCGTCGGTCCGGGAGTAGCGGCAGACACACCTGTTCAAGCCGGGGAGAGAAAGAATGAAACGTACAGCACTACTTGCAGCGGCGGCCTTCGCCCTGTCGGCAGGCCTCGCGCAGGCGGCAGACAAGGTCACGCTTCAGCTCAAGTGGGTCACCCAGGCCCAGTTCGCCGGCTATTACGTCGCCGCGGACAAGGGTTTCTATGCCGAGGAAGGCCTGGAGGTGGAAATCAAGGCCGGCGGCCCGGATATCGCGCCTCCCCAGGTTCTGGCCGGTGGCGGCGCGGACGTGATCCTCGACTGGATGCCATCGGCGCTTGCCACCCGTGAGAAGGGCCTGCCGCTCGTCAACATCGCCCAGCCGTTCAAGAGTTCGGGCATGATGCTGACCTGCCGCAAGGACACGGGCATCACGACGCCGGAAGATTTCCGGGGCAAGACCATCGGCGTGTGGTTTTTCGGAAACGAGTATCCGTTCCTGTCCTGGATGAGCCAGCTCGGCATCCCGACCGACGGCAGCGAGCAGGGCGTGACCGTCCTGAAACAGGGCTTCAACGTCGACCCGATCCTTCAGGGCCAGGCCGCATGCATCTCGACCATGACCTACAACGAGTACTGGCAGGTCATCGACGCCGGTCTTTCGGCCGATGACCTCGTGGTCTTCAAGTACGAGGACCAGGGCGTCGCCACGCTGGAGGATGGCATCTACGTGCTTGAAACCGCGCTGGAAGACGCCGCCTTCCGCGACAAGATGGTCCGCTTCGTGCGTGCGTCGATGAAAGGCTGGAAATGGGCCGAGGAGAATCCGGATGCCGCCGCTGACATCGTGCTCGAGAACGACGCGACCGGCGCCCAGACCGAAAAGCACCAGAAGCGGATGATGGGAGAGATCGCCAAGCTGACCGCAGGCAGCAACGGTGCGCTGGTTCCCGCCGACTACGAGCGCACCGTCCAGACGCTTCTGAAGGGTGGCTCGAACCCGGTCATCACCATGGCTCCGGAAGGAGCCTGGACGCACGTGATTACCGACGAAGCCCTGAAATAGGGCTGCCCCGGGGGCGGGTTTCGGCCCGCCCCCGCCCTTTCCCGGGCCGGTCGGTCCGGCTGGGCCCGGTCTCGGGCAGCAGAATTCGCAAGCCCTGACGAGAGGTGCGGTGCACAGGCCGATGCCGCCTCAATCGACACTGTCGTCGAGGTGCTTCGCGTCGGCGTAGTACGCGCGCACGGCGTTGCGGCGGAGTCGGTGGTGAGCCGACCATTCAGGATCGGCGGCAACCGTTCCCCCGGCATGTTCCATGAGTTCGCGTTCGGCGTCCTGCAGGTCGAGGCCCGTCAGGGTGCCGTCCCTCACCACCTCCCGCCCGGCAACCATAAGGCCGCGCACATGGCGGGAAGTCGCGCGCGTCAGGATCACGTCGAGTTCGTCTTCGTCCGAAACCAGGAAGTCGCTGCGCATGCCGTCGTAGTCCAGCACGACCAGGTCGGCCCTGGCTCCGGGAACGATCCGGCCATAGTCGTTGCTGCCGTCGATACACCGGAACCCGTCGCGGCAGGCCGCATCGAACAGGCGGCCCGGAGGAAACGCCGGCTCCAGGCCAGTACCGTTGTGCAGCCGCCAGGCGAGACGCAGATCGCGGAAATAGTCCTGGTCGTCATCATGCGCGCAGCCATCGAGCCCGAACCCGAAACGCAGCCCGTGCCGCACGAAGCGCGCGACAGGCGCCAGGCCGGACCGCATTCTCAGGTTGCACGAGGTATTGACGACCACGGTGACGCCGCGTTCGGCCAGCAGGGCGCATTCGTCGTCGGTAAGGTGTACCCCGTGGGCCAGCGTCAACCGGCGCGAAAGCAGGCCGATATCGTCGAGGAAGCGAAGGATGCCCTGCGGGTAGGTGGCGTCCAGCCACTCCCGCTGGCGCCGCGATTCCAGCAGGTGCATGTGGACGCGGCGGTCATGTGTCGCGGATGCCTCCGCGATGCGCTCGAGCGTGACGTCGTGGCACCACTGCGGCCCGATCGGGCCGTATTGCACCTGGAACAGGTCGTTTTCGTGGGCGGCAGCGACGGCCTCGACCTGCTCGACCAGGTGAAGTGCCGGAGTATCGTCTGCGGGAGCGGCGCCCATCCGGGCGCGGTCCTCCGGCGGCAGGTAGGGCAGGAGATCGGATTGATCCCCGTATATCCAGGGATTGCGGTCCCGGACCGGGCACGAGAACGCGACGCGTATGCCGATGTCGGCCGCGGCACGGGAAACCCCTGCAGCCTCGGCCAACAGACTGTCCGCGGCCAGCGAGTTGTGACAGTGCACGGTTGCCCCGATACCGGACAGCGCCATGCGTCCGAACGCAACGGCGGCCTCGAGACGGGGTTCGATCGCCGGCCTGCTGAAGGAGGCGATCCAGCATTCCAGCGCGTCATCGGCGCCGCCGAATGCGGGCGGGAGCACGCCGTAGCCGTGGTCATGGGCATTGACCATGGCGGGGAGCGCGATGCCTCCGTCGCGGCACGGCTGCTCGGTCCCTTCGATTGCGGCGATACGCCCGTTCGAGAACGCGAGGCGGACATTGCGCTCTGCAGGTCCATGTCCGGGCGCCGGGAGGAGGCGCTCGACATCGAGACTCGCCGTCATGCGCCGCTCCCCTGTCCGAG
>MPMT01000059.1 GCA_002238645.1 Alphaproteobacteria bacterium bin52 | reverse complement strand
CGCCATCGGTACAGGGCGTCGAAGCACTGCTGTTCGGTTCCATAGAGCGAGAGGAACTCGTTGAGGCTGATTCCTTTCTGGAACTGCACCGGGTCGCGGGCCATGGAATTCTCCATTGCTATCAGTGTATTACATGGCGACATTCTATACTAAATGCCACTTAGATTCGAGGGTAATCAGGTTTCCTTTTGCAGAACTTTCTGTACACAGCCGCATGACCGCGCGCCGGGCTCCTCACAAGCCGCGATCAGGTCGCACCGGTCGGTGCGCTCCTGCGCCGGGCGCATCGCCGGTCATCGCGCCGGTTCCGGCCGGCAACGCGGTGCGGCTCCGGGGCGGGGCCCGTGCCCTGGTCCGCGTACAACGCGTTCTTCGCGGTCAGCCTCACCGGGCGGATGAGGGTCCCGACAGGATTTCGGAACGAACGCGGACGGGCCGTGACCGGGTCGAACGCGGCAATTCGCATCGGAACTCCGGCCCCGGATGGTTCCGGCCCCGGCCTTCGGGTACTCTTGGAACACCCGTTCGGATCGGACAGGAACCGGCAGGAAGGCATGGACGACAAGCTTCGCGATGCGCTCGAGACCCTGTTTGCGGCCGACAGCTCGTTCTACGACGAGCGCGGCTTCCAGCGACGCGTCGGCTGGGGGCGCAAGCCGGCCCTGGTCAATATCGATCTCGCCAATGCCTGGACCCGGCCCGGCAATCCCTTCACCTGTTCGGGCATGGAGACCATCATCCCCGCGGTCGTGGAGGTGCTGACCGCCTTCAGGGCGCGCGGACTGCCGGTGGTCTTTACCACCACCGCCTACGAGGTCGTCGAGGGCGCGCACACCGACATGGGGCTGTGGGGCCGGAAGATCCCGGCCGAGGTGCTGCGCCTCGGCACGCCGCTGGTCGAGATCGACGAGCGGCTGGAGCGCCGCGACAGCGAACCGGTGATCGTCAAGAAACAGGCCAGCGCCTTTCGCGGTACCATGCTTGGCAGCTACCTGGTTGCCGCCGGGGTCGATACCGTGGTGGTAACCGGGACGACGGCAAGCGCCTGCGTGCGCGCCACGGTGGAGGACGCCATTGCCGACGGGTTCCGGCCGATCGTGGTGCGCGAGTGTATCGGCGACCGCATCGCCGGCGCGGTGGAATGGAACCTGTTCGACATCGATGCCAAGTTCGGCGACGTCGAGCCGCTCGAGGCGGTGCTCGATCACCTGCGCCGCAACGAGGAGAGCGGCGGGACCGGTCCGTGACCGGGAGGGCTACGTCTTCGCGGCCGCGATCAGCTGGTAGTGCTGCGGTTGCCGGTGCAGGGCGAAGTCGAAGATCTGGCGCCTGATCTCGTCGCAGCGGTCGAGGTTGCAGTCCGCGACCACCACCTCGTCTCCGACACCCTGGGCCATGGCGATGATCTCCCCGGTCGGCGCGATGATGGCGCTCTGTCCGATCAGGTCGCAGCCTTCCTCGCGGCCCGCCTTGGCCACGCCGACCACCCAGGTGCCGTTCTGGTAGGCACCGGCCTGCATCGAGAGATGGTTGTGAAACCACATCAGGTGGTCGTGCTCGGGAACCGGCGGATTGTGTGACGGCGTGTTGTAGCCGAGCACGACCAGTTCCACCCCCTTCAGTCCCATCACGCGGTAGGTCTCGGGCCAGCGCCGGTCATTGCAGATGCACATGCCGAGCGTTCCCCCGAAGGCCTCGAACACCGGGAACCCGAGGTCCCCCGGCTCGAAATACGCCTTCTCCAGGTGCTGGAACGGCCGCCAGGGCTCGTGCGTGGCATGGCCCGGCAGGTGCACCTTGCGGTACTTGCCCACGATGGCGCCTGACCGGTCGACCAGGATCGAGGTGTTGAATCGGCGGGTCCGGCCGGCCTCGCGCAGGAGCTCCGCGTAGCCGAGGTAGAACCCGACCCCGAGTTCGGCTGCCAGCTCGAACAGCGGACGGGTGGCCGCGTTCGGCATCCCGGTCTCGTAGAAGGCATCGAGTTCGGCCTTGTCCTCGAGGTGCCAGCGCGGAAAGAAGGTGGTCAGCGCCAGTTCGGGGAACACGACCAGCTGCGCACCCTTGCTGCGCGCCTCGCGCATCATCTCCGACATGCGCGCCACCGCCGACTGGCGGGGCTCGTTGCGTGCGATCGGACCCATCTGGGCCGCTGCAACCGTGAGCTTTCGCGACATGAGTGAACCTCCCTCGCGGGTCAGCCGACCTGCTCGTCGACCAGGTGACAGGCAACCTGGTGGCCGCTGCCAATTGCGCACATCACCGGTTCCTCGGAGAGGCAGCGGGCCTCGGCGAACGGGCAGCGGGTGTGGAAGCGGCAGCCGGACGGCGGGTTGATCGGACTGGGAATGTCGCCTTTCAGGATGATGCGGTCGCGCCGGGCACCGGGTTCGGGGACCGGAACTGTCGACAGCAGGGCGCGGGTGTAGGAATGGCGCGGGTCGGAGAACAGGGTTTCCCGGTCGGTCAGCTCGACGTTCTTGCCGAGGTACATCACCGCGACCCGGTGGCTGATGTGCTCGACCACCGCCAGGTCGTGGCTGATGAACAGGTAGGCAAGTCCCAGTTCGTCCTGCAGGTCCATCAGCAAGTTGAGGACCTGGGCCTGGACCGAGACATCGAGTGCCGAAACCGGTTCGTCGGCGACGATCAGCCCGGGGTTCAGCACCAGGGCCCGGGCCGCCCCGAGGCGCTGCCGCTGCCGCCCGGAAAGCTCGTGCGGGTACTTCACCATCTGGTCGGGCCCAAGCCCGACCCGCTGGAACAGCGCCCGTACCCTGTCGTCGATCTCACCGCGGGGAACCTCGCTGTAGTTCTCCAGCAACTCGGCCACGATGCTCCGTGCCGAAAGGCGCGTATTGAGGGATGCGTAGGGGTCCTGGAACACCATCTGCATCTGCCTGCGCAGCGTGCGCATCCTGGCCGACCCGGCCCGGGTTACGTCCTCGCCCCGGACCCTGATCTCGCCCGACGTCGGGTCGATGAGACGCATCACCGTCTTGCCGACCGTAGACTTGCCCGACCCGCTCTCGCCCACCAGCCCCAGGGTTTCGCCGGCACGGATGTCGAAGGCCACCCCGTCCACCGCGAGGACCAGGCCGTGCGAGTCGAGCACCAGTCCGTAGGGTTCCTTGAGCGTCAGGGTGAAGGTCTTGTCATCGACCGCCGTGAGCTCGGTGGTGAAGTCCATGAGCTTCTGGCCCATGCCGTCGGGCTTGCCCCAGCGCTCGATCGAGGCAACGCAGTCCGCGGCCGTGACCGGATCGCCGTCATGCCACATCAACCCGTCACGCAGGGTAAAGGAATAGACCATACCGTCGTCGCTGACCGACCAGTCCCCGACCATCTACGGGTGAACGTTCAGTGTCTCGTCCTGGGCGAACAGGGTATCGTAGACCATGTAGCCGTGGTTGCGGGTGATGTATGCCGTGGTCCAGATCGGATCCAGGTTCTTCCGGTCGGCGTGAGGCACGATCCGCAGCACGGATTCGGCCGACGCCTGAACGCTTCCGAAAGCCAGCGGTGCTGCCGCGAGTGCAGCGAGCATGGCGCGTCGGGTTGCTGTCCACGTGGACAGCATGATTGCTTCTCCCCCAGTTCTCCGGTTCGGCCGTTCGCCCGTGGGCAACAGCCATCATACTGCGGTCATGCCGAAGTGTGGCCAGTGCCTGTTGCGACGTCCGGCACCGTGTCCGCGTCCGGTGTGCCGGTACCGTGGCATTGCACGGTTGTGCCCGGCGCCGGTAGCGTGCTGTGACTATAGGGAGCATGAAGAACCGGAGCAACGAGACCGGTCTGGACGGAGAACCGGAGCGGGAGCGGCAATGACGAGGATCCTGGTGGTTGCGTTGTGGCTGGCGATGACCTGCGTGCAGCCGCGGGCTGCGAACGCCGTCGGAGGAGCCGCTGGCGGCAGGCAGGCGGCACCGGAGTACGACCGGGTCGTGCAGCTGATCGAGGCGGAGGAATACCACTCCGCAATCCCGGTTCTCGAGCGACTGCATCGTGCCGAGCCGGAGAACGCCGACGTGCTCAACCTGCTGGGCTTTGCGCATCGCAAGCTGGGCCGTCTCAAGCCTGCGTTCCGCTTCTATCGCGAGGCACTTGCCATCGAACCGCTGCACCTGGGCGCGAACGAGTACCTGGGCGAACTCCATCTTGAACGCGGAGAACTCGGGGCGGCGCTGAAGCGTCTCGACGTGCTCGAGACCGCCTGCCCGAAAGGGTGCGAGGAACGCGACGAACTCGCAGACGCGATCGCGGCCCACAGGAAGGCTCGCGATCAGTAGGTGCCGACGGCGCGGAACCGGAACGGTTCAGGGGATCAGCCGGGGCTGGAGATGTCGTCGCCGGCGCGCGCCGGTCGGCGGCACGATGCACCCGGGCCGGACCGGTCTGCGGCCTCGCTTCCGATACCCGGCTCAGTCCGCGTCGCTGGCAACAGGGGTTGCGCCCGCCGTCAGGCGCTGGCCCCGGGGCGCCCAGCGCTCGATCGGAACCAGCGTGAGCGAGAGCAGTGACGGGATCACCAGCAGGGTCAGGATCGCCGAAAGCGAGAGGCCGCCGATCACCACCGATCCAAGTCCCCGATAGAGTTCCGAACCGGCGCCCGGGAACAGCACCAGCGGCATCATTCCGAGCACACTCGTCGTGGTTGACATGAAGATCGGCCGGATCCGGTTGCGGGTGGCCTCGATGATGGCCTCGCCCGGTTCCATCCCCTCCGCGCGCAGGTGGAACAGGGTCTGGTGCACCAGCAGGATCGCGTTGTTGACGACAATGCCGATCAGAATCACGAAACCCAGCAGGGTCAGCATGTCGAGATTCTGCACCTGGAACTGGGCGAGCAGCACCAGGCCAAGCACGCCGCCCGCCGTGGCAAGCGGCACCGAGAAGATGATGATCAGCGGATAGAAGAAGCTCTCGAACAGGACCGCCATCACCAGGTAGACGATCACCAGCGCCATCAGCAGGTCGATGGTCATCTCTTTCCAGGTCTCGGTCAGGGCGTCCGCGGTGCCCGAGAGCACCAGCTGGGTCGACGGGGGAAGGCCTTCCTTCTGCAGGGCCCGGATCACGTCGGTACGGACCCGGTCCATGGCGACCTCGAGCGGCATGTCGGGCGGCGGGCTGATCTGCAGCGTGACGGTACGCACGTGCTCGCGGTGGCGGATTTCCGTCGGGCCCGTGGTGACCTCGATCGAGGCAAGGGTCGAGGCGGGCACAATCATGCCGTCCCGGGTCACCACCGGCAGGCCGTTGACACCCTGGGTGGTGCGCACGTGGGTGTCCGGTCCCTTCAGGGTGAGATCCATCAGCCGGCCGTCCACGGTGATTTCGGCGATGCGAACCCCGTCGTTGAAGGCGTCCAGCGTGATGCCGAGATCCCGCGCGGTCATCCCGTTGTCCTTGAGTCTGACGAGGTCCGGGTGGACCCGGATTTCCGGCGCGCCGAGGCTGAGCGCCGGCCGCGGCCGGATCTGGGTGCCGCCGGCGGGTGGCAGGGTGGCATTGACCTTGCCGAAGGCGCGCTGGGCCACCTCGACGATTTCCTGGAAGGTGCCTCCCGAGATGTCGAGATCGACGGTCCTGACATTGCCGCGGCCGAACAGCGAGGTCTGCCGGAAGAATCCGAAGGTTCCGGGTTCGGACAGCAGCGACTTGTGCAGGATCGGGATCAGTTCCCCGACCCGGCGCGAGTCGACGGCGGTCGCCGCGATGATCGAGTTGGCCCGGAAGGCGGCAAAGAAGAACCTGTCGATCAGCGGGCGGCCGTCGCTCGCCTCCGTTGCCCTCTCCGTCGCGGCCGGGTCCGCACCGATCGACGGGCTCCACAGCTCGCGGGTTGTCGATTCCACCTTGCCGGCGATGTCGAGCATGGTCGTGAGGTTGTAGCCGGGTGGCGGCAGCAGGAAGCCGAACACCAGGTTCCGGTTGCCCTGGGGGAGGTAGTCGAGACGCGGAAGCAGCAGCCAGGTGGCAAGACCGCAGGCAAGAGTGATGGCTGCGATCACGCAGCCGGCTTTGGGTCGGCTTGCGACCACCGAGCGCGCGAACCCTTCCAGGAACCGGTGGATGGCGGAGGCCGCGTGGTCGATACCGGGAAGCCGGATGCGCGACGAGGCGGTAATCCCCGTCAGCACCCGGCGGGCAAGGGCCGGGATCAGGGTAACCGCGACCAGCAACGAGAGCATGACCGCGACCGAGATCGCCACCGCGATGTCACGGAACAGCTGGCCGACCTCGAGGTCCATGACCAGGATCGGGATGAACACCATCACCGTGGTCAGCGCCGAGACCAGGATGGCGCCCCAGACCTGGTTGGTTCCGGTGTAGGCAGCTTCGGCCGGGTCCATTCCGCGCTGTCGCAGCCGGTAGATGTTCTCGAGCACCAGGATCGCGGAGTCGACCACCAGTCCGACGGCAAACGCAAATCCCGCGAGGGAAACCACGTTGATCGAGCGGCCGAGTGCCGCCATGGCGACGAACGAACCGATGATCGAGACCGGGACGGCCACCGATACCACCAGCGTCGCGCCGCCGCTGCGCAGGAACAGCAGCAGGATCAGGGCCGCGAGGCTGCCGCCGATGTAGATGTTCTGCGTGACCAGTTCGACGGCCGACTCGATGTAATCGGTCTCGTCGTAGACCTGGAGTAGCACCATGCCCCGGGGCTTGAGCACCTGCTCGTTGACCTCGGCAACGGTCCGGCGAACGCCCTTCATGACCTCGATGACGTTGGCGCCGTTCTCGCGGTAGACGGGCAGGCCGAGCGCCGGTTCTCCCAGCATGCGGATCTTGCTGACCGGTTGCTTGAATCCGTATTTCACGGTGGCGACGTCGGCGACCGTGACATGCGAGACCCGCTCGTTCCTGCCGTTGCTGTCGGACCGCAGGACCACTCTGCGGACCGCGTCGAGCGTCGTGAAGTCACCCTCGGTCCGCAGCACGTACCGCCGCTTGCCTTCATCCACCGCGCCGGCGGAGACGGACGCATTGGCCGCTCGCAATGCATTGAGCAGCTCAGGCACGGTCAGGTGGTACTGCGCGAGCCGCTCGGGATCGACCTCCACCTGCATCTCGCGCGCGGTGCCGCCGTAGATCCGCACGTCGGCGACCCCGGGCACGCGCTGCAACCGGTCTTTCACCACCTGGTCGAGCAGGTCGAAGAAGCCGTGGATCGGGGTCGTGGATGGCTGTTCGGCATCCTTGTCGTGCTTGAGCACCAGCCAGGCGATGGCATTGTCCTCGTCGCCACTGGTGTCCAGCGTGGGTTCCTGGACCTCGGCCGGGTAGGATCCCACCCGGTCAAGCCGGTTCGAGACCATCAGCAGAGCAACCACCATGTCCTGGCCGACCCCGAACTCGAGCTTCAGTCGTCCCAGCCCGGTCTCGGCCCGTCCGGTAATGGTCTCGAGACCCTCGAGGCCGCGGAACACTTCCTCCTGGCGATTGATGATCTCGCGCTCGACCTCGGCCGGAGCCGCGCCGGGCCAGCGGGTCGTGACGTTGATGATCGGGCGATTGACCTCGGGTGTGAGCTGGATCGGGATGGTCTGGAGAGAGACCAGTCCGAACATCACCACCATCAGGACCGCGGCGACCACCGCGATCGGCCGGAAGATTGCTACGGAGATCAACCTGTCCAAGGATCCTACCCCGACGCGAGTGGCCTGACCGGCTGGCCTGGACGCAGCCGCTCGTTGCCGCGGACCACGACGACATCGCCCGGCCTGAGACCGCCGAGGACCTCGAACCGGTTACCGATAGCCTGGCCGCGCTTTACCCCGCGCACCTGCGCCTTTCCGTCGGCGACGACATAGACGATCGCCCTGTCGCCGCGCACGATGATGGCATCCTTGTGCACCGTGACCACTTCGCGCGGGGTTCCGATCGGCAATTCCACCGTGACCGACTGGTTGCCGACGAACGCGGGAACCGCAGCGTCGGGCAGGGGGATCAGGCGCACGCCACGCGTCCTGGTCCGGGGGTTTTCCTCCGGCACCACGGCGCGAACCATGGCACCGAAACTGTTCCCGTCCCTGAAGGTGGCAACGACCCGGGTTCCCGGCAAGAGCCCGCTGGCCCGCTCCGCCGGAACATCGGCCTCGATTTCGAGAACCCGATCGTTGAGCAGGGTCATGATCGGGTCTCCCACGCCCGCGTAGTTGCCGGCGACCACGTGTCGCGCGATGACCACACCGGGGTAGGGGGCCGTGATGTCGGCGTCGGCAAGAGCCAGGTCGGCAAGTGCGAGACTGGCATCGGCCCGCAGGAGTTCGGCCTCCGCCTGGCGCAGGGCACTCGTCGCGATCTCGGCATCGCGCTTCGCCTGTTCCTGGCGGTCTTCGCGGTGCGCGGTCGAGTCGCGAAGTGCCGAGACCCGTTCAAGCGTGCGGAGCGCCTGGTCAAGTGCCGCATTGGCACGGGTGACCTGCGCCCTGGCACTGTCACGGTCGGCGAGCCGCAGCGTGCGCTGGTTGACCAGCCGGTCCGGCGACAGCCGGGCAAGCACGCCTCCCTTCTCGACCCGGTCCCCGGGGCGCACGAGAACCTCCTCGACGCGCTCGGCAATCCGGGTCGCGACCACGCCCGACTCGGCCGCCACCATGCGCCCGATCACCGGCATGGTCTCCGACAGGGTCTCGGTGCGGACACGGTCGAGCCCGACCGGCGCCGCAGGCGGGGGCCCGCCCTGGGGTGACTGGGCCCCGAGGTCCGGCGGGACCGCGAGCAGGAGCACTGCCGCGGTGACGACGGGTCGCAGGAAGCGGGATACTGCAGTCATCGAGCAATCCAGGAACCGGACGTTTCCCGGTGTGGTTCCGCATGCCGCGCGCAACCGATCGCCGGGTTTCGGTGTCTTGTCCGCCGGGTCGGGCCGGGCGTCTTCAGACTGCGTCCCGGCGGCGGGCCACTATGCCACGTGTCCCTGCGTTTGTCCTGTCCACCGTCGCGCAACCGCGCGCATCTTTCCCGGCTCGCTGGCGCTTCGCAGCAGGGGCGGTGTTGCGGGCGCCGGTTCAGGTGACCACGTCCGTGGTCCCGGGCCGGCCAGGCGGAAACGGTGTCACGCGACCTGCTGGTTGATCTCGATGAAGTTCCAGGACGGATCGAAGGTGTAGACCTGGTGGACGCCCGCCATGGCGTAGGTACCGGCGTCGGAATAGAAGTGGCCGGCAGCATCCATCCGCCGCATGACCCGGGCGAGGTCGGGAACCGAGATCGCGACATGCCCGCCGATGGTCGGATTGTGCATGAGCCCGTTATCGACGTGGAACGTCGGTTGCCCGCGCACCAGGTGCAGCCCGCGGTTGTCGGGTCCGAACACGGACAGGCCGCCCGCTGAATGGTCGAAATCGCCGCGCGTGTCGCTGTCGGGCATGTTGAAGCGGCCCGGCCGCATGCCGAGGAGGTCGCGGTAGAACGCGGTCGCGGCCGCGACATCGTGCACCTGCAGGTTGACGTGGTGGATGTACCAGTCGCCGGGCTCGCGGCGTACCGGGTGCTCGTCGCCCGGTTGCGGGCCGCCGCCGCCGGTGTCGTCAACCACCGCGTTGATCTCGACCACGTTGAGCGAGGGGTCGTAGCAGTAGAGCTGGTGGACGCCCGCCATGGCATAGACCCCCGCGTCCGAGACCATCACTCCGGCTTCCTCGAGACGCGACTTCACCGCTTCGATGTCCGATACCGTGATCGCCAGATGACCGCCGATGGTCGGATTGTGCAGGAGACGGTTCGTGACCGCGAAGTCGGCGATGGCGCGCACGACATGCAGACCGCGGTTCCCGGTTCCGAAATACGCGATCGTCTCCGAGGTGTGGCCGATCTCGCCGACGGTCTCCGGGTAGCGCCAGGAACCGTCTTCAAGCCCGATGATGTCGCGAAAGAACCGTGCGGTCTCGCCGACGTTGTGGGCCTGCAGGTTGACATGATGAACGTACCAGTCTGTCACGGGTTTGCCTCCGTTGGAGCGGGTGGTGGGCCGAGCGTCACCACCACGTAGCTGTCCTCGACCGACACGTCCACGGTTTCCGCCTTCAGCGGGCCCTCGAGCACGGCCGCACCCGGTTCGATCGTGACATCGTAGCTGCGGGTGCCGATCCGGTCAGGTTCGCACCGCGACCTGCCGGTCCTGATGTCAAACTCCCAGCCGTGCCACGGGCAGCGCAGGATCTCGCCCTCCCGCGACCAGCAGTAGCGGCCCGGTTCCCCGTCGGCCTCCACCAGGCCGGTGAGCCGTCCCCGCGACAGCGGACCGCCCTGGTGCGGACACCTGTCGAGCAGGCCGTGGAAGTCGCCGCCGAGGTTGAAGATCACGATCGGACGGCCCCGGACCTCGACCAGCTTGCGGCCGCCCGGAGGGATCTCGTCGGCCCGGGCGACGACATGTCTCGACATGGCGCGCGGTCAGTCGAGGCCGTAGAGCCGACGCGCATTGCCGAGGAAGAACTGCTCGCGGTCCGCCGCACCGAGCCTGACCGGCAGCGCATGTGCCGGATCGTCGTAGTCCCAGTGCGGGTAGTCGGTGGCGAACAGCAGGCGGTCCCGGCCGATCCAGTCGAAGATGTCGAGCAGGTCGGCGCGGTGTTCCGGTTCCTCCATTGGCTGGGTCGTGAGCCAGACATGCTCGCGCACCAGTTCCGAGGGCGGCCTGGTCACGTGCGGCACCTCGTCGCGCATTCGGTTCCAGGCGCGGTCCATGCGCCAGGCGAGTGCCGGAAGCCAGGCGAAGCCGGCCTCGACCAGAATCAGCCGCAGTGTCGGGAATCTCTCGAATACGCCCTCGAATACCATCGAGGCCAGCAGGGACTGGCTGTTCGATGCGTGGCCGACCATCTCCTCGATGTAATAGGACGGCCATCCGCCGCCTGTCACCGGTGAGCCGCCGTAGCCGAAGGCGTGGACCGCGACGGGCAGCCCGGCGCGGCAGGCCGCCTCGTAGATCGGCCAGTACCTGCGCTGGCCGAGCGGTTCGGCGGTCCGGCTGAGCAGCAGCACCTGGGCGAAGTTCGGGTTCCCCGCCAGCCGGTCGATCTCGGCGACGGAGGAGACCGCGTCCTCGTAGTTCACCATCACCGATGCCTTCAGGCGCGGCTCGCGCGAGGTCCACTCCGCGACCTGCCACTCGTTGACCGCCCGGCAGTAGGCAGCGGCAAGATCGCCGTTCTGCAGCCCCTGGCCGCTGCGCAGCGGGTTCAGGATGCCGAGCTGGACGTTGTTGGGATCGAGGTGCTGCTCGCGCATGAAGTCGAGGTCGCTGCCCGGGCGTCCACCGCCGGGCGGGTAGGCGTCGCGCCGCGCCGCGTCCGGTTGCCCCTTCGGGAAGGCCGGACCGGTCGGGAAGCCCTGGCGGTAGATCATGCCGTAGGTCGACAGGTGCGACTGCCATCGCCGTGACAGGTAGGGGTAGATCTCGACCTCGAGCGACTTGGGACTGGGATGGATGTCGCAGTCGGCGATGGCGAGCCTGGTACGACCATCCTGCTGCTTCCGGTTCAGGACCTGAAGGTTCATGCCTGTCCTCCCTTCGACAACCGCGGGTACGCCTTCCTCGGGTTGTCGACCATGATCTTGCGTGCGAGTTCCGCCGGAATACCGTCCGGGAGCACCGCGGTGCCGTCGAACTGCCAGTGCGGGTAGTCGGTCGAGAACAGAAGCATCTCGTCCGACCCGAAGTGTTCCATCACCCGTTCGAACAGCCCGGGCGCGGTCGGGGCGTCGAACGGCTGCAGGGTGAGGCGAAGGTGCTGGCGGCCGATCTCGGCCGGGGTGTGTACCACCCACGGGACCTCGGCTCTCAGTCCGCGCCAGAACTTGGTCAGCCGCCACAGGTGCGCCGGCAGCCAGGTCACGCCCGACTCGGCAAGCACACAGACCAGATCGGGAAACTTCGCGAACACGCCTTCCGAGATCAGGGACGTCACCACCGCATGGAACCCCGCCGCCTGCGCGGTGTAGTCCTCGGCCAGGTACGACGGCCAGCCGACCGACGTCACCGGGTGCTTGTATGTGCTCCCGGCGTGGATGCAGAGCGCAAGCCCGGCCCCGACTGCGGCCGCATAGATCGGCCAGTAGAACCGCCTGCCGAGCGGCATCTCGTCCATGACCAGCATCAGCACCGAGACGAAACGGTCATCATCGGCCCAGCGCTCGATCTCGCGCACTGCCAGGTCCGGGCTCTGGGTCGGGATCACGATGGCGGCACGCAGCCGCGGGTCGCGGTCGAGCAGCTCGGTCGCAACCCAGCGGTTGACCGCGGTCGCAAACGCGGCGGCCAGGTCCTCGCTCATCAGCAACTGGACACCGTACAGGCAGTTGCAGATCGCAATCGAGGTGCCGAACGGATCGAGGGCCTGCGCCCTGATGGTATCGATGTCGGCGGCCGGCCGGCCGTGGTCCGGTCGCCAGTCGGGCCGGGCGGTCAGCGGAGCGCGCGCAGGGTAGGCAATGGTCTCGAGTTCATGGACACCGCGCTGCACCACGGCGTCCCGCCAGTGCGGTTCCATGTGTGGCAGCAGCGCCTCGATACCGGGGACCGAGGGGTGGATGTCGCAGTCAATCGCGCCCGCGGTCGCCGCCATCAGCCGAGATCCGGCGCCGGGTAGCCGTCGGCACCGCTCTCGCGGTCGAGGTAGTTCACCACCCGGTCGGGATTGTGGTGAATGCCGAGCAGGCGCATCGGCCGCTCGCCCACGACGCGAAAGGCGTGCGGGACATCGGCGGGCAGCGCGATGCAGTCGCCTGCCGAAAGCCTGACCGGCGCATCTTCCTGCCCCTGCAGCCACGCCTCGGCCTCGCCTTCGATGATGAACAGGATCTCGAGGTAGGGGTGGGAGTGCATGGGGGTCTCGTAGCCGGGCTCGGAGGTCTGGATCCCGGTCCTGAGCGGGGTCGTGCCGTCACCGATCAGCGGCGCGTAGGACGCCAGCGGTCCGAAGGACACGCATGGCGCCTCGGCGAGATGCGCAACCACGGCTTCTGTCATCGGTGCCTCCGGAGCGGTCGCAGTCCAAGATAACAGCCTAGCACAGCCGGTTCGGGCCGGTCGAACCTTCAGCCCAGGACCGAAAAGCTGCTCTCGCTGGTGACCGAACGCCGGCGCGAGAACCCGGCCGTGTCGATAGTCCGCCCGGTCCGCTCGAGACGGTACTGCAGCGGACTGGCATCATGGTCGTTGCCGGCCTCGCAGTACTCGATCAGGGCCGCCATCATCCTGCCGGCGCAGGGTGCGTTCTTGAACTGGTTCCCGCTGGTGCCGATCGCCATGTAGAACCCGTGCGGCCGGGCCCGGTCGTAGATCGGCAGCCAGTCGTCGGACACGTCGTAGAGACCCACCACACCGCCCGGCCGCGGGGAGACCTCGAGCGTCGGGACCCGCTGGGCGTAGCGGTACGCCTGGTTCAGCGCCTGGTCGGTCAGGTCCCGGTTGTAGTCGTCGGGGTCGACCTCCTCGCGCGGGTCGCACGGCGGCAGTTCGCTGCTGATCAGGACATGGTTGCCGGAATCGGGCCTGACGGCGCAGCCGATGTCGCCGTCGAAGACCACCAGCCCGTCACGTTCGAACTCGATCCCGCGCGGTGCCGGGATATGCGCCACCTCCTGGCGGATTGGCCGGGTGCTGATGGTCATGTCCGCGTCGGCCCCGGCCATGCGGTTGATCCGTGCCGAGTGGGGGCCGGCGACATTGACGATGACCGGAGCCTCGATCCGCTCACCGTCGTCGAGCTCGACACCGCATACCCGGTCACCGGACCGCAGGACGGCGGTGACGGTGCGCCCGAACAGGAAGGTCCCGCCGGCGGCCTCAGCGGCGCGCTGCAGGTTGTGGGTCGCAAGTTGCGGGTCTCCCACGTAGCCAGCGGTCGGAAAGTACACCGCGCCCTCGACCATCCCGCCGGACGGCTCGCCGAACAGCGGGTCGCTCATGACCCTGGGCGGTGAGAACCGTTCGAGCGCGTAGAACGGCAGCCGGGCGGCGATCGCCTCCCGGTCCCAGTCCTCGTAGGGGATGCCGAGCGCGTCCAGGTGACCGAGAACCGGCGAAAGATGATCCTGCCCGCCGGTACGGATCACCAGGCATCCGCAGTCCCTGAACTCCGCCAGCCCGCGTTCGTCCTCCGCGCCCAGGTGTTCGGCCCAGTTGCGCCAGCAGTGGTAGCCCTCGTGCGCCAGTGCCACTCCGGTCCGGGTCGAGTAGTGAACCCGGATGATGCCGCAGGAATTGCTCGTCGGGCCGTAGCCTGCCGCCGGCAGCCGGTCGACGTTCAGCGTCTTCCGTCCGGCGAGTGCCAGCTGGTGACCGATACTGGCACCGATGACACCGGCACCGATGATGACTGCGTCGACTGTGCGGGCCACGATTTCCCCCTCCGCTGCCTGCCTGCGGAAACCACCACACCGATATGCGTTGATCTGTCAATGTAAAGCACGGAACGCGTCCATGGGCACCTCCTTTTGTCATGGCGGCTGCGCGACGCGGGCGGCTTGCCGCGACGGTGGGCGGGACCGAGCAGTTTGCGGTCGTGCCGCGCCCGGGCCTACACTTGCGGCCCTGACCGGTTCGAAGGTGGAGGTGACATGGCACGGGGGTACTGGATCGCGAGCGTGGACGTGCACGACCCGGAGGCTTACCGCAGGTACATTGCCGCCAACGCGGTAGCGTTCGCGAAGTTCGGCGCCCGGTTCCTGGTGCGCGGCGGCGAAAGCCGGCTCCAGGAGGGATCGGTGCGTTCGCGCTCGGTGGTGCTCGAGTTCCCGAGCTACCAGGACGCCCTCGACTGCTACGACTCGCCGGAGTATCAGGAGGCGAAGGCGCTGCGCCTCCCGCACTCGGACGGCGACCTGGTGATCGTCGAGGGCTATGACGGGCCGCAGCCGGGTAACTGACCCCCGCGACTGACGAAAGACAGGCAACATGCATTTCGATTGGCGGCTGTGGGGCTTCACCAGGGGTGTGCGCTCGCGGATTGCGCTGTGCGTCGCGATCGGAATGGTCGGTGTCTGCCTCGGCGTGGCCCGGCTGGCCCTGCTCGGCTGGCTGCTCGGCAGGGTCATCCTCGGCGACAGCCTGGCCGAGATCGCGGTCCCCGCACTCGCCATCGCCGTCGTGATGGTGGCGCGGGGCGCCGTCGAGCACTGGCGTATCATGATTGCCCACGGGACCGCGGCGGCGGTGCAGAAGCACCTGCGCCGGACCCTGTTCGGCCGGATAGCGGAACTCGGCCCCGCCTACGCCGGCCGGCAGCGCTCAGGGGCGTTGACCCTGTCGCTGGTTGACGGTGTCGAGCAGCTGGAATCCTACTTCGGGCAATACCTGCCGCAGCTGATGGTCTCGGTCCTGACCCCGGTCGTGATCTTCGCCGCCGTGGCCTGGATCGACCTGCCGGTCGCGGCGGTGCTGTGCGCCGCCGCCCTGGTGGCGCTGGCGCTGCCGGCCACCTGGCACGGCCTCGACATCTCCACGTCGCAGAAGCGCCAGGTGTCCTATGCCGCCTTCGCCTCGGAATTTCTCGATTCCGTGCAGGGACTGGCGACGCTGAAGGCGTTCGGCCAGAGCAGTGCCCGCGCCGACGTGCTCGAGCTGAAGGCGCGCGACCTGTTCCGGCGAACCATGTGGGTCCTCGGCACCAATGTACTCTCCAGGGGGATAACCGACTGCTCGATCGCGATCGGGGCGGCGGCGGCGCTGGCGCTGGGGGCGGCGCGGGTCCAGTCCGGCGAGATGGAACTGGTCTCGCTGCTGATCGTGCTGATGATGGGCGTGGAGGTGTTCCGGCCGATGCGCGACCTGCGCAGCGTGCTGCACCAGGGGATGGTGGGACTGTCGGCGGCCCAGGGCATCTACCGCATTCTCGACGCCGAGCCCGAGGTCGAGGACGCGGCGGGGACACGGGGCGCGGATAACCCGGAACCGTCGCTTGCGCTCGAGAACGTGACCTTCCGCTACCCCGGCACGCGCCGGACCGTGCATGCCGGCCTGGACCTCGCGGTTGCACCGGGCGAACGCGTGGGCGTGGTCGGCGCAAGCGGCAGCGGCAAGTCCTCGATCGTCCGCCTGCTGCTGCGGTTCTTCGATCCCGACACCGGCAGGGTCCTGATCGGCGGTCGCGATGTGCGCGCCATGAGCTTCGCGCAGATCCGCAGTTCAATCGCCGTGGTCAACCAGGACACCTTCCTGTTCCATGGCACCATCAGCGAGAACATCCGCATGGGCCGGCCGGAAGCCGACATGGACGAGGTGGCCGCGGCCGCGCGCGTGGCCAATATCCACGATTTCGTCGAATCGTTGCCGGGCGGTTACGGCACGGTGATCGGCGAGAAGGGCATCAAGCTGTCGGGCGGTCAGCGACAGCGGGTGGCGATTGCGCGCGCGGTGCTGCGCGACGCTCCGGTCCTGGTGCTCGACGAGGCGCTCTCGGCGGTCGATGCCGAGAACGAGACCGTGATCCAGGAAGCCCTCGACGCCCTGATGCGCAACCGGACCACCCTGATCCTGGCGCACCGGCTTTCCAGCGTCATCGACTGCGATCGGATCGTGGTGCTCGAGGACGGGCGGGTGGCCGAAACCGGAACCCACCGCGAGCTGCTGGCCGCCGGCGGTCCCTACGCCGCGCTGATGCGCGAACAGGCGCAGGAGGCCGACGCCGCGCCCGCGGGCGCCGGGCCTGTCAGTCCTGCCCACCGGCTGGCGATGGTCGAACCGCAGGAGCGGGCGCAGGACGGGCCGGCCCCGACCGAGGGCGTCATCAGGGCGGAGGGTCTGAACTGGACCCAGGTGGTTACCAACCTGATGCGGGTGATCATGCCGTGGAAGGGCCGGCTGGCGCTCACCTTCCTGTGTGGTGTCGCCCGGGTGCTTGCCTTCATCGGCGTCGGTGTGGTCAGTGCGCTGATCGTGCTCGCCCTGAAGAACGGCGAACCATGGGATGTCTACCTGGTGTGGCTGTGGACCCTGGCGCCGCTCGCCGGTGTGCTGCACTGGCTTGAATCGTGGATCGCACACGACATGGCGTTCCGCCTGCTGGCGGAGATGCGCATCGCCGCCTTCCGCAAGCTCGATGCGCTCGCGCCAGGCTATCTGGTGCGCCGGCGCACCGGCGACCTCATGAACCTGGTGACCCACGACATCGAGCTGATCGAGTACTTCTTCGCCCACACCGTGGCGCCCGCCTTCGTCGCTGTGCTGGTCCCCGCGATCACCCTGGTAGTGCTGGGGTCCGAAAGTGCGTGGATCGCTGCTGCCCTGCTGCCGTTCCTGCTCGCGGTGGGACTGAGCCCGCTGCTGATGCGCGGGCGGGTCGACCAGCTGGGATCGCGGGCCCGGGAGGCGGCGGGGGAACTCGGAGCCTTTGCCGTCGACTCGATCCAGGGACTGGCCGAGATCGTCGCCTTCCGTGACGAGGGCCGGCGTGTCGCCGGCTTCGACCGGCTTGCCGATCTCCACATCGCGCTCAGGCTGCCGTACTTCGGCGAACTCACGCTGCAGCAGTCGATACTCGAGGTCCTGACCGGGCTCGGCGGACTGGCGGTGGTGGTGACGGGGGCATTCATGGTGCAGACCGGCTCGGTGGATGCGGGCATCCTGCCGCTGCTGACCCTGCTCGCCATGTCGGCCTTCCTGCCGGTCTCCGAGATCGCGCAGATCGGCCGGCAACTCGCTGATACGCTGGGGGCGACCCGGCGTTACTACGCGCTGGAGCATGAGCCGGTTCCGGTCACCGACGGTCCCGGCGCGGACACGGCCGCGGCGCGGGCCGGGCTGATGCTTGAGGACGTGACCTTCTCCTATCCGGGGGTGCGGTACCGCGCGCTTGCGGGCGTCAATGTCGAGATAGCGGCCGGGTCGACCGTGGCCGTGGTCGGCGCGTCGGGTGCTGGCAAGACCACGATGGCCCATCTGCTGCTCAGGTTCTGGGATCCCGACAGCGGCCGGATCCTGCTCGACGGAACCGACCTGCGGGACTACCGGCTCCACGAACTGCGCGCGAGGATCGCGCTGGTCGCACAGGACACCTACCTGTTCAACGACACGCTGCGCTCGAACGTCATGATCGCTCGCCCGACCGCCGGACCGGAGGAACTGCGCGACGCGCTCGAGCGGGCGTCGCTCGGCCCCCTGGTCGACACTCTTCCCGAAGGGCTCGACACCATGGTGGGTGAACGTGGAACCAGCCTGTCAGGCGGACAGCGCCAGCGGGTTGCGATCGCCCGCGCCTTCCTCAAGGACGCACCGGTCCTGGTGCTCGACGAGGCGACCAGTCATCTCGATGCGACCAACGAGGCGGAGGTGCGCCGCTCGCTCGACATGCTGCGCGCGGACCGCACCACCATCGTGATTGCCCATCGCCTGTCCACGGTACGCACCGCCGACAGGATCGTGGTGCTGGATGCGGGACGGGTGGTGGAGACCGGGACACCCGATGAGCTGCTTGCGGCCGGCGGCCGATATGCCAGACTGGTGGCTCAGCAACTGGCCGGCGCCCGGCGCCTCGAGGTTGCGTAAGCGGCTGAACGAAGACAGGAGGGACCCTGATGCGGGTCGATGCGCGACCGTCCGACCCCGAACTCCGGGACCGCGTTCTCGGGGTCCTCAAGCAGCGTTTCGGTGACCGTCTGAGCCTGTCGGCGGCAATCCGTGAACGCCACGGCAAGGACGAGAGCTATCACCAGGCGGTTGCGCCTGACGGCGTGTTCTTCCCGGAGTCGACGGCGGAGGTCGCCGAGGCGGTCGCGGTGTGCGCCGAACACCGGTTCCCGGTCGTCCCGTTCGGTGTCGGGACCTCGCTCGAGGGTCACGTGGCGGCACTGCGCGGCGGGCTCTGCATCGACCTGTCGGCCATGGACCAGGTGCTCGCGGTCAACGCCGAGGACCTGGACGTCACGGTCCAGCCCGGTGTGACCCGCAAGCAGCTGAACGAGTACCTGCGCGATACCGGCCTGTTCTTTCCCATCGACCCGGGTGCGAACGCGACCATCGGCGGCATGACCGCGACCCGGGCATCAGGGACCAACGCGGTGCGGTACGGCACCATGCGCGAGAACGTGCTCTCGCTCGAGGTGGTGATGCCGGACGGGCGCGTGGTCCGCACGGGTCGGCGCGCGCGCAAGTCGTCGGCCGGGTACGACCTGACCCGCCTGCTGGTGGGGTCGGAGGGGACGCTCGGTGTCATCACCGAGATCACGCTCAAGGTGTACGGGATCCCGGAGGCGATCTCGTCCGCGGTGTGCCAGTTTCCCGACCTCGACAGCGCGGTCAGCACCACCATCCTGACGACCCAGTCGGGGATCCCCGTGGCCCGGATGGAACTGCTCGACGCGACCCAGATGGGCGCCTGCGTCAGTTACTCGAAACTCGAGGGCTACGAGGTCCGTCCCACTCTCTTCTTCGAGTTCCACGGCACCGAGGCCAGCGTGGTCGAGCAGGCCGAGAGCGTGCAGGCGATCGCGGAGGAGTTCGGGGGCAGCGCCTTCAGGTGGACGACTCGGGCGGAAGACCGCAACCGGCTGTGGCAGGCGCGTCACGATGCCTATTACGCGGCACTGGCGTTGCGGCCGGGCAGCCAGGGCTGGACCACCGATGTGTGCGTGCCGGTCTCGCGGCTTGCGGAGTGCATTGCACGGACCAGGGAGGACCTCGAGGGAACCGGGCTGATCGCACCGCTGGTCGGTCACGTCGGCGACGGCAACTTCCACCTCGTCTACCTGGTAGACCCGGAGAACCAGGATGAACTCGACCAGGCCCAGGCCCATTCAGACCGGATGGTCGAGCGGGCGATCGGCATGGGCGGAACCTGCACCGGCGAGCACGGGGTCGGCTACGGCAAGATGAAGTTCCTCGAGGCCGAGCACGGTGCGGCGCTGTCGCTGATGGTGGCGGTCAAGCGGGCCTTCGACCCGGACAACATCATGAATCCCGGCAAGATCGTGCAGGCCTGACCCGGGCGCTCAGCAACGCGACCGGATCCAGTCGCCAAGCCACGCCGCGATCCCGGCGGAATGCCCGTCCATCATGTACATGTGCGACGCTCCGGCAAAGCCGACGTCGGGCAGTTCCACCACCTCGGCCCGGCCTCCGAGCCGGACGATTTCGCCGGCGCAACCGCGTGCAGCCTCCGATCCCCTGGCCCAGCGCTCGGTCCGGTCGAGGTAGTCGCCCAGCAGCATTAGCCACGGAAACCCGGTCCCGGCCGCAAGCCCGTCGGCATCCGGGTAGGCTGCCGCCTCGGCACAGACCAGGCCGCGGACGAGCCCGGGGTGTGCGGCGGCTGCGCGCGAGCCGAGGTAGCCGCCCTGGCTGTGGCAGACCATGACGCAGGGGCCGATGCGCTCGAGTGCCGCGGACACGCCGTGAACCTGTGCCTCCGACGTCGAGGTCCAGCGTGGCACGAACTGGCGCTGGAACTGCTCGAGATGGCCGATCGGGAACCGCTGGCCTGGATACGGCACCCGCGCCTCGAAGTCGTCCGGGTGCCCGAAGCGGAACAGGTCCCACGCCTCTTCCAGGGTACGGGCCAGCGGCACGCCGTCCCAGACCCCTTCGACGGCGCAGAACCCGGAACGGCCGCGCTCGACGTTGTCGATGACATGGACCGCGAAGCCCTGGGCGAGGAAGTGATGCAGCCAGCCCGCCCGTCCGTCCGGTGTGGTTTCCCAGCATGCGCCGGTCAGCCCGCCGCCGTGCAGCAGCACCAGTGCGGGTTCGAAGCGGCGCTGGCGAGGGACGAAGTACTGCACGTAGACCTGCTCGATCCGGAACCTGCCGTTCGGGTCGTATTCGATCTCCATGCCTGGTGCGTAGGCGACGGTCCGGGACGGTTCCCCCGACACCTCGATCAGCCGTCCACCGACGTGGAAACTCCCGAAATCCTCGAGTTCGTACATGCGCTCGTCTCCCGTCCGCCGGCGTCGGGCGGCAGTCTATGACCAAACCGCGCGATCGTAAGCGCGCGACGGGCCCGTGAATGCGATGTGCACACCGCACTCGGTGATGCGCAGCCAGTCCGGCCCGGTCTCCGCGATGACGGCACCGATGCCTCCGAGACTGTCGCGCAGGGCATCGATCGAGGCGACCTCGATCCTGATCGAGCACCAGAAGGGGCGTGCGGGGAGCGCGGCGGACAGTGAAGCGGTCGGGATGAGGTCCGCGATCCGGTGATCCCGGGCACGGTCGTCCGGAGAGGTGACGAGCACCTCGCCGCGCCCGGCATCCAGGATGGCGGTTCCGGTATCCGGTCTCGATGCGGCGCGTCCGAGCAGGCGCGACCACGGGCCCGAGACCGCCTCGAGGTTGTCGGCGATCGCGAGTGCCGCCACGAGGTTGCGTGCGCCGTTCGGGTGCTGCGTCGATCCTGCCGGACGCATCAGCGCAGGGGTGGTATGGCCGCAGAGGAAGGTGCCCAGGCCACCGGTCTCGTGGTGCGGGATCTGGAGGTTCCGGAACCGCACCATCGCCCCGGGCGGGTCCTCGAGCGGGCGTGCCAGGTCGTCCGGACCGGTCGGTGCGAAACCGCGGACCTCGATCTCCGCCCGGGCCGCATCGGCGTCCGGTGTCGCGAGCGCGACCTGCACCAGGCCCTCTCCGCGGGAGGCGAAGAAACCGGCGAGGTCAAGGGTGTCGGGATTGTCCGGCTCGTTGATGCCCACCAGCTCGAGGTAGCTGTCCGGGAACATGATGCAGTGGTTCGCCGTCGCCTTGCCGACATGGTTGCCGAGCGGGGCACAGGTGAAGCCGAGCGCCTCGAACCTCGACCGGGCCGCCTCGAGGTCGCTCACCGCGATGATCGCGTGATCGAGGCCATTGATTGCAGTGCTCACCGGGTTTCCCCCCACGCCGCGCCCCTGATATCGCGCAGTCTATGGCGAAACCCGCCGATCACAAGGCGGTGGGAGGAGCGCGCGATGTGTCCTGCCCGGAGAATGTGGACAATCACCTTGCAACCGCGTTCGCCCGGACGATCCTCTTGTTGCGCGCGGAAGTCACCCGTCCTTCCGAAACCGCGACACGGGCCTGTCGAGCCGCTGGGACCACGGCTGGTCGCCGAGGGTTGGTCCCGACCTTCTGCGAGCGCTCAAGGGATCGTTTCTCGAATTCTTGCAAAGCGAGGGACCGGAAGTTCGGAAGCTCGGTAACCTCAGGAACCTTCTCATGACGGTTTGCCTGGAAGCGCCCGAAGAACTGACCGAGCAAGAGAGTCGCGGCGTTGTCGACGCCTTACAGGAAAACGGTCTCAAGACGGTTCTCGGAAGCCTGAAGAGACGTCTCAAGGACGAACCTGGGGAACGGGAGCGGATTTGGCGCGAGAACGTCCATCCCCGGCTTCGCGAATACTGGCCACAGGCTGCGGTTCGGAATACGGCGGGAGCGTCGCAGGCAATTCCAGAATTGTTGGCGCAGTTCCGCGTACAGACGGAGGCCGACCTGGTGGCGGAGCGGTTCAAGCTGTTCTCCTGGGAAGACCCCCGGAAGGAGGACGGCCCCGCCTCGCCGTTCCGGCAGCAGGAGGGGATGCCGGAGGGCGTGCTGGAGCCTGGCGCGGAGCCGTTGGTCGGGCCGAGAATGCCGCTCTCGGTCCGGCGCCTTCTGGACTTCTGAAGCGTAGCGGGTCTTCCGGCCCCTCGGAACGGGCGGGTTCGGGGTTCAGGAGATCGACAGGCTGGTGGCGGTGCTGGCCGGGCTCGGGGCCGGCAAGAGGCCACGCGGAATCGCGGATGACATCCGGGGTGAGAAGGATGTGGCAGCCGTGTGGAACTCCGACAGCTGGATGCACTCGCAGGTGGGGCGCTGGATTACGAAGGCGGAGGCGCTTGCTACCGGCTGAGGAAACCGACGCTCGCGGCGGCGGCGATGGCCTGGCGCGCTCGCGCCCGGACTTTCTCGAAGGGGAGAACCTCTGAGCGGGCGATCTGGACGCGGATGGTCATTCGCTGCCGGAAGGCCTGGGCGATGTAGCGCTTGCCGCCGTTGGGGTAGACCCGGAGGCCGAAGACCTTGAGCGGGTTGTCCCGGACGAAATATTGCTTCCAACAGCGCGGAAGGGTGTCGATGTGGCGTTTGGCCTGGGCATCGCCTGGCTGCTCGAAAGCGATGTCACGGTACCTCCCTACGGGCTCGGCGGAGCATTCGCGCCGTGGACCGACGACGACGCGAGGATTCGGAAGCTCGACGGCAGGACCTTTCTCCCCGAGCGCGAGGCCGCCGCCGTCGTCGGGCTCTCATACCGAACGCTCAGCCGCTACCGGGTCACCGGCGGCGGTCCGCCGTTCCACAAGTTCGGGTGCCGGGTGTTGTACGCGCGTTTCGACCTCGAGGCGTGGATCGAGGCGAGGCTGCGACCAAGACTCGTTGACGCCGCCTGACGGTGTGAGACCCGGGCGCATGAACGCATTGAATGGATTTGCGCGGACGCGAAGCCGGAATCCCGGCGCCGGCATGATCGGCAGTCGACAGATCTTCCACGTGCCGCCCGGCCACCAGCGGGACCGGCTGAATCCCGACCGGGGTGTGTTTCCATGGCGACGCTCGACGATCCAATCCGGCAGGCCGTTGAGGCGTACCTCTCGCACTCGCAGATGAGCGAACGGAGACTGGGCGCCTTCGCGGTCGGCGATCCGTCGATGGTCCCGCGTCTCATGACCGGAGCCTCGATCAGGCTCGACAAGGCCGACCAGCTGCTCTGCAACATGAGGGAGGCGCCGATCGGCCCCGGTTTCGTCAGCGAGGTCGAGGCGTTCCTGTCCGAAAGCGGAATAGGGCACCGCAGGTTCGGGTCCGTTGCCGCCCGCCCTTGTTCGTCAGAAAGCTCAGGACGGGGGCATCGCTCCGGCTTTCCACCGTCGAGCAGGTGCAGGCGTGGATGCGCGCCAACAGGAGCGCGTTTGAGCGCACGCCTGGCGCGCAGGATCAGGGCGACGCCGAGCAGTCATCGCCCGATCGCTCCTCCGACCCGGATCGTCACGAGGAACCCGCCGAGGCGCCGGCGGACCCCTCTTCATCCGACGACTGTTGGCCGGCAGCGGTTCGTATTCGACCTCGATCAGCTCCGCCGCAGCGCGCCCGGTCCCGCGTATCCGCGACCACGAACGCAACATAGTCGCCGACAAAGGCGACCTTGTCGCGAACCTGGGCGGGGCGTGGAGGCTGGAAGATCGGTTCGCCGTCCGGCCGCTTTAGCGTCCCGGCATCGACAATGAAACTCGGCATGCCGCCGAGGCTGGCGGCGGCAATGTCCTCGCCGGTGAAGACCGCCGGCACGCCCGGCGCCCGCCGCGCGGCCCGGGCGTCTATAGACAGGATGCGGGCATGCGCCGGGGGGCGCGCAGGAGCCACGACCAGGCCCTGGCCGGGCAGGTCGATATCGCCGGTGTAGCGTCCGCCGCCGCACAGGAAACGCCGGTCTTCCTCGCGCGGCGCCGGTTGTCCGAGTCCGAATTTCCCGTTGTTGTCATCCCTTGGGCAACCGCCGGGTCACACGACCCGTTCGCCGGACGGCGAGGAAAGGACGATCTCGGCATCCATGCTCACCGGAACCTGAATGGACAGCCAGGGACCCTTCGCGACGGTGGTGGTGTGACCCTGGCCGGTGTGGTCCTCCATCAGGCAGAGGTCGCCGGGCTTCACGCGCTGCGTCGTGCCGTCGCCGAAGCCCAGCTCCACCTCTCCGTGCACGGTGATGACGAACTGGCGGCGGGGGCAGTTGTGCCAGCCGGGCATCGGCTCCCGGCGGAAGACCAGCGCCTCCCCCTCGATCGTGGCGAAGCAGAATGTGCCCGCCGCGCTCATCTCGAACTCTTCGATGTGCGACTGCCCGTCGCTTCCGGAATAGACTCGATAATGCATGCCGTTGCCCTCTCCCATCGGTTCCCCGCCGGGCCAGCTTACCGCATCCGGACCCGATAGCGTGACGGTCCCGGCCGCCCGTGACGGGCGGCGCCACATCAATTCGGGCATGTTCTTGGTATCATTTGGATGGAGAATCAATCTAAGTCGACGTGTTGTATGGAGAAATCTTCCGACCTGGGAGATGTGTAATCACAAGGTATGCGGATTGAATCACCCGGTGGGGACGCCGTTGGCTCTCGATGGCACCGTGCGCGGCAAGTGTTCCGGCAACCGTAAACGTTCCGTCAGGCCGTGCTGATCCGAACGAACGGAGGTGGTCAATGCGCACAGTACTGGAAGTCCGTGGCTTGGGCGCATCGAACGCATCAAACTCATAACCTGAAGGTCGTAGGTTCAAATCCTGCCCCCGCAACCACCGAAACCATGGAAAACAATGATGTTTTCAAGGGCTTTTTCATTTCCAGACAATTAGATTCGGCAGTTTGGCAAACTATTGGCAAACAATTTGAATCGCACATCAGCTGTCAGGAGACGCAGAACGCCGCCCCGGAATGGATTTCCGGAGGGTTCACGGGATTCGTGAACGACGGAACCGGTGTGGGGAGGCAGGAGCGCGCGCCAGAGGCTGCCTGAGGCAGACACGAGATCGAATTCCGTTAGGTACGCGACCTAAAGTAAGACCGTATGTCCTTCTGCGGCTGGCTTGTGGCGGGGCGGTTCGCCCTACACTGGCGGCTTTCAACGAGGGTTGCTCGTCGAGCAGAGCCTCAAGCCGGGAGGGCGAACCATGGCCGAGTGTAGCGAATTTTTCGTCGGAATGGACGTGTCGAAGGATCGCCACGCCGTCGCGGTGGCTGATGGCGGACGCGATGGTGAGGTCAGGTTTTTCGACGAGATCGGCTCGGACGGCGGTTCTGTACGTCGTTTCGTGCGCAAGCTGGAACGGCCAGGCGTAGAACTCCGCTTCTGCTATGAGGCGGGGCCGACGGGCTACGGGCTGCAGCGGTTGATCGAGGGTCTTGGCCACGAATGCGCCGTTATCGCCCCTTCCCTGATTCCACGCCGGCCCGGTGATCGGGTGAAGACGAACCGCCGCGACGCCGTGAAGCTGGCGCGGCTGTACCGAGCCGGCGAGCTCACCGCAATCTGGACGCCGGACGAAGCCCATGAGGCGATGCGCGACCTGGTTCGTGCCCGCGAGGCGGCGGTCAAGGACCATATGCGCAAGCGCCAGGAAATCTCCTTCAGGGGGTTCGAATGCACCACCACCTTGGTACATCGCGATGCCGGCGGGAGGAGGCGTCCACTCCATCATTATTCCGCCGCCGTTAACACTTATGGCCAATTAGGGCACTAACGATCACGGAAGTTATCTGAAATTTCGCGACTGACGACCCGTGCAGCCTCATTGTCGAGATCAGGCCGTTCCAGAAGCTGGACGCCAATCTCGCCTAATCCGGGCAGGTGGAACGGCCGGAAGAGGACCTTCATGTCCTCGGGCACCAGGTTTTCCGGCATGACAGCAATCGCTCGACCCGACCGGATGGCGTGGCCGAGAAGCCGGTCGCTCCAGCTTGTCGCCGTCAGGCAGTACGCAATGTCATGACTCTCCAGCGCAGCTAGCGCGGAGGCCCGAACCGGGCAGCCTTCCGGATAGCCCGCCAAGTGGATGAGCCTGTCTTGTCCGAACACGTAGTCCGGTGTGCCTACCCAGCGAAGACGGGACCGACCAAGCAACATTGCCGTCGGCGTTTCCTCTGCCAGCAAAAGCAGCGCGAGATCGATACTGCTCGCTTCGACGGACCGCCGCAGCCCGTGGTTGAAGTCGCAGACGATTTGCAGATCGATGGCTGCATAATGCTCACGGATACGCTCAAGAAGCGGCGCCAGCATCGCCGCTCCAAACCCGTCGACTGCGCCTATCCGGACCGTGCCAGCAACGGCCCGGGACCGCGCATTACGGAAGAGGCGGTCATGCTGATCGAGAAGGCTGCGCGCAGCCGGGAACAGCTTCTCGCCCGCTAGCGTCAGCCGCACATTCAACCGGTTCCGGTGGAACAAACGCTCCCCGACCTGTTCCTCGAGCATTCGAACACGGGTCGATATAGCGCCCTGAGAACACCCGACGAACCGGGCTCCGGCCGTGAAGCTCTGCTCGATAGCAACGCTGACAAACGCGCGCAGCAACTTCATCTCGATGTCAGGCTTTGCTAATCGCTCGTCCGGCGTCGTCATATCTGAACCCTTAATCTGTCATTCAGCATGTCCGTCATCAGAATGAATGGGCCGCCGGGGGCTGTTTTCTAAAGGAGGCTCTGGCTCGTTGCGATTGATGTTACGCCGCTTGTTGGCGATGGGCCAAGCGGCGTTTGCGGATGGTCAGCTTGAGGTGGCCTCGCCTATTCGGACAGCCTGGCGGCTCGGCTAAGGGATCGTGTCCCAGCCGGTGGTGTGGCCGGTAGCGTTCCTCCTCTCCGGCGATCCCGTCCGCCTCGGCCCGGAGCTGCAGCGCTCCCGCGCACCAGAACACGTAGTCACGCCCGCTGTCGCCGGTCCCGTCGGTGAGCCCGGCCCGCCCGGCGATTTCGGCGCTCAGTCCCTCGTGCAGCCGGTCGAGGGTGGCGCGCGCCGCCCTTGCCGCCTCATGCGTCTCGGCCGCGCGCTGCGCCTCGGCGGCGACGCCGCTCAATATGCCGGGGGCGCGGCCGAGTTCGGCGAGCCGTTGGACCGCCTCCGCGCATCCGTCCACGTAGAAGGGAATCGTGCCCTGCTGCCGTGCCGCCTCCTCCAGCGCGCGCCAGGCCGACAGTTCCGGCCAGACCGCCTCGCGCTCCGGTATGCGCAAGGGCACAGGCGCAGGCGGGGCAATATCCTCGCCCACCGCCTCCAGCGCCGTCATCGGCAGACCCGCATGCGCCTCCAGCGCCTCGACAAGGTCCTCGCGGTTGTCTGTCAGCACCACCGCATTGTCCCGCGCCCGGCTGATCCCGACATAGAACGCTGCCCGGTCCACAGGCGCGCTATGGCCCGAGTCCAGCACTGCGATGACATTGTCGCGGGTCGTGCCCTGCGCCGCATGCAGGGTCGCGCTCCAGGCATGGTCGACATGGCGCAGCTGCGGATCGTCCCGGCGCAATGACAGGGTGCGGCCGTCATCCGCCGCCAGCTTCACGGACCGGTAGCCGATGGAGAGGATCTCCGCCTCGTCGCCATTGACCAGGCCGCGCTTCAGGTCGTTGCGCGTCCAGCGGATGCGGTCGCCCGCCTGAAGGCGAATCGGGCGCGTCTCGTAGGCCTCGTAGCGGTAGCGGATCGGACCGGAGGGGTCGAGCCGGCGCGGCCACCCGTCGGGATGGTGAAGCGATACCTGACCGCGCTCGGTTCTCGTTACCGCACAGGCATCGTCTGCCTTCACCCGGAACTGATAAATGTCGTTGTGGAATAGGACATACGGTCTTAGTGCGCCGTGATGACCAAGAAGGAGGTAAGCATCCGAGGAAGACCGCAGGGTAACTTGGGCTGATTTTGTCGGCGGGACTGGCGCAGATTGGCCAGCCAGCGCATGCTCTCCTTGCCCTCGATCGGCACGCGCGTCGGATTGACCTTCCTCTTGAGCGCCGCCGTACCCTTGAACTTCTTGCGGTTCCAGAACTTGATCGCAGCGATTCCCAGAGGAAGCCCATCGGTCGTCACCGCCAGGCTCGAATGCATCAGCAGACCGCAGACCGTGTGTATGCGGTCGCGACCGAACTTGTCCTTGCCGCTGCTCACCTTTGTCGTGAAGCCCACCGCCTCAGGACGCCTGCGCTGCCA